>DATGJA010000831.1:0-6827 GCA_035295445.1 Polyangiaceae bacterium | reverse complement strand
GATCGCGCTTGCGCAGAGCTCACCGCCCGCGGGATGCCGCTGCAAGGCGTCCCGGTCTCGCGGCATGGCCCCGCGCCTCGCGTCGCTTCGTCGAAATGAGTGGCGAGCCGAGTTGCTGTTCCGCGACGAGCTGGGCGAGATCGTGCCCCGCCGCAACGAGGCCTAGAGGCTCCGCGCGCGGTCGTGCACGCTCGCGAACGGGTCATCTCGAAGGCTTGAAGCTACGCCCCACGTCGAGCTCGTAGGGGTCGACCTCGTAGTCCACCGTCAGGAGCGGCCCGAGCTCGTCCGCCGCGGACCGACTGCGATCCATCACGTTGAACAGGTCGTCGATCGCAGCCGTGTCGGAGTCCGGGTTGGGCGGGGCGGACAGCTGCTCGTGCATCAAGCGCAACAAATCGGCGATCAGTTTCAGCTGGAGCGTGAGCGCTTGCAGCGTCTCTTGCGATCGATCCCAGCGGTCGAGGCGCTCGCGAGCGACGCTCAGGCTCCGGCGCGCGAGGTCACGCGTCCTCGGGGTGCCCGACAAGGACATGGCCTCGAGCGTCCGTGAGTCGTTCTCCACCTTCGTCCGATCGACGCAGGCCTGGCATCGCTTGCCGACGTTGTACGAAATGGCGATCCTCACGTACCTGGCGAGCAGGCTCAGACACTCGTCGACGATGGCTTGGCCCGCGGCCCCCTGGGGCCGGTTCGCGTCGCGCGCGTTCTCGACGATGGTCTCGAGCGACGCGAGCTCTTTTCGATGGTCCTCGCACATCATCGCAATGAGCCCTGCCCGACGCTCGGCCGCGCACTTCTGGGCGGCGTGCTCGATGCGCGCGTCGACGTGTCGTCGAAACGCGCGGAGCCGGACGACCACGACCAAGACGAGGATATCGAGCGACAACACGCCGAGCACGGGCGCCACGGCGTTCCAGCACGCCACGCCCGCGCAGACGACTCCCGTGAGGGCGAGAAGGTGCCATGGGCTCGTCAGGGCGGTCCGCGCGTACCGCCAGCGGGTTCGAGGCGCCATGAGGCGGCGGTATCTGCCTCGAGGCTCGACGCCATTGCGTCCCTCGCGAGCGACTCGGTATTTCGGCACCGTTGGATCGGGATCGGACCACGCGTCGGGAACGCCGGGACGCTCGGCCGCCTCCGCTTCGCTCTGGACCTCCGCGCTGGACATGACCGATGCACTTGCGAGGCCCACGCCAGCGGGCATCCGAATCGACGAAGCCCTCCGCCAGCTCTACAACCCGCGGACGGACGTTTGCTGGGCGTCGTATACGTACTTGGCCAGATACCAATCTCCGACGGTAGGAGAGAGCTCGCGCCGAAGACGACGGCCTTGACGGGCGGACCAGGCGACGTAGAGTTCGCGACGGGATTGCACGGCGGCGCACACGATCGCCTCAGCATCGACCTCGGGCTCGAAGATCGGCGGGACGGGCTGCGCGCAGCGCGCGAGGCGGCTCCGGACCCAACCGAACTAACGGCGGGTCTCGTTTCGCTTGCGGGTTCGCGCGGCCTTGCGTGCGGCGGTCGCTCGCTCCTGCGGAGTGCGGCGCCTGGCTGCGCTGCGAGCCTGCTTCGAAAGCGCCTCGCGCGACGCGGCGGCTCGGCCCTCGCGCTGGAGAGCCCTGCGCGTGGCGCGCGTTCTCCGAGGCGACGAATTGCCTCGCGAGGGCGACGCTCGACCCTTTTCGTAGTCCCGCTCGGCCCGCTGCCGTGTCTTTCGAGAGGTCTTGCCCGGTTTCGGCGGCGGGAGACGCACGCCGGCTCGCCTCGCCTTGGACAGACCGATGGCGATGGCCTGTTTGGGTGAGCGAGCGCCGTGCTTGCCCTCGCGTATGTGGTGTATCTCCTCGCGGACGAACTCGCCCGCCTGCGACGACGGCGCCTCCCCGCGCTTCTTGGCTAGTCGCGCTCGCTCTCGTAGTTTGCGTTCCGGCATGGTGTCCTCTCGCGGCTCGTGCACAGCACGAATCGCACCATGGTCCCCCGCGGCGAACCCCGTCCAGGCGCGGCGCGGAGCTTGCGTGGGAGCCTGCGTGCAGAAGATACGGCGGACGATCGCGCTGGCGGCGGCCGTGACCGTGGGCCTTCTCGTCCTGCGATTCGAAGGGGACGTCACGCTGGTCCTCTTGGCCGGCGGCCTCTTCGCGATTGGCCTTCGCGGCGTCGCGCTGCCCGCGTCAAAGCGAAGCGGCCTGCCCTACCCCGTGTGCGTCGGGGTCGCCGTGTCGGTGCTCGTCGGCCTGAGCGCAACGGGCGTTTACTTTCTCGGCGCCACGCTCGCCAGTCAGGCACGCGGCCTCTTCGCAGAGCTGCCAGGGATGGTGCGCGACGCCGTGCAGGCGGTCGAACGCGACACCCTCGTGCGCTCTCTCCTGGGCCCTACCCTGGACCGGCGACTTGCCCAAGGGCCGGGCGCGGTCGCGGCGGGCGCCGGGATGGTGCTCGCCGAGTCGGGCCGGCTCGTCGCCACGACCGTGGTCGTGTTCTTCGTCGGGGTCTACTGCGCCGCGCAGCCGCGCGCGTACGCAAGACCCTTGCTTCGCCTCGTGCCGCCCGACGGCCGCGCGCGAGCGGACAGGCTCCTCCACGAGATGGATCGGAGCATCGGCCGGTGGCTGCTCGGTCGCTTGATCGCGATGGGTCTCGTCGGCGCGCTCGTGACCGCGGGTCTCTGGCTGCTGCACGTCCCGCTGGCGCTCGTGCTCGGCGTGAGCGCCGGGCTCCTCACGTTCGTGGAGTACCTGGGCGCCATCGCGTCGGCCGTCGCGCCCCTCCTCGTGGCGTTGACGCAAGGTCCCCTCGTCGCCCTCTGGGTGCTGGCGCTCTTTCTGGGCGTGCACGTCGTGGACGGCTACGTGGTCTCCCCCACCGTGACGAAGCGCATGACGCGGATGCCTCCGGCGTTCACGCTCTCGGCGCAGGTCTTCCTCGGCACGCTCTTCGGCGCCGCCGGCGTCGCGCTGGCGGTCCCCGTCGCCATCGTCGTCGTCGTTCTGGTCCGCGCGACATACGTCGAGGGCGTCCTCGGAGACCGGACGCCCTGATGAGCACGTCGATTGCCGTCGAAGACCGGCACGTGGACTGACTCTTGCTTGAAGTAAAGGCCAATATGTGCGGCATCATCGGTTATGTCGGTTCCAAAAATTGCGTCGATATTCTGATGAACGGCCTGCAGCGCCTCGAGTATCGCGGCTACGACTCGGCGGGCATCGCCGTCCACGCGTCGCCAGAGGGGCGTCCTTCTTCCCGCGGGATCGAGATCGTCCGCGCCGTGGGCAAACTCGCCAACCTCCACGCGGCGCTCCGCAAGACGCCCCTCTCGGGCTCGCCCGGGGTCGGCCATACGCGCTGGGCGACGCACGGACGCCCCAGCGAGAACAACGCGCACCCGCACGCGGCCGGCAAGGTGGCGCTCGTCCACAACGGCATCATCGAAAACCATGCCGCCCTGCGGCAGGAGCTCGAGGCCCGTGGTGCGCGCCTTCGCAGCGACACGGACAGCGAGATCCTCGCGCACCTGATCGACGCGGCCCTCTCGACGACCAAGATACCTCTGGTTCATGCCGTACGCGCCGCCCTCGCGCGCGTGCGCGGCGCTTACGCCGTCGCGATTCTCTCCGTCGACTCGCCCCACGAGATCGTCGTGGCGCGCGCCGACAACCCGCTCGTCGTCGGTCTGGGCGACGGAGAAGTGTTCTGCGCCAGCGACATTCCGGCGCTGCTCCCGCACACGCGCGAGCTCGTCTTCCTCGAGGACGGCGAAGTGGCCACGCTCACGCGCGACGGATGCGCCATTTGCCGCCTCGACGGCTCCCCCGTGACGCGCGCGCCGAGACACGTGGCGTGGTCGACGATGAAAGCGGAGAAGAACGGCTACAAGCACTTCATGCTCAAGGAGATCCACGAGCAGCCGCGCGCCGTCGAAGACACGATTCGCGGGCGGTTCGATCCGCTCGCCGGCGACGTCCGCGGCGACGAGATCGGCCTTCCGGCGCAGGTGGCGAGCCAGGTCGAGCGCGTGTGCTTCGTCGCGTGCGGGACGAGCGCACACGCGGGCATGGTGGGGCGCTATTGGGTGGAGGACCTCGCTCGATTGCCGGCGTTCGTCGAGATCGCGAGCGAGGTGCGCGGTCGAAATCCCGTGTATCGACCCGGTGATCTTGTCGTGGCCATCAGTCAAAGCGGCGAGACGATCGACACGCTGGCCGCGCTGAGGACCGCCCAGCAGAAGGGCGCGACGATCCTGGCCGTATCCAACGTGATGGATAGCGCGATCGCGCGCCTCGCGGACGGGGTGTTCTACACTCGCGCCGGTCCCGAGGTCGGCGTCGCATCGACCAAGTGCTTCACGACCCAGCTCGTCGCCATGCTCCTCTTGGCGATCCACCTGGGCCGCAACCGCGGCGTCCTGACCCCGGACGCGGGGCGCCGACTTCTCGGGGCGCTCTCGGCGTGCCCGCTCGCCATGCGCGAAGTGCTCGCCGAAAGCGAGGCGATCCGGCGGCTCGCCAAGCGCTATGCGCGCGCTTCTCACGTGCTCTTCTTCGGGCGGTCGACGGGCTACCCGATCGCACTCGAGGGGGCGCTCAAGCTCAAGGAGATCTCGTACATCCACGCCGAGGGGTACGCGGCCGGCGAGATGAAGCACGGTCCCATCGCGCTCATCGACGACGAGATGCCGGTCGTCGCGATCAGCCCCTGCGACGCCCAGCGTCACAAGATGCTCTCGAACATGCAGGAGGTGAGGGCCCGACAGGGTCGGCTCATCGCCGTCTGCACCCGCGGCGACGAAGAGGTGCGCAGCGTCGTGGGGCCCGACGGAGCGCAGGACATCGTCGAGATCCCCGACGCCCCGGCCGAGATGCTTCCGTTCCTGACCGTTCTCCCTTTGCAACTCTTCGCCTACTTCACGGCCGACCTGAAGGGGACCGACGTCGACCAGCCGCGCAACCTCGCGAAGACGGTCGTCGTCGAGTAGTGTGGTGAATCCTTCATTCACCACGCTGGTCCGTTATCGCCATGCGCTCCGCGGCGCCAATTTCGGCATCGCCAGGATCGTCAGCAAGAGGGCGTTCGACACCTCCCGACCCGTCGCCTGCCGGCAGACGTCGAAACGGTCCCTCGCCCCGTCGATGCGCGTCGGCCCCGTCGCGTTCGTGAGCCCGACCTCGTACCCGGCTCGGTCCAGCGCGACCCGCACCGGCGACGCCGCCTCGAGCGGATTTCCCACGGGGTACGCGATCGCCCGCGGCGCCTCGCCGAGCGCGCGCCGCAAGTCGTCGCGCGACCCTTCCAGCTCCTCGCGCAGCTCTTCGGGCGCCAGGATCGGCAGGACGCGGTGATGCCTCGTGTGCGACTGCACGTCCATCCCGGCCGCCCGCAGGGCCCGCACGTGATCCCACGTCATGATGAGGCGGTCCGCGAACCCCCGCTCCCGATCCGCCGACCACGACACGTCGGCCGCCCGACCGAGCTCCGAGAGAAACAGCGGCAAGTCCAGCGAAGCGTGCGTCTTCACCAGACGCAGCACCTTGCGGATCGCGTCCACCCGCGTCCCGGTCAGCGCCAGACGCATCGGCACCGGCAGTTCGAGCCGTAGCTCGCGACGCCGCGACGCCTTGATCACGTACGCGATCCGGTCCCACCAGTGGATGCGCCGCTCCTCCACGAACGAGGTCGACACGAAGAAGATCGCCTTGCAGTCGTGCCGTTTCAGGATCGGCAGGGCCACCTCGTAGTTGGTCAAGTACCCGTCGTCGAACGTCACCGCCACCGGGTTCTTCGGCAGCGGCCGCCCTTGCGCGAAGGCGCAGAGCTCCTCGACCCCGATCACGTTGAAATGCCGCTTCAGATTGGCGACCTGGAGGTCAAAGGCGTCCGGCGTCACGTCCACCACCCCGTCGTCGAACCACTCCAGTCGATCGTTCGACGGAAACTGGTGATACGTCAGCACGCTGAGCCACGGGATCGGAAACCGCGCCCGCGCCCTCACCACCGCAGACAGGCCGCCGGTCCGCTCGAGCAGGTGCGCGAGGTGTCGCCGTCCAAAGTGCGACCGCCACGCCTCGAGCCGAGGTGGACCCGCTGAAGCCGGCCCCGCCGCGTGCTCGAAACCGACCATGACTCACAGGCTCCAATATCGGATGTCGGGCCGCACCCCGCCGAGCGCCCTCGCCGCCTTGACGTCCAGGAACGCCCCACCCGGGCGAAGGGGCGCCAGCAGGTCGCTCTCCTGCCGGTCGAGGAACTCCCGATGGGGCACGGCGAGCACCAGCGCGTCGAGCTCCTCCAGCTCGTCCCAGGGGTGCGTGTGGATGCCGAGCTCGCGGCGCGCCCGCTCCGGGGGGACCAGCGGGTCGTGCACCAACGGGGCGATACCGAACTGCTTCAGCTCCTCCACCATGTCCACGACCTTCGTGTTGCGCGCGTCCGGCACGTCCTGCTTGAACGTCAGCCCGAGGAGCCCGACGCGCGCGCTCCGGATCGGCACGTCGGCCTGCGCGAGGAACTTCACCACGCGCTGCGCGACGAACGGCGCCATTCCCTCGTTGATCCTTCGCCCCGAGAGAATCACCTGCGGGTGGTAGCCCACCTTCTCGGCGAGGGCGGTGAGGTAGTAAGGGTCGACCCCTATGCAGTGACCGCCGACAAGCCCCGGCTCAAATGGGAGAAAGTTCCACTTGGTACTCGCGGCACGGAGGACGTCGCGGGTCCGAATGCCAATCCGTTCGCAAATCAGTGCGAGCTCGTTCATCAGCGCGATGTTCAAGTCGCGCTGCACGTTCTCGATCGACTTGGCGGCCTCGGCGACACGGATCGATTCG
>DATGJA010000830.1:0-15478 GCA_035295445.1 Polyangiaceae bacterium | reverse complement strand
GCTCGTCGAGGCGTGCGACGTTCGGGTCGAGCTCGCGGAGCAGCCGCCCCGGTTCTTCGCCGGCGCGCCTCGGATGCCGGGTTCCCTCCTGCTCATGGTCGATCGAATCACCGGCCTGTGGCCGAACGGGGGCGCCTCGGGCAGGGGGCGCATCCGCGGCGAGAAGACGGTCGAGCCGCACGACTGGTTCTTCCGGTCGCATTTCTTCAGCGATCCCGTGCAGCCCGGCTCCCTCGGCATCGAGATGATGCTGCAGCTCCTCCAGTTTTTCGCGATCGATCGCGAGCTCGCGAAGGGGATGGACCGGCCGTACTTCGAGCCGCTCGCCCTCGGGGCACCGCTGTCGTGGAAGTTCCGCGGACAGGTCCGTCCCGAGAACGGCCACGTGATCACGGACATGGACATCGTGTCGATCGAGGCGGGCCCGGAGGGGGTCCTCGTCGTCGCCGACGGCTCGCTCTGGGTCGACGGCGTGCGCTGCTACGAGGCGAAGGGCATCGCTACGCGGATCCGGTCGGGCCGAGCGGTCGCGGACCGACCGCCGACCGTGGCCGAAGCGGTGATCGATCCCGCGGTGGACAAGTGGGTGGCCGACCATCGGCCGAGCTACACGGTCCCCGTGATGCCCGGGATGGGCATGGTGGACCGGCTGGCGGCGGCGGCGCTCGAGTACGTGAAGGCTCGATACCCGGGGGAAAAGGCCACGCCGGAATGGCACGTGGTCGACGTCAGGGACGTCCGTCATCACAGTTGGCTGGTGTGCGACGAGCCGAGGCGGCTGCGGGCCGAGGTGAGCCTCGCCGGCGCCCGTGCGGTTCATGCGGTCGAAGAAGTCGACGTCGCCGCGACCATGTTCGAGGTGACCGACGCGGCCGCGCCACCGCGCCGGGTCACAGCCGGCCGCGTTCGCGTAGCGCGTCGGAGCTCCAGCTCCTCGAGCAAGACGCCGTTCGGCGCCCCCCCGCGTGCATGGCCGCCCCTGGTCGGAGCGACGCCGGTGGCGAGCCCCTACGAGACGGGGGCGATCTTCTGGGGGCCAAAGCTGCAGCTGCTCCGCCGCCTGGCGATCGGCGCGCACGGCGCGACGGCGGAGCTCGACGCCGCCGGCGCCGACGCTCCCATCGGGGCCGTGCACCCGATCCTGCTGGACGGGACGCTGCACGCGATCCCTCATGACGAGCTCGAACGCTGGTGCGACAAGATCCCCGCCGGCTACATGGGCGTTCCGGTCCGCGACGCGGCGCGCTTCTTCGGACCGCCGCCGCGTCGAGGCAAGATGCGCGCGGAGATTCGTTTCGTCGGGTTCGACGGCGCCTCGGCCTTTCCGGCCTTCGGGATCCAGATCATCGACGCGCAGGATCGCGTGTGGGCCGAGATGAGGCACGTCGAGGTGCTGTTGCCCATGGGCAACCGGAACCTCTCGAGGGACCTGCGGATCCCCTTCCTGGTCCAGCGGCGTTTTCGCGAGGGCGCCGGCCTGTCGCAGTTTCACGCCGACCGCACGGAGCTCGAAATGGCCGAGGTCAAGCGCACGGACGCGCTGCCCGGAAGCGTCGCGCACGTCTACGATCTCGCGCGGGGCGCGGCGGTCGATCCGCGCGTCATCGCGATCAAGGACCACGTCGGACAGCGCGCGCGGGTACACCCCGGCCGCGTGCGGGTCGACGACGCGCTGTCGGAGGGCCGCTGCGACGAGCTCCCCCTCACGCGCTTTCCGGTCTCGGTGGAGACGGGCGAGACAGCGGTGATCGTGCGCGACGCAGGCCCCCCCGCGCTCGACGTCGCGAGGCTCGACGAGGCCGCCCGGCGCCTCGAGCCGCACCTCGGCGACGGTGCGCTCGCCGAGCTCCACGCGACGCTCACCGGAGTCCGCGTGAGCGATCCGGCCGTGCTCCTCTCCGCGCGCGCGCTCGTCCTCTTCGAGTCCGATCGCGCGGAGCGCATGCGCACGCTGCTGCCGGCCCTCTCAGCCGCCGCGGGGGGCCGAGCAGTCCGGGCCCTCGCGGACGGCGCGAGTGTCTCGCTCGAGGGGGCTCTGACCGAGGCTCACGCGGTGCTCGCGGGCGACGGATGGGTTGCCGTCTTCATCGACGACGCGAAGGGCATCGTCATGAAAGACTCGAGGAATGCCCTTGCCGACCTGGCCGCCGGCGCGGGCGCCGTCGTCTTGCCCGTGTCGACTCATCCGTCGAACGGCGGAATCGAGTTTCGCGTCGGTGCGCCGATTCCGCCGGACGAACTTCGTCTCCTCGACCGGCTGTGACGACCCCTCGAAAGGAGCCTCATGACCTCTGAACCTGTCGCGGGTCCCGCCGGGGTGGGCCGCGTCGGAGACCACGTCCTTTTGACCGGATCGACCGGGTTCCTCGGCAGCGAGATCTTGCGCAGGGTACTCGAGCGTCACCCCGGCTCACGCCTGGCGCTCGTCGTCCGGTCGACGCACCGGGAGACGGCGCGGGAGCGCGTGGACAAGGTGCTGACGCGCATGTTCGGATTGAAGGAGGCGAGCCGTCACAGCGAGCGCATCGACGTCGTCGAGGGAGACATCTCGCTGCGCGGCATGGGAATGGATGCGGATCGGGCGGCAGCGCTGGCCCCGCGCATCGACCACGTGATCCACTGCGCCGCGACCGTCCGATTCGACCTGGCCCTCGACGTGGCGCGCCGCGACAACACGGAAGGCACGCGCAACGTGCTCGAGCTCGCGGAGCGACTGCCGAACCTCGGACGCTTCGACTACGTCGGCACCGCCTTCGTCGCGGGCGACCGGCGCGGTGTCATCCGCGAGGGCGAGCTCGACGTCGGGCAGCACTTCTTGAACTCGTACGAGCAGACCAAGATGGAGGCCGAGACGCTCGTGCGCGCATTCGCGCAGCGTCGGCCCACGGCGATTCATCGTCCGAGCATCGTGGTCGGCGATTCGCGGACCGGCGAGACCTCCGCGTTCCAGGGGTTTTACCAGGCTCTCGCCCTCTACCGGCGCCTCTACGCGCGCAAGCTCGTCGTCCTGCTGCCCGCGGATCCGCAGACGCCGCTCGACCTCGTGCCGGTCGACTACGTGATCGACGCGCTCTTCGCGCTGATGCACAAGCCCGAGAGTCTGGGGCGTTGCTTCCACCTCACCTCGGGGCCGGGCAGCACGTGCACGACCGACGAGATCGTCAAGATGCTCGCGGAGTTCACCGGGGTGCCCCAGCCGCCCTATGTGCCCAAGCGGGCCTACGAGTTGGTCCTCCGGCCGCTCCTTCGAACCCTGCTCTTCTGGGACTCGCGCAAGGAGCTCGCGCGCCGGGCCGAGATCTTCATGCCCTACGCGTGGTCGAACCTCGTGTTCGACAAGACGAACACGGACACGCTCCTCGCGGGCTCGGGCATCACGGTGCCCCACTGCCGGACGTACTTCGTGAAGCTGCTCGAGTACCAGGCCAAGGCGGCGCGGGCGTCCCCCGTAAATCGCACTCTTTAGCTGGACTTAGGAAAGCGGCGGAGGGGGGATCGTGAGTCCCACGCGCGGCGCGCGCGCCGCTTCCGCGCGCTTGCCCCACTGCTCGTAGACGCTCGGACGCAACCGGGCGGCGACCTCGATCGCGTGCTTGAGCCGCGTGGCCCACGGGACGCGCGCGTCCACGCCCTCGCTCGGGAAGAAGACCTCGCAGAGCCCCTCGAACGCGCGGAGCGCCGGCGGGTCCTTCGGCCACTGCGGGAACTCCGCCCGGATCTTCTCGTCGATGTCCGCCTGGCGGCGGAAGGCGATCCCGAGCAAACTCCGCGGGTCGACCCCGAGCGCCAGGAGGTCTCGCTCGATCGTCTTCATGCTGATGAGCGTGGCCAGGAGCAGGTCCACCTGAAAGACAGCCAGATCGATGGCCCCGGCGAGCGAGAGCTCCGCGACTAGCTGCGGGACGAGCTGCACGCCGAGGCCCACGTGCCGCGCCTCGTCGCGCTCGTAGAAGGCCATGAGCTCCGTCAAGACCGGCTCGATCTCGAGCTCGCGCACGCGCTGGAACGACACGAGCGCGATGGTCTCCACCGTGAGCTGCATGCCGACCAGCTTCTTGAGCAGGCTGTCGGTCCCGAGCGTGCGCTTGAGGACGCGCTCTGCCCAGTACTCAATGCGAGGCGGCCGGTCTCCCAGGGCCTCGAGGTAGTCGTGCATCACGTAGAAATGGCGCGCCTCGTCGTGCACCTGGCTGGCGGCCGCGAGCTTCGCCTCGAGCGGCTCGAGCTGGTCCGCGAGCTGCGCGCTGATCTTCCAGGCCGCGAGCTCGCCCCACATGATCATCCCGAAGATGCGCGCGAGCGCGCGACGCTTTTCCGCAGGGAGCTCGGGCTTGCCGTGCTTGGCGATGGCCTTCGCGAGTACGTCACGGCCGTCCCAGATTTTGGCCTGTCCCACGTGGTAGATGCTCTCCATGCGGCGTGCGCGCCGCGCCTCCGCGTCCGAATACGCCGTGTCGAACATGTCGAACGGCAGATCGGAATCGCGGCGGCGGCGCGCGCGGCGGCGGAGAGAGGGGAGCAGCATGCTTCGACGGGGGAGCGGAAGCGAAGACTATGCCACCGCTGGTTCAGCCAGCGCGGGGAGTCGCTGGAGCACCTCGGTGGCCATGTTCGGATGCTCCATCGGGTCCTTGGTCAGGAGAAAATCGTGGATGTGCAGCGCCGCCCGGCGGCGTCCGTCCATGCGCGAGATGCGCGCCGCGAGCTGCCGGCACCGCTCGCGGTACGCAGGCTCGTTCAGGACCGCGAGGACGGCCTTGCCCAGCGAGTCGCCGTCGTACTTCCGGCTGGACATCTGGATGCCCGCACCCAGGGCGCGGACGCGGCGCATGTTGACCTCCTGGTCGAAGATGGCCGGGAAGCCGATGATCGGGACGCCGCACGAGAGGGCCTGGTAAATCGTCCCGTTGCCGCCGTGGGAGACGACCACGTCGCTCACCGCCATGAGCGCTTCGCCCGGGGCGTACTTGGCGATGAAGACGTTGGACGGCGGGTTCGGGATCTCGGCGAGCCCGCCTGTGGTGATGAGGACCTGGAACTCGGTGTTCCCGAACACCCGGACGGCTTCCTGGAAGAACTTGGTGTCGCCGGTCGACCCCATCGTGAAATAAATGGTCGGGCGCCCGCGCTGAATGCGCGAAAACCACGGCGGCAAATCGATGTTGGCGTCCCAGAGAAGAGGGCCCGTGTAGCGGAAGTTCGGGGGCGTGTTGCGGACGACGGGCATGAACTCGGGCAGGTCCGCGAGGAGCGTGATGTCCCCCTCGAGCGCCTCCCACATGTGTCGAACCGGCGGCAGCCCGAACTGCTTTCGCACGTCCGTATAGCCCTTTCCGCCGTAGGCCATCATGATGTCCGCGAACTTCGGGAAGGCGGCCTCCGCGATCTTCCGGCCCAGGATCTTGCCCATGAGGTGCCCCTCGGGCAGCTCGATCGGGTGGGCGAACTTGTCCGTCCAGCATGCGTTCGTGACGGAGACGAAGGGGATGCCGCGCGCTCGCGCGCTCGTCGAGAGCGACCAGCGCATGTCGCCGACCACGAGGTCTGGCTGGATCGCGTCCATCGCGGTCAGGTCCGATGCGACCGACTGCGCGCACACGGCCTTCCACCAGCTGAGCCGCGGGGGCAGAAGCTTGTGGGCCACCTCCATCGTGATGTTGCGATCCACCGTCCAGATGGGGAAGACCTCGAAGCCGGCGTCGCGGGGGATGTGGGCGTACGGCCCGTCGCAGCAGAAGACGACGCGGTGGTCGAAGCAGTGACGGAGCGCGCGGCCGACCTCGAACGATCGCGTGACGTGAGCGAGGAAGCCTCCATCGCAGAACACGGCGATCGTCTTTCGCGCGGTGCGCGCGCCCTGTCTCACCATGGACATTCGCTCCGGTGACCCCGACGGCCCATCAGAAGGCGAACCTCGTGCAGCCGGCGTTCCAGCCGAGCGCGAGGGCTCGCGCGGGCCTGAAACGCGCCGACGGAAGCGTTGCTCGGCGGCCATGTCATGGTCAAGTGCGCAGCTTGTGCACCGCCACGCGCACACAACCTCTGGAACGCTGCGCAGCCGCCCGCGCACGAAAGCGCTAGCGTATGGGTGTAATTTGCCAGCCGTGACGTGACGCCGAGCCGCTAGAGCTGGATGCTCTTCGTCTCCAAGTACTCGTCGAAGCCGTGCTTGCCGAGCTCCCGGCCGCGGCCCGACTGCTTGTAGCCGCCGAACGGCGCCATCGGGTTGAAATTACCACCGTTGATGTCGACCTGGCCGGTCCGCATGCGCCGCGCGACGCGCTTGGCCCGCTCCACGTCCGCCGACCAGACGCCCCCGGCCAGGCCGTAGATCGTGTCGTTGGCCAGCCGGATCGCGTCCTCTTCGCCGTCGTACGCCATCACGCACAGGACCGGGCCGAAGATCTCCTCCTGCGCGATGGTCATCGTCGTGACGACGTTCGAGAACACCGTGGGGCGCACGAAGTAGCCCTTCGGCAGTCCCTGCGGCTGCTCCGGTCCGCCGGTGGCGAGCGTCGCGCCCTCCTCGATGCCCTTGCGGATGTAGCCACGCACGCGCTCTTGCTGCCGCTTCGAGACGAGCGGCCCGAGCTTGCTCGCCGGGTCCATCGCGTCCCCCGGGGTGAACGCCTCCGCCGTCTCCTTCGCCAGCTTCACCGCGTCGGCGTACTTGGATCGAGGCACGAGCATGCGCGTCCAGGCCGAGCACGTCTGCCCGGAGTTGAGGAAGCAGTTCTGCACGCCGCCGCGCACTGCCTTGGCGAGGTCGGCGTCGTCGAGGATCACGTTGGCGCTCTTGCCCCCGAGCTCGAGCGCGAGGCGCTTGACGGTCTTCGAGGCGAGCTCGCTCACGCGCTTGCCGGCTCGCGTGGACCCGGTGAAGCTCACCATGTCGATTCCAGGGTGACCCGCGATGGCCTCGCCCACGGTGGGTCCGTCGCCGCTCACCAGGTTGAAGACCCCCGGCGGCAGCCCCGCGGCGTCGATGATCTCGGCCAGGATGAACGCGCTCAGCGGCGCGACCTCGGTCGGCTTGAGGACGACCGTGCATCCGGCGCCGATCGCCGGGGCGACCTTGGCCGCGATTTGGTGCAGCGGGTAGTTCCAGGGCGTGATGCAGCCGACGACGCCCACCGGCTCGCGCACGACGACCGAGTTGCCGATCGTCTCCTCGCGCGGCGGTTCGCGCGCGAAGGCCGCGGCCCCGCCGAACGTCAACGTCGGCAATCCGGACTGGATCATCGCGCTGAGCGCGAGGGGCATGCCCACCTCTTTCGCGACCGTCTCGGCGATCTCCTGCCCTCGGGCGGCGAGGCCCGCCTGGATGCGCTGCAGGCAGTCGGCGCGCTCGCCGGGCGAGGTGCGCGACCAGCCGTCGAACGCCGCACGCGCGGCCTTCACCGCCTCGTCGACGTCGGCGGCGCTGCCGGACTTGACGCGCGCCATGACCTCTTCGGTCGACGAGTTGTGGACATCGAACGTTTCGGTCCCCGTGGCCGGCGCCCAGCGGCCGCCGACGTAGTTCTTGTCGAGCGTTTTCATGGTGCGTCGACGCTACCAGCTAACGTTCGCGCTGCCACCCCGCGCCGGCTGCTGGCCGCCTCGCGTGTGGGGAGGAGTCGGCACGAAACAGATTGCGGCGAGACGCGAAAAGGCCGAGGCACACGCCGCGCGCCGGCGAAGCGGGCTCGGGGATGCGCAGCAAGTTGCGGGGTTGGTGGGAGCCTTTGCTGCCTGATCCGCTTCGCTCGCGGTACTAACGATACAAAAGTATGTCAGAATGGCCTACAGGAATGCCCCACCGGAGACCGTACGGGCCCGAGTGACCGCAGCGAGTAAAGAGTATTGCGGCACGATGGACGCCTGGCCCATGCTGGCCCGAGCGTTTCTCGAGCAAAGTCCAGGGATGGTGGCGGCCTAGGCCGCGTGCGGAGGTGGATGATGGCGAACGCTGTGTCGCGCCTTGGTTTCGCGGCGGCGGGGGTCGTGCTCCCGGCGGTTTTGGGCCTCTACGCGTGCGGGAGCTCGTCCGGGAACAACAACGGCAAGGGGGGCGACGGCGGGGTGATGGGGGTGCTCGGTCCGGACAGCAGCTACGGCAACACGCCGTCGCCGTTTGCGGACGCGGGCGGTGCGATGGGCTCGTTCACCACGCCGGACTGCAACGGCTGCACGTTCCCGCCGAAGAGCGCACCCCCGTGCGCGAGCTCGGCCCCGCCCATCAAGATCGTGTACCCGACCGACGGCATCCTAGTCCCGCCGAACATGGGCCAGATCTCGGTCCAGTGGACCCCCTTTGGCACCGCGTACAAGGACTTCGAGGTCGACTTCACGAACGGGGTCACCGACACCCGCGTCATTGCGAAGTGCTCGATGCAGACGATCGACACCGGGCAACCGAACACCCCGTCGGGCGGATGTGAGCTCGTCCTCAGCTCGCAGGTGTGGAACTTCCTCGCGGACGCGAACCGCGGGGGCGACGCGGTCTCCGTGACGGTGCGCGGGACGACGGACGGGATGTGCGCCGCGACCTCGGCCAACACGGTCAACATGTCCTTCGCGGAAGAGGACCTGATCGGCGCCATCTACTACTGGAAGTCGACGGTCTCGGCGGCGGGCACGGGCGGTCAGATCTGGTCGAAGACCTTCGGCGACCCGAACCCCGAGCAACAGGTGACCGGCCTGGCCGGCAGCGCCCTGTCTGCCTCGTGCAACGGGTGCCACGCGCTCTCGCGCGACGGCGTGCGGATGGTGGTCTACTCCGACGACAACGACTCGGACGACGAGTACAGCGACGTCACAGGGTCGCTCATCGACATGACGTCGAAGATGCCGATCGGGACGGCTTACGCCGGCCGCGGCACGGGGCAGCCCCCGGGCTTCAGCACGTTCTCGCCCGACCACCAGCAGTACCTCACGTCGAACGGGACCCCGAACGGGGCGACCAACGTGTTCGCCCTATGGAGCGGGAACGCCGGCATGCAGACGGCGACGGTCAGCACCGGAGGTACGGGGATGGACCGCCCGACGATGCCGGACTGGTCACCCGACGGCAAAACGGTGGTCTACGTCCTGCCGACGCGCGTCGCTTCGTGGGACAACGGGCGCCGCAACGACGACGCACACATCTACGGCGGGAGCCTCATGATCTTGCCGTACATGGGCGCGGGGCAGTTCGGCACGCCGGTGCCGTTCATGATGTCCGGGGGCGAGAACAACTACTACCCGAGCTACTCGCCGGACGACGAGTACATCATCTTCGATCGCGCGCCCCACGACACAAGCGCGGGCGCGCTCGAGGGGTGCGTGACGTCGCCGCACCCGGCGTGCCCCAACGACAGCTTCTCGAACCCCGCGGCCCGTCTGATGCTCACGGGAGCGACGGCCAACTCGCCGATCGACCTCGAGGCGGCGAACGGGTCGCCAGCCGGCGCGCCGGAGCCGCTCTCGAACTCGTGGCCGCGGTGGGCGCCCTTCGTGCAAACGTACCGGGGCGATCGACTCCTCTGGGTGGCCTTCTCGTCGACGCGCGACTACGGCATCCGCGTGCGAAACCACAAGCCGGGGATGTACCAGTGCTACCCGGCCGACAGCGTCGAGGACCCGGCCGCGCCGCACATGCTGCCCTTCGCGCCGCAGTGCGAGCAGCCGCAGCTCTGGATGGCGCCGATCGTCGTGACCGAGGGCGGGGCCGGTCACGACCCGTCGCGTCCGGCCTTCTGGCTGCCATTCCAGGACATCACGACGCACAACCACACACCGCAGTGGACGCAAGAGGTGGCGACGACGCCGCCGACCGGCACGTGCATCACGCAGGGGGGCGACTGCAAGTCCAACCCGGCGGCGTGTTGCGCGGGGGCGTGCAACTACCTCGGGCAGTGCGCCCAGATCGTGATGTAGCGCCAGGCGCGGCGTTTCAGAACGTCCCCGCGACGAGCGGGATACCCAGGATGGGCGGGAGCGCGCGCTGCTCGGCGCTGGGCTCCCGCCACGTCGGGACGCGCTTCCACGCGTCGCCGAGGAGCAGCCCGGTGGTGGCCGACGCGGTGCCGAGATGCTGGGTGGTACCGGTCTTCGCGTTCACGATGACCAGGACGAGGCCTCCGACGGCGGCTCCGAGGCCGAGCGCGAGAATGGTCCAGCCGAGGCCAGCCGCGGCGTCCGAGTTGGTCGATGAGGTCCCGCTGATGTTGTTGGCCGTCGACAGAAGCGTCCCGACGATGCCCACGGCGAAGCCGACGTACGCCGCGATGAGCCCGACCGGGATCGCGATGATGCCTATGATAAACCATGTCTTGGACGCGCCGTGCGCCTCGACCGTCTCGTGCTCGCCCGGCTGGGCGTGGAGCGTGAACTCGCCCGACGCTTTGATGCCGTCGCCGACGATCCGGTAATAGAACGCGGTCGGGAGCTCTTTGTCGCACGGCGCCGAGCAGACCGTGATCCAGTCGTCGTCGCCGCTCTGATCCTGCTGGAGGCGTACGTCGTCGCTGCCCCCGTCGATGTGCACCCACACCTTGGAGGTGGCCCCCGCGGGCTTCGGGGTGGCCGCCGCCGGGGCGGGGGAGGCGGGCTTGCCCGCGGCCTGCTCGATGCGGTTGATCTCCTGCCACGGCACCGTCGCGATCTCGCCGGTCGCGAGCTGGATGCGCGCCTGCGAGTTCGGAATGGCGTCGATGATGGTGCCGCGGAGCAACCCGCCGTTCTTGAGATAGATGACGTCGCCCCCTGCGGCTGCGTGCGCGGCGGCGGGCGGAGTCGCGGCCTGGCCGTAGGGGACGGACGGGGTCCCGTACGGAACGGGCTGCGGCGAGCCGGCGCTCTGGGCCCAAGCGACCGCCGGCGTCGACAGGGAGACGAAGTGGAACCCCGCCGCGATCATCGCGGCCTTTGCGAGGGCGCGCACGCGGGTCGGTGCGGCGGAGGAACGAAGCCAGGCCATATTGCGACGATAGAATGAGACGCGCCGACTCATCCGCATTAAAAAGATGGGATGGCGCTCGACGTGCGGCTCGCCCCCGGGGCAGAGGAAAACGGCCTCGCCACGATGCTGGCGGACCTCGTCCGGCAGAACATCGAGGCGAAACCCCACAAGAACAAGGACTTCGCCGAACTCAGAGGCACCGTGTCGATCGTCGCGCAGGACGTCGACATCGCGCTCACCCTGCGGTTCGAACGGGGAGGGCACCTCAAGATTCACGACGGCATCGTCGGGATCCCGGACGTCACGATCCGCGGGCCCTCCGACGCCATCCTGGCCCTCTCGAACATGCCGCTGGCGACCCGGCTCGGCCTGCCGATTCCCCGCCCCGGGGACTTCGAGGCCGCTCAGGCGGTAAAGACCGTCTTTCGAGCGCTACGAGGCGGAGCGCTCCACGTGTACGGGGCGGCCTTTCACTTGCCCATCGTCTCGAGGCTGACGCGTGTGATGAGCGTCAACGGCTGAGCCGGACGCCGGTCGCTCGCCGCTCACGTCGCCCTACGCCTGCGCGCCGACTTGACTGGCCGAGCAACGGCTCGTACCTTTCGCGCCCCTTCCCCATTCCACAGGTTCCTCTCAAATGGCCGTTCACATTCGCCTTTCTCGCGCCGGCGCCAAGAAGCGCCCCTTTTATCGCGTCGTCGTGACCGATCAACGAAGCGCCCGCGGAGGGCGGTTCCTCGAGAACATCGGCACCTACGACCCGTCGGGCGATGCTCCGTTCATCATCGACGCGGCTCGCCTCACGTACTGGCGAAGCCAGGGCGCGCAGCCGTCGGCGACGGTAGACCGCCTCATCAAGCGCGAAGCGCGCGCCGCGGCGGCGGCGGTGCCCAAGTGAATGTTCGAGGGGCGGAGCAGTCCATGCCGCTCAAGGATCTCATCCGGGCGATCGCGATCGAGCTGGTCGACCACCCCGATCAGGTAGAGGTCACCGAGATCGCGGGCGAGCACAACAGCGTCATCGAGCTCCGCGTCGCGAAGGATGACGTGGGCAAGGTCATCGGCAAGGAAGGCCGCACGGCGCAGTCGATGCGCACGATCCTCACCGCCGTGTCCACGAAGCTCGGGCGCCGCGCGCACCTTGACATCGTCGACTAGCGCTACATGCTCGCTCCCGACGCCTGGGTGCCGCTCGGGGAGGTCATGCGGCCCCACGGCGTGCGCGGAGAATTGCGCGTACGGCCCTTCAACCGGGACAGCGACCTGCTGCTCTCGCTCGACGAAGTCCTCGTGCGCTTCCCCGAGGGGGACGCCCAGGAGGTGAGCGTGGACGCGGCGCGACGGGCCGGGGACGCCTTTCTCTTGAAGCTCCACTCCGTCGACGATCGCGACCGGGCGGGCGAGCTGCGCAAGGCCCTCGTGTGCGCCCGGCGAGCCGATTTCCCGCCGGCCGACCCGGGCGAGTTCTACGCGTGCGACGTCGAGGGAGCGCTCGTCGTCGTCGACGGGGACGGCGATCGGCGCGAGCTCGGCCGAGTCGTGCGTGTCCGGAGCTATCCGACGACGGATGTCCTCGAGGTCGACGCCGGCGACGGGGGCCGGGCGTGGGAGGTGCCGCTGGTCGATGCGGTCATCGGCCACGTGGACCTGGAGGCGAACGTCGTTACCCTGAAGAACCTCGACGGCGTAGAGAGGGCCTAGCGGGGGTACCCCCCTTCTGTCAGAGAGTATTCCCGTGAGGGTCGACGTCGTCACGCTGTTTCCCGACATCTTCGCGGGCTTTCTCGCGACAAGCTTCGTCGCCCGAGCCATCGCCGGCGAGCGCCTCGCCGTGCGGCTGCGCAGCCCGCGTGATTTCGGGCTCGGCAAGCACCGGAGCGTCGACGACACGCCGTACGGGGGCGGGAGCGGGATGGTCATGCGCGTGGACGTGATCGTTGCGGCGATCGAGTCGCTCGACGCGGACGCTCCGGGCGGAGTGCGCGCGCGGCGCGTCCTGCTGACGCCACAAGGACGGCCGTTCGACCAGGAAAAGGCCAGCGATCTGGCACACAAGGACGCGATCCTGCTCGTGTGCGGTCGCTACGAGGGGTTCGACGAGCGCGTCCGATCTCACGTGGACGAAGAGGTGTCGCTGGGCGACTTCGTGATGACGGGGGGCGAGGTGGCCGCCATGGCGGTGATCGACGCGTGCGCTCGGCTCCTTCCCGGGGTGCTCGGCAACGACGCCTCGACGATCGAGGAATCGCACAGCCCCGAGACGGGCGGGTTGCTCGAGTACCCGCAGTACACGAGGCCGGTCGAGTTTCGGGGCCAGCGCGTGCCGGTGGTCCTCCAGGGGGGGAACCACGCTGCGATCGCGGCGTGGCGACGCGAGCAAGCGGTGGCGCGCACGCGCGATCGGCGGCCGGACCTGCTGGCGCGCTCGCGATGGGCGAAGGAAGCCCCGTGAGGCGCTGCGCCGTTGCCCTGGTGCACTACCCGGTGCTCGACGCCCAGGGGCACATCGTGACGACGGCGGTCACCAACCTGGACGTGCACGATCTCGCGCGGAGCGCGCGCACGTACGGCTGCAGCGACTACTTCATCGCGCACCCCATCTCCGCGCAGCGCAACCTCGTGGAGCGGATCCGCGAGCACTGGATGGACGGCTCGAGCGGCCGCAGGATCCCGGATCGCCGCGAGGCACTGCGCCTGCTGCGCATCGTCGAGTCGCTCGACGCGGCCGTGGAGGCGCTCGGCGGTCGTTCGGGGGTGGAGGTGTGGGTCACCGCGGCACGCGACCTCGGGCCGACGAGGACGTTCGCGGACGCGCGGGCCCGGCTGGCCGGCGAAGGCAAGCCGGTCCTCCTCGTCTTCGGGACGGGGTGGGGTCTCGCCCCGAACGTCGTCTCGTCGGCGGACGCCCTGCTCGAGCCGATCCGCGCCGCGCGGGGCGACTACAACCACCTGAGCGTGCGATCGGCGTGCGCGATTGCGCTGGACCGGCTCCTCGGCCCGTGACGTAAGCCCGTCTAGCCCTTTGCGAGCAGGGCGGCCATCTCCGCCGTGTAGCCGCGGGCCTGGCGCTCGACCAAGGGGGGCACCACCGCGAGCCCGCCGGCGCGACCCGCCTGCGCTTCGACGAGGACGACGCGGGCGGGCGACTCCGGGGTCGCGTGTACGAATCGCATGCGCTTCGCGTGAAGCCCCTCGGCCGCGAGCGTAGCGAGGAGCGCGCCGAGCTCCTGCGCCGGATAAACGATGCAGACGCGAGCACCGCGCCCCGCGACCTGACGCGCCGCCTCAACGAACGTGGCGAGCTCGCCGGTGCGCGCTCGGGCCTCATGGGTCCGTGGACGTCCCCGTCCGGGCGCGATGTAGGGCGGATTGCACACGACCAGGCTCGCCTCGCCCCGGCGCGAGAGCGCGACCTGCCGCACGTCGCCGCGAAGCACCTCGCCCCGATCGGTCCAGCCATTCGCGTCGAGATTGCGCCGCGCCATCGCGACCGGCTGCTCGTCGATCTCGACGAACACGACACGCTTGGCCGCTCCGAACCGCAGGAGGGCCAGTCCGACGGCGCCCACGCCGGCACCCAAATCGAACGCCACGCGGGTCGGTCGAGAGGGCCCTGCGCCCTGCGACGCAGCGGGGCCAGGCGTGGCCGCGAAGCCCGCGAGGAGCAACGCGTCGACGTTCGTGCGGTACCCAGCTCCCCGCTGGGGCTGGAACAAGACGAGAGAGCCGCCGAAGAGCGCGTCTTGCGTGGCCTGCTGCAGAGTGTCCACCGGCGCGCCGTCGCCCAGCGCGCCGCCGCTCAGCGTTGCCATGGCGTGATCCTCTTTCGACGATCCGACCGTTACCCGATCTTGGATCACCATACTAGAAACGACGCTATCGGACGGTGCACCAGCGCGTCTCATTTCACGATCATGAACAGCACGAACGAACGCCTATTCGCGAAGGCCGACGAAGTACGCGCCGCTGCCACGGCGCTCGGGTTCGACGCCGTCGGTGTCGCTCGTGCCGACGTGAGCCTCGATCGAGACAACGTGATGTACGAGACGTTTGTCGGCGCTGGAATGCACGGCGAAATGGCGTACCTCGCGAAGAACGCGGGCGTGCGCGAGCGGCTCGACGGGGAGGGCATTCTTCCCGGGGCACGCAGCGTGATCTGCGTCGCGCGACGCTACGGGGTCGCCTCGTCCTCAAGTTCGGCGTCGTCGTCTTCGACGTCGACCACGAATTCGATCGCCGCGTACGCACGCGGGCGCGACTATCATGGGTTCTTGCGAAAGCGGCTGCGCCGGCTGGCGTCGTTCGTACGTTCGCTCGGAACCCCCGACGAGCCCGTCCTCGCGCGGCCGCTGTGCGACGTGGAGCCCGTCCTCGAGCGCGCGTGGGCGGCGCGCGCGGGTCTCGGCTTCGTCGGCAAGAACGGGATGCTCATCGTTCCGGGGCTTGGTTCGATGGTCCTCCTCGGCGAAGTGGTCACGACGCTCGACCTCGTCGGCGCCGCGCCGCGTGTCCCGCTCCATGAGCGGTGTGGCTCGTGCACGCGGTGCCTCGACG
>DATGJA010000829.1:0-3875 GCA_035295445.1 Polyangiaceae bacterium | reverse complement strand
GCTCTTCGTCCTCAACGCCACGATTCCGACCTCGGACTCCGAGTACCTGACCGCGCTCCAGAACAACTTCGGAAGCTTCGCGCAGCAGGTCATGAACGAGTACCCGGTGTCGAACTACAACGGCGACTACCGCGTGGCGCTTGCGCGCGCCATCGGCGACTCGGGCCTCGTCTGCGGGACGCACGACACCGCGCGACGCCTCGCGAATGCCGGCGTGAAGGTGTTCATGTACAACTTCAACGTTGCCTGGGCGATCGATCCGACGCAGCTGCTCGCGTCGCACGCGTCGGAGATCAGTCACGTCTTCGGCGACCCGTGGATGCCCGACGCGAACAGTCAGAAGGTGAGCGACGCGATGAACGCGTTCTGGGCCCACTTCGCCCAGACGGGCGACCCGAACTACTCTGGCGCGCCCGCGACGTGGCCAGGATTCTCGCCCGACGCCCAGGACAACGATCAGCGGTTGCAGCTCGATCCGAGTTGGCAGGTCGTCTCGGACTTCCGCAAGGCCGAGTGCCAGTTCTGGCGCAACTACTACGACGCTTCTTTCGCGGGCACGCTCGACGCGGGGACGAGCGAAGGCGGCGCCGGGGAGGGGGGGTCGGCGACTGACGCCGCCGGTGACGCCGCCACCGGCCACGACTAGAAGGACCCTAAGGGGACGCGGTCGCTCCGATCGGGCTCGGCTTTCCGTTCGTGGCGGCCGCTCCGGTCGATTCGAGGATGACGCGCGCGACGACGTCGGGCGCGTCGAACATCGGCACGTGGCCGACCCCGTCCAGGACCAGGAAGCGCGCTTGCGGGACCGTCTCTCGCGCGCGAGGCTCGTGAAGGTCGCGCGGCAGGACCTTGTCCTTCGCCGACCAGGCGATCGTCGTCGGACACGGCAGCGGATCGAACGGCGCGAGGAACTCGGTCGTACTGAGCAGGTCGAACGCGACGACGCACCCGAGCAGGTCGTCCGCGAGCGACACGAGCTCCTGGGCCGCGACCCGCTCGCCATGAACGGCGTTCAGCCGCATGGCCCACCGGCGAAACCGCGGCACCCGCGCGAGGAGCGGCAAGATGGGCCGCCCCCGCTTGGTGTCGTGGATCGTCGCGCGCAGCACCGACGTGGCCCGACTCGGGCCGGAGGTCGCGGACCCCCAGAACCCCGCCGGCGAGAGAGCGCAGACCGAACGCGCGCGCCCGCGTCGGGCGAGCTCGAGCGCGACCCATCCCCCCATCGAATTGCCTGCCAGGTGGGGCGCGTCGAGCCCGAGTTCGTCGAGGGTCCGCTGGGCATCGTCGATGACATCCGCGATGCGCGCCGGGCGTTCGGCGGCGGGCCGCCCCCCGCGGTGGCCGAGGGCCGTCGGTGCGAACGTCTCATGCGTGGCGGAGAGCAGAGGGACGACATGTCGCCACATCGCCTCGCTGCCGAGGACGCCGTGAAAGAGTACGAGAGGAGGCCCTTTTCCCTGGCGAATCATGCGTGGCAAGCAAAGCATCCCCGGGCCTTCGCGTCACGGGGCAGCGAGCCCGAATCGTACACGGGATGTGGCCTTCGTTTGCCGTGAGGGAGTTCCTGGAATATCTCTCCGATAGGTGGCCTCTCCCGTACGCGAAGGCGAGATACTCGCGGGAAAATACCGCGTGGAGCGCGTCCTCGGGCAAGGGGGCATGGGCGTCGTCGTCGCGGCGCGTCACGCCGAGCTCGACGAGCTCGTGGCGCTCAAATTCCTGCTCCCGGAGGCCCTCTCCGAGCCCGAGGCCGTGGCGCGCTTCCTCAAAGAGGCCCGCGCAGCGGTTCGGATCAAGAGCGAGCACGTGGCGCGCGTCCACGACGTAGGGCAGCTCGACTCGGGCGCGCCGTACATCGTCATGGAGTACCTCGAGGGCAGCGACCTCGGGGCCATCCTGCACACGCGCGGCCCGTTGCCCGTCGACGACGCGGTCGACTACGTCCTTCAAGCATGCGAGGCGATCGCCAACGCGCACGTCCTCGGCATCGTTCATCGCGATCTGAAGCCGTCGAACCTCATGCTCGTCTCGCTCAGCGACGGCTCGGCGTGCGTGAAAGTGCTCGACTTCGGCATCTCGAAGATCGCGGCGCGCGACGGGCGCGAGAGCGCGATGAACATGACGCGGACCGCCGCGGTCCTCGGATCGCCCCTCTACATGTCGCCCGAGCAGATGATGTCCGCCAAGGACGTCGACGCCCGCACCGACATCTGGGCGCTCGGCACGATCTTGTACGAGATCCTGGCGGGCAGGCCCCCCTTCGTCGCCGACACGCTCCCGGCGCTCGGCGTTCTCATCGCGACGACGCCGGCCGAGCCCATTCGCGACGTGCGGCCGGACGTCGCGCCAGGGCTGGAGGCCGTCGTCGCCCGCTGCCTCGCGAAGAGCCGCGACGAGCGGTTCGCCAACGTCGCGGAGGTCGCGGAGGCCCTTGCGCCGTTCGCTCCCGAGCGATCGCGCGTGTCAATCGAGCGAACATCGCGGATCTTGCAGGCCTCGGGGGGAGGCCGTTTCGAGCGCACGCCGGCCAAGCCCCTCAAGTCGCAGTCGACCCGCGGCGCGACGCCCGTGCCCGGCATGCGCACCGCCACCGCGCTGCCGCATGCGGGGAACACGGCGACGGCGAGCAACTGGGGCCGAACGGCGGGCGGCGGCGCATCGCGACGCCAGATCGCGACGGTCTTGGTGGCGCTGGCGGCGCTCCTGACGATGGCGTCGCTCGTCGCCTTCCTCGCCTTCGGCCGGCGCTCCCCGCCCGCACCCGCGTCGTCCGCGACCGCGCCTCCGAGCGCCGCAGCCCTTCCGCCGCCCACGCCGCTGCCGACCTTGACGCCGCAGCAAGAGCCGCCGCCTGCGCCACGCGCCGAGCCGTCCCTCGAAGAGACGCAAGAACCGCCGGGCACCGTGCGGCAACCGGGGCATTCGCGCACGATTCCGCCGGCCGTGGCCAACCGGCCTGCCGCGGCCGGTGCGGCCAAGCCTATCCCCGCGACCGGATCGAAAGGTGCTTATGACGACATGTAATTGGAGACGCGGTGGGGTGTCGTTCGCCCTCGCTGCTGCGCTCGGAGCGTCCGTCTCGTTCTCTCGGCCCGCTCTCGCGCAGGCCGAGGACCAGGCCGCGGCCCGCTCTCTCTTCGAAGAGGGGCGCCGCCTCCTCAAGAAAGGGCAGTACCCGGAGGCGTGCGAGAAGCTCGAAGCGGCGAGCAAACTGTACGCGAGCTCGGGGATCTTGCTGAACCTCGGCGACTGCTACGACAAGCTCGGCAAGACGGCGAGCGCTTGGACCGAGTTCGGCGAGGCTGCGGCCACGGCAGCGCGTTCGCGCCGCAACGATCAGGAGGGCGAGGCGAGACGCCGCCAGGCGGCCGAGGAGCCTAAGCTCACGCGCCTGAAAATCCACGTGGCGACCGAAGTGGCCGGCCTCGCGATCACGCGCGACGGCACGCCCCTGGCGAGCGCCGCGTGGGGGACGGCCATCCCGGTCGACCCCGGATCGCACGAGATCCGTGCGGAAGCTCCCGGCCACGAGTCATGGTCGACTTCGGTGACGGTCTCGACGCAAGGGCAGACCGTATCGGTGGAGGTGCCCGAGCTCACCGTGTCGCCGCCTTCGCCGGCGCCGCCCCCGCAGCACGACGTCGAATCGGCGGCCGGTTCGGCCGGCAAGCCCGCCGAGACGTCGCCGACCGAGGCTCGGTCTCGCACGCTGGACTGGGTGCTCGTCGGCGGCGGGGCCGCGGTCGGGATCGCGGGGGGGGTCCTGTGGGGCATCGGCTCGAGCAACTCGTTCGCCGCCAAGAACGAGAACAGCGAGGCGACCAATGCGAAGGCCAAGTCGGACTACAGCTCGGCGCAGACCCTCTTCTACG
>DATGJA010000828.1:0-2881 GCA_035295445.1 Polyangiaceae bacterium | reverse complement strand
TGGTGAGGCCGGTCCCCAGCATCGGGGCCGCGAACCGGACCGCGAGCTGCTTGCGTGCGCTGGCGAGTGACATGAGGCCTCCCTTCAAGGAGACAACATGGCCACGCGCATAACTTGGGTCTTGCAAGAATTTGAACGGCTAAACGAGCACGAGGTGCCCGTCCTTCACAGGGTCGACGCGATGTCGAAGGTAAGCAGTCGGGGGCATGCCGCAGAACGCGGTGAAGTCGCGGACAAGGTGCGGCTGATCGAAGTAGCCGGCGTCGAGGGCCAGCCGCGTCCAGCCGCACCGACGACGGCGCGAGCTACTGCTCGTGTCCGGGCGGTACCGTGTGCCTGCCGATCGTCTCCGAGCTGGGGCCACCCGACGCCGCCCTCGATACCCTCGGCGGCGCCTACTGCATCCCAGGGGGCGTCGCGTTCGACCCCACCGCGTGCCAGACGCTCTGCGACCCGACCGCGCACCCGTGCCAATGAGGTCGTGGTCTCGCGCCCGCAGGACGGGCGACCGGGGGGGGTCGATTCTACGGCGGTTGCCTTCGACGCAGGGCTCGGTCGGAGTCATTCTTCGGCCATCGGCGCGCGGCCCGGGGGCAATCGGGCGAGCGACGTCGCCGCGGACGGCCCGGCTCACCGCCGACCAGTCCGACCCGGTGGCAATGATGAAAGCTACGACGGCCGCCTTGTCCGTCGTGAGATGGGGCAGGAGCTTCTGCAGCTCGCCGGGATCGAGGTAGCGCTCCCTAGGTCGGTACATCGCGGAGAAACCGATGGGCATGATCTCGTGCAGGTCGCCGACCACGCCGACGGCGTTGCGGGAAGTCTCTTCAAGCCGTGGGCAAACGTTCGACGCGATCTGCGAGCCGCCTGCGCGCTCGCCGGCATCCCGACCGTCTCGCCGAACGACCTCCGGCGGACGTTTGAAACATGGCTTCGCAAGCAGGGCGTGGTTCCCTCGCTCATCGCCCCTGCCATGGGTCACGCTGACAGCCGGATGGTCGAACGCGTCTACGGTCGACTCGGCGCCGAAGACCTTCGTGCGCAGCTCGCCGCCGGCGCGACCGTCCCACTCTTGCCGATTTGCACGGCAAAGAGCCGGTCCTCATGCGCGCCGGGGTCTATCACCGGCGTATCAGATGGCAGCACCATCGGTGCTCCCCATGGACTCGGTGCACAGGGCGACCCCGAGTTCTCTCGAGAGTTCGTGCGCAGGGACGGAATCGAACCGCCGACACGGGGATTTTCAGTCCCCTGCTCTACCGACTGAGCTACCTGCGCGTTGGACCGAGCCGCGTGAGCTAAGCCACCGCGGCCCCCCTGTCAAGCACACGCACCCGGCTCCGCGCCCTCCTCAACCGCCTACTGCACCTCGGCGTCCGCCCCCACGACCGGCTCCAGATCAGGCACCCCCTTGCCCACCTCCGTCGGCACGCGGATGAAGCTCTTCGCCGACGCCCGGTGGCACGCGTTGCACATCATCGCGGCGCGCTCGAAGGCCGCCTTGAAGGCCCCCAAATCCCTCGACGCCGCCGTCTTCTCGAGCTCGTGCGCGTTCGTGTCGAGGAACGCCTTCGCCATCGCCGGGATGTGCGCCGTCGGCCCCTCCTTGGGGAGCTCGGCTTGCGGGACGTCGGACTCGAACAGCTCTTCGAGCTCGCCCACCTCGAACGCCGCCAGCGCGAACCGGTTCGCCGCCGCCGCCCGCCCGGAGAGCTCGAACCGCCGCCCTACCTGCGCCATCACCGACCCGAAGCTCTCCTTGTGGCCTGCAACCGCCGACGATGCGGCCGGAGGCGCCTCCGAAGACGGTGGTGAACCGCGCGAGCACGCCACGCAGCCGAGCAGGATCCATGATGCGAGCAGCTTCTTCGCTCGCAGAGCGCCTCGTCGAGTCGTCACCCCGGCTCGTTCGATGGAGAAAGCGGCGCCCTTTTCAGTCTTCAACAGCGTCGCTCCTCGACGAACAAGCATGTTCTCCCCTCTCCGAAGACGATTTTTTCGCGAAGAGCCCGAGCTCGCTCGACGACATGGCCCTTCCGGGCCACGATCTTCCCTAGCCCGTCCGCCCCGCCATGGCCCGTCCTGCCCGCGTCCACACGAAGCGCTGGAATGACCCGATCTCCCCCGGCGACGGCCATCGCATCCTGGTCTGCCGTTACCGCCCCCGCGGCGTCCGCAAAGACGCCGAGACCTGGGAGGAGTGGATCCCGGACCTCGGCCCGAGCCGTGAGCTCCACGCCGACTACTGGGGCAAGCATGGCGCGCCGATCCCTTGGTCCACCTTCCGTCGGCGCTACCTCGCCGAGATGAAGGCGCAGCGCGACGCCATCGTCCGCCTCGCCGCCCTCGGCACCGTCACGCTGCTCTGCTCCTCGGCCTGCACCGACCCCGACCGCTGTCACCGCACCCTGCTGCGCGACCTCGTCGTCGCAGCACACTAACGCAGCAGCGCCCGAAGCGCCGGATCGATCGCCTCGAGCTCCGGCGCCCCCTCGAGAAGCGGCGCCATCGGGGCGCTCGACAGCGTGTGCCAGTAGAGGATCGTCTTCTCCCGCCCCGCCGCCACCCGATCCAGCGCCGCCGCGAAGGCCTTCGCCGTGTACGTCGTGTCGAGGGCGAGTCCGACCCTCGCGCCCTCGGCGACCGCGCGGCGCCCAGCGTCGGTCGCGTGCCCGTAGCCCTGGCCGAGGTACCCTCGGTCCACCTCGAGCCGCGCCCGGGCCTCGGCCCCGCGCCCCGCCGGCGCACACCGCCTCGCCATCGCTCGCGCCTGCCGCTCGACCACCCACGGCGGCGCCGCCACCGTCACGCCCAGCACGCGCGCGCGCATCCCCTCGGCGACGAGCCCCGCCGCGATCCCCGCCGCCGTCCCGCCGGATCC
>DATGJA010000827.1:0-11032 GCA_035295445.1 Polyangiaceae bacterium | reverse complement strand
GAATGCCGCATACGACCGCCGTGTCGGTGAGCGTCGTCCCGCTCTGCACGCGCGTGCTCAGCACCCATTGTTTGATGACGCCGGTGCCGGGGGCCAGGATGACCGACATGACGCCCGAGGGCATCCACGAGACGTTGACGGTCAGCTCGCTCGCCCAGGTGCCGTTGAAGTCGCACGTCCCCGCGTCGCCCGCCGCGTCGGAGGTGGCGTCCGGCCCGGCGTCGCTCGGAGGCGGCCCCGCCTCGCTCGCGTCCGTCGTGCCGCCGTCGACGTTCGTCCCCGATTCGGGCGAGGAACCGTCGGAAGAAGACCCGTCCGAGGCCGAGCCTCCATCGCCGGGTGCCCCGTCGGGGGTTGCCCCATCCCCCGCGGAGGCGTCGCTGGTCCCGCCGGAATCGCCGCTGGCCCCGCTTTCCGCCATCGCGCCGTCGGGCGGCCCGCTTCCGTCGTCCCCCGTGGTGGCGTCGGGCATCGGGTTTCCCCCTGACTCGACCCCGCCGCCCTCGCTCGCGGTTCCGGTGTCTGCCCCCGCGTCGACGTTCGTGGTGGCATCGGCGTGGCCTGCGTCGGGGCTCTTGCCCCCGCCGTCCCCCGAGCCGCCCGTCGCGCTGTTGTCGCCGCCGCACGCGGCGCTCCCGAGGCCCGCAAAGACCACCGCAAGCGAAATGAGCCCACGACCACGGTAACGCGTCATCATGCAGAGCCTCCGACGATGCCGGGCCGGCGCCTCTTGAGCCGTGTCCCCCCCGTCGAATGCCCGGGCGCCGACATGACAGCCCAAGCGTAGCCGGCGGCGGGGGGGTGGCAAACCAGGCGGTAGAAAAAAAAGCCCGGCCCTGCGCAGCTCGCCGTCGTCCTTGGCGCGGTTTCGAGACTCGGCTATGCGCGCTACAGCCCGATGCGATGCCGGCTTGCGACAACGGCTGCGCTCGCAGTCGGCCTGTGCATCGCCCTGTGCGACGTTCCCAACTTGGCTCGGGCGCAGGCGAATCCGCTGACGCCCGCCGGGCAGGCAGGGGCCGCTCCGCCGGCGCCGGACACCGCCCCGCCGGTGCCGGTCGTTCCACCTTCGGTGAAGAAGAACGTCGGGGCTGAGTATCCGCGGCAAGCGATCGACGAGGGGTTCAACCAGGACGTCGAGATCACCCTGCAGCTGACGATCGACGACAAGGGTGTCGTCACCAAGGCCCTCGTCGAAACGCCGGTCGGTCACGGCTTCGACGAGGCCGCCATCGCTGCCGCGCAAAAGCTCGAGTTTGACCCCGCGAGGCGCGGGGGCAAGCCCGTCGCTGCGCGCATTCGCTTCACGTACAGGTTCTCGCCCCCCGCGGCCATCCTCTCGGGCCGCGTGCTGACCGCCGCGGGGGACCGGCCGATCGCGGGCGCGACGGTGGTTGCGAGGACGGCTTCGGGAGAAGGCCACACGGCGACGACGGGCGCCGACGGCTCGTGGCGGATCGAGGGTCTCCCCGCCGGCAGCTACCACCTGGTCATTTCCGCGCAGGGTATGGCCCCCCACGAGGCGGACCAGAGCCTCGCCCCGGCCGAAGAAGCAGGCTCGATCGACCGCCTCGCCCCGCAGGCCCCTGCCGCGACGACCGCCGCGCCCAAGCCCGACGAACAGCCCGTCGAGGAAGTGGAAGTGCGGGGCGTGAAGCCCCCGCGCGAAGTGGTGAAGCGGACTCTCGAGCAACGCGAGATCGATCGCATCCCGGGCACCGGTGGCGACGCTCTGCGCTCGCTCCAGTACTTGCCGGGCGTCGCCCGCGCTCCGGGCTTTGCCGGCTTGCTCATCGTGCGCGGATCGGCGCCGCAGGACAGCCAGTACTTCATCGACGGCACGCCGGTCCCGATCGTCTACCACTTCGGCGGCCTCTCCTCGGTCGTTCCGACGGAGATCCTCGATCGGATCGACTTTTACCCGGGCAACTTCAGCGCGCAGTACGGCCGCGCCATGGGCGGCATCGTGGACGTCGGCCTCGCTGACCCCAAGGGCGACCGCCTCCATGGGATGGCCGAGGTCAACCTCATCGACGCGCGCGTCCTGGCGCAAGGACCCCTCTTCGACACCGGGTGGAAGTTCACCCTCGGGGGACGGCGCTCCTGGTTCGACGCGTGGCTCGGCCCCGTCTTGACCGCGACCGGCGCGAACGTCTCGGTGGCCCCCGTCTACTACGACTACCAGGGCATCCTCGAGCGGGATCTCGGAAAGCGCTCGAGCATTCGCTTCGCGGTGTTCGGTTCGGACGACCGGCTACAGATCCTCCTCAACCAGGCGTCGGCAGCCCAGCCCGCGCTCACCGGCGTCTTCTCGACGCACACGGGGTTCTGGCGCGCCCAGGGCATTTACAAAAACCGTTTCAGCGACGACACCGAGTTTCGACTGAACGGCGCGTTCGGGCAGGACTACGTCGACTTCTCGATCGGGGACCTCTTCTTCAACGTCACGCAGTGGCCCATCACGTCGCGGGCCGAGCTCGCGCAAAAGATCGACCCGCGCCTGACGATGAACGTCGGGATCGACCTCTACTACGCGCCGTACACGCTGGACGTGCGACTGCCGCCGCTGGCGAAGCCAGGCCAGCCGCCGCCCGGGCCCTTCTCGGCGCAGGTACCGCTGACGACGCAGTCGAGCGACTCGATCTACCAGCCGGCGCTCTACACCGAGTGGGAAGCCACGCCGTGGAAGGGCACGCGGATCGTCCCCGGCCTGCGCCTCGACTATACGCAGAGCACGAAGGCCTGGGACTTCGACCCGCGGATCCTCGTGCGCCAGGACCTCGCGTCGTCCCCGCGGACGACGATCAAGGGGGGAATTGGCGCCTTCTCGCAGCCGCCGCAACCTCAGGAGACGAACGCCGTCTTCGGGATGTCCGGTCTCAGCGACAACCGGTCCATCCACTACGACGTTGGCGTCGAGCACGAGTTCACGAAGAACATCGAGGCGTCCCTCGACGGGTTCTACAAGCAGCTCGACAACCTGGTGGTCGTCGGTCGGGGCAACACGGGCAGCGGCGTCGTCTACGGCGGCGAGACGCTCATCAAGTACAAGCCGGACGATCGCTTCTTCGGGTGGCTCTCATACACGCTGTCGAGAAGCTTGCGGCGCGACGCCCCGGGGTTGCCGCTCCGCCTCTTTCAGTACGACGAGACGCACGTCCTGAACGTCGTCGGCAGCTACAAGCTCGGGCGCGGCTGGGAGTTCGGCGCCGCGTTCCGCCTCATCAGCGGGTACATGTACACGCCCGACCAGTACGGCTTCTACGACGAGAACATCGGGACCAATCTCGCTCTGGCGGCGTATCCGAGGTTCGGATCGCGCCTCCCGCTCTTCCAGACGCTGAACCTGCGCGTCGACAAGATCTGGAAGCGCCCGTGGGGCACGATCGACGCGTTCCTCGACGTCATCAACGTGTACAACGCCGGCAACGTCGACGGGATCGGCTACGACTACAACTTCACCCACACGACCTACGTGGGGGACATCCCCTTTTTGCCCAGCCTGGGCCTGCGCGTGGAGCTCTGACGATGGCGCGCCGTCGATCCCTCTCGAGTCGGGTGTGTCCCCTCGTGGCGGCGTGGGGCCTCTGCTCGTCGTCGTGCTCGCCCGGGGGCCTCGCCGACGAGGCCACCATCGGCAGCGTGCGCATCCTCGCGTCCGAGGCGGACAAGCCGTACGCGCACCCGGGCGACCGGGTTCACCTGCAGCTGCTCGCTTTCGACGGGCGGCCGAGCAAGCCGGCGCCAATGAAGCTCTACTGGCTGCCGTTCGTCTGTGACAACCCGCCCGACGACGCCTACTACGCGTGCTTCGCTCAGCTCGGACGAGGTCGCGGCGACGCGGGCGGAGGAGGGGGGGCCGGCGGCCCCGACGGAGGCGCCGGGGGACTCGGCCTCCTGCAACCGGGCACCGATCTCAGCCCGCTCTTGCCGAGCGGCCCGTCCTACGACGTCACGATGCCCGCCGACGCCGTCACCGCGCACGCCCCGACCCCCGGCACGCCGGTGCCCTACGGTCTGACGATCGTGTTCAACATCGCGTGCGCCGGGCACGTCGAGCTCCTGCCCATCGTCCCAGGAACGACCAACCCCCAGGCGTTGCCCGTCGGCTGCTTCGACGCGGACCACAACCAGCTCGGGCCGGACGACTACGTGTTCGGCTTCACGCGTGTGTACGCGTACTCCGACGCGAACATGACCAACACCAACCCGACGATCGACTACGTCGACGTGCTGGGCCAGAAGATGAGCGTCTGGCCTGCGTCCGGCGGCTACTCGACGCCGGGCTTCAGGACGCCGCACTGCAAGGAGGAGCGTCGGGAGAACTGTCCGAAGGTCAAGGTCGGTCCGGTGGTGCCATCGTCCAGCTGGGAGGCGAATCCGGAGGACGTCGACAAGGGCAACGTTCGCCACGAGCAGATATGGGCGGACTTCTTCTCGACGTTCGGGAATTTCACGTCGTCCGCGCGCCTCCTCTACGACGTCACGCGGGGCTCGATCGGGGACGCCTCGACGACCGACAACGAGTTCCAAGCCCCGGCCGATCCGGGCTCCGGGTTCATCTGGTTCGTGGTGCACGACAACCGCGGCGGCGCCACGTGGGCGACCATCCCGGTCACGGTGAACTGACGAGGGGGCGCAGCGCGTCCGTCGCGTCGACCGCGACCTGTCCCGACTCGAGGATCCGCTCGTCGGCCGGGCGCTCAGCGAGGTGGGCGCGCACGCGCACCAGGGCCTCGATGTAAACGCGCTCGCGACCGACGCCGGGGTGCTCGCCGTCTCCGCCGCGGAAGGCGCGCTCGGCGACGATCACTGCTTCGGCCGGGTCGAAACCATGTTCGTCGACGAGCGCGCGGGCGACGTCGGCGAAGGTGGCTCCGTCGAGCATCCATTCGACCGCATTGTGGCGAGCTGCGAGCTGACGGCGGCGACTCGGACCGAGCAGCCCCGCGCGCTCCTCGAGCAACAGCGCCCGCCCCTCCTGGTCGTCGGCCCCGCGCGCCGTGCCTGCGCGAAAGAGCGCGGAGACCGCCTCGAGCGATCGGGTGCGCGGCATCGCGTGGCCTTCGATCTCGTGCAGCACGGTCCGGGTGACGTCGTCCTCGGTCACCGCGCGGCCCGTCGCGATGAGGATGGTTCGGTCGCCCGTCGCCGCCAGAGGGGTGAGCGCGGCCGACGGCATCACGGAGAACGGGAGCCGAAACCGACCAACCGCGCGCCGCATGCGGGAAAGAAGCGACCGGTCGTCGTCGGCGTCGCTCACGACCGTGTCGCCCCGGGCGGCGGTGCGCTCGAGCCCCAGCCAGGAAGCTGCCGCGGCCGATGCCTCGCGCTGAACCCGGATGGATGGCGACTCGAACCGCGACCGAGCGAGGGACGCGACCGCGCCGCTCCCGGCGGCTGCGCAGAGCGCAGCCTCGATCGAGAGCTCCCGGACGCGCTCGAGGTAGACCCGCTCGATCGGGGTCTCCGCCGTTCGGGCGATGACCCCCTCGGCGGCGTCGAGCGCGCGGCGGAGCGACGGGTGATCCCACGGCGCGTACGACCACCGCGGCGAAGGTCGCCCCCCCGCGCGGAGCTCGGCCTCGAGGCGCGCGCGCTCGACGTGCGCGGCCAACGGGGTGAGCGCGGACAGGGGCCGGACGACCCGCGCCGCGTGCGCCAGCAGACGCTCGACCTGAACCAGCCACGAGGGCTGCATCCCGAGGGTGTGCGTCGGCGCTGCCATGGAACAGGCCATGGGTGAAGCATACCCGACCCAACCCCGCCCGTGGCGCTTGCGCTGGACGCTCGGTCCGGCTACGCGGCCAAGGCACAGGATGAAGAAGAACTACGTCCTCGACACCAACGTTCTCCTGCACGACCCAAACGCCATCTTTCGCTTCGAGGACAACAACGTCATCATTCCGATTTACGCGATCGAAGAGGTCGACCAGTTCAAGCGCGAAGGGTCGGAGCGGGGACGCAACGCGAGATCCATCGCGCGGCTCCTCGACGAGCTTCGCGAGCGTGGGGGCTCGCTGTCCAAGGGGGTCGCACTCGATTCCGGTGGAACCCTGCGTGTCGCCGTTCCCACGAAGCGCCTCGAGCTGCCGAGCGCCATCGACCACACCGCCATGGATCAGGCCATCCTCCAGACGGCCTTCGACGTGCGCGAGAACGACGGCGGCCGCCCCACGGTATTCGTCACGATGGACACGAACCTGCGAATCCGGGCCGACGCGCTCGGTATGGTCGCGCAGACGTACGAGAACCAGCGCGTCGAGGTGGACCGCCTGACGAGCGGCATGGTGGAGCTCGAGTCCGAGGCGGACGAGGTCGACGCGTTCTTTCGCGACGGACGGGTGACGGCGCGCGAGCCGCAGCCGGCGGCCAACACGTGCGTCATGCTGCGCGATCGGGCAAACCCATCGCATACCGCCCTGGCGCGCTACGACGCCTCGCGGCGCACGCTGGTCGCGCTGCGCGTCCCGCGCGAGGGCGTCATGGGCGTTCGTCCCAGGAACAAGGAACAGTCCTTCGCGTTCGACCTGCTGCTCGACGAGTCGATCCGCCTCGTGACGCTGGTCGGGAAGGCGGGCACGGGCAAGACGCTGCTCGCGCTCGCCGCGGGCCTCAAGCGCACGGTGGAGGACGGAGCGTTCACCCGCATGCTGGTCTCGCGGCCGGTGATGCCCCTGGGGCGCGACATCGGCTTCCTGCCCGGGGACGTCGACGAGAAACTGAACCCCTGGATGCAACCGATCTTCGACAACCTCGAATTTCTATTCTCGGCCGGGTCCCGCAAAGGGCCTCGGGCGTACGCCGAGCTTCTCGAGAGCGGCCAGATCCAGGTCGAGCCCCTGACGTACATCCGCGGCCGATCCTTGCCGCAGCAGTTCATCATCGTCGACGAAGCGCAGAACCTCACGCCGCACGAGGTCAAGACGATCATCACGCGCTCGGGGGACGGCACGAAGATTGTCCTCACGGGGGACCCCGGTCAGATCGACAATCCCTACGTCGACAGCGCCTCGAACGGGTTGACGGTCGCCGCCGAGCGCTTCCGCGGGGAGAGGCTGGCGGCGCACATCGTCCTCGCCAAGGGCGAGCGGAGCGAGCTCGCCGAACTCGCCGCGAACGCGCTCTGAGCGTAGATTGCGCTGCGGGTCCCGGACCGCACCGCAGTCCGGCTCACCTGGAGAGAGACCGGTCAATGAGCGCGATGGGGCAGTCGGCGCCGCCCGCCGGCGGAAGAACGTGGGCGAGGGACGCGCTCGGCGCGGCGGTGCTCGTCGAGTCGGCCGTCGCACAGCGCATCTTCATCGCCGACGGAGCCTTCGCGCAGGCGGCGGGTCGGGGTCCCGCGCCGTCCGCCAAGCACAACGCCTTCGGCGAGCCGCTGGCGTTCGAGTACGGCCACGACGTGCAGGATCTCGCGCGCGCCTGCGCCGAGGCCGCGGCCGCGGGCGAGCGCGTGGCCCTCTTCGCGCGCGCGACGGACCTGGCCGCCGCTCGCAACGAGCTCGCGCGCATCGCCGCCCGCCGTCTCGGCGTCGTGGTCCACGCGGTCGCCGAGGCAGCCAGCCCAGGGACGCCTCCGGCGCTCGCCGGGATGGCGCCCGTCCTCTCCCTCGACGACCTCCCGTGGGGAATGCTCCTCGGCGCTGGTGTGGCCGACGCGGTGGATCTCGCGTTCGTCGCCCGTCGCGCCGCGGAAGACAGCGGCTGTCCGTTCTTCGTCGTGCACGAACGCCTGCTCGCGCATCACGTGGAGCCGGTCGCCCCCCCCTCGCGCGCGCTCTGCGAAGCGTTCGTGGGTCCCTCGCAGCCCGAGCGCCGTCCGAGCCAGGCTCCCTCGCCCGGAAGCGACCGCACGTTCGCCGAGCGCGTGCCATTCGCGCTCGCGAGCGCGATGCGCGAGATCGAGGGCCTCACGGGGCGGCGGCACGACGTCGTCGAGAAGGCTCCCACCGCGGACTCGGCCGTCGTCTTCGTCGGCGCGGGGGCGCTCGGCGAGTCGCTCGTCTCCGACGTAGAGCGCCTGAGGGCCGCGGGACACGACGTCGGGGCGGTCCGCGTCGTCGCGTGGCGGCCATTTCCGGCGGCGCGCGTGGTCAAGGCGATCGGTCGGGCGCTTGCCGTGACCGTCCTCGAGCGAGTCGACCAACCCTTGGCCAGCAATCCGCCGCTGGCGGGCCAGATCAAGGCGGCGTTCGCGGACGCGATCACATGGGCCCCGGACTATCCGGGCATCGGGCGCGTTCCCCGCATCGTCTCGGGGGTGCTCGCCGCCCACCGTGAGATCGATCCGGCGGACCTCGACGCGGCGGTGCACAATGTCCTTGCGGACGAACGAGGCAAGCGGACGTTCCTGCTCGGCGGCGAGGAAGCGCACTCCCTTTCGACGCCGGTCGTGGCGCGGACGGCGGGCCGCATGCTCGCGGTGCGCGGCGTGACGTCGCGGCGCGAGGTGGCGGCCGCGTCCGCCGAGCTCTGCGCGGGGGTGCTGGCGTCCGCGCTGGGACTGCGCACCCGGGTGGCGGTGCGCGCCCTGCCCGCCGAGGAGGGGAGCGGCGTGGCGTTCGACCTGCTCGCGGGCCGTGAGCGCCCCCTCGGCGCTCACGTGCCGCACGCGGTCCACGCCGTCGTCCTCGAGGACGGCGCGCAGCTCGCGCAGGGCAACCCGCTGGCCCGCATCGCATCCGCCGGCGTCGTCGTCTTTCCCACTCATCAGCGGGCGGCCGAGGCGCTCTGGGGCGAGGTCCCGCCGTGGGCCAAGGCGCTCGTGTTCGATCGGCGAGCGCGCCTTCTCGGCTGGGTGCCGCCCGCCGCCTCCGAGCAGCCGTGGATGGCGGCGGCCGCGTTCGCGGGGGTCATCCTCGCGGTCGCGGCGGCCTACGCTCGCACCGATCCAGGGGCGACGTCCGAGCGGGCGATCGAGGCCTCGCTCGTCGAGCGCGAGGTGAGCGAGGCCCTGCGCGTCGCGCTCGAGGGGAGCGTCGACCTCGCCCGAGTCGCCGCCGAAGGCGGAGCGGCCGCACGGCGAGCGTTCGAAGGCTCCTTGGAGGTCCCGCGTGCGACGATCGAGCGCGACGACGACAGTGTTCGCCTCGGCCGAAGGGACGCCAGGCTAAACCCCGGCGCGTGAGGTGCGGTGAGAAGCCGCGCGAACGCGAAAACGTAACGTCAAGAGGTCCTCCCTACTACATGGTGGTCGAGAGTCGGCGTCGTCTGTACCGACAAGTGCGCCCCGGCGGAGGAAAGGAGCTAGACTGCGCTTGGGGTCATGCCCGACGTCCGCTCCACGGCCATCGTGGTCTCCATCGCGATCGTTGTCGGCTGCGCTCTCGGCCAGGCGGCCGGCGCGGCCGGCGAACGCCGCGGAGCGACCGCCGCGTTGAACGGCGTCACACCTCCGCTTGCCTCGGCCAGCCCGCCCCCCCACGACGACGAGCCGGACGAGCCGCGCGGCTCTGGCGAGAACCCCTACGACGACTCGTCGAACGCCGCGGCCCGCCCAGGCTTCGTGCGAGTCACGGTGCAGGCGCAAGGGGGCATGCTGCGCCTGCCCGGCGGACGGTTCGTGATGGGCTCCGCGTACGCGCGCGCACCGGCCAACGAGCGCCCCGCGCGGACGGTCATGGTCGAGCCGTTCTGGATCGACCGGACGGAGGTGACCGTGGGCGCCTATCGCGCCTGCGTCGCTGCCTCGGCTTGCTCGGTGCCGGCGCGGTCGAGCTCGGCCTGCACCTATCTCTCGGGCGATCCCGACCTGCCCGTCTCGTGCGTTCACTGGAAGGACGCCGACGCCTATTGCCGCTTCGCCGGTGGCCGCCTGCCCACCGAGGTCGAGTGGGAGTACGCGGCGCGAGGAAGCTACCCCGTCGCCTTCCCGTGGGGTGGCGCGGCGGGTTGCGTGAACGCGGTGACGCTGCTGAACGACGCGTCCGGAAAGAGCTGCGCGGCGCACCCGACCCGCGTAGGGTCGCACCCCTCCGGCGCGAGCTTGTTCGGCGTTCAGGACCTGAGCGGCAACGTGGAAGAGTGGACCGCGGACTGGTACGTCGACTCGCTCGGGCCCGGACCCGCGCCCCGGTCGGGGGCGGCGCGCGTGCTTCGCGGCGGGGGGTGGCTTTCCCCACCGTCTCTCAGCCGAACCACGTCGCGCAACTGGGGCTCCGCGCTCGAGGCGGGGCCCAACGTCGGCTTTCGCTGCGCAAAGGATAGCTAGCGAAGGGCGTGCCTGGTTGACGGCGAAGCGGCGCGAGACTATCCCACCGCATCGCGTTTGAGGCCCGAGGCCGATCTTCTCCGGGGGACCTTCGCGAACCGAGCCGTGACCCACACCTTGCTCTCCAACGAACAGCTCTTCGCGCAGAACGTGCAGCCCAAGGCTGGCACTCCTGGCGTGGTGCAAGAGGCACCGTCCCCCTCGGGTGGCGCGCCCCCCGCATCCTCGCCGCTCGGCAGCATGATGCCGATCTTGATGATGCTGGTCTTCTTGGTCCCCTTGTTCTTGGTGATGTCGCGCAAGCAAAAGAGGGAAGAGAAGGCCCGGGCGTCGCTCAAGAGGGGCGACCGCGTCATGACGAACGCGGGGCTCATCGGCGAGCTCGTCGAGATGGACGAGCGGATCGCCAAGGTGAAGATCTCCCCGGGCGTGACTGTGAACATCGTAGCCAACACGGTCACTCCGTTCACCGAGACGGAGAAGGCGCCGCCCAAGGAATTGAAGGAAGCCAAGGCGGTTTCAGAGAAGAAGTGACGGCGAGGCCCCGGCCGCGACATGCCCAACAAGAACGTCCTCGCCCTCTTGAGTGGCCTCGCCGCGCTGGCTTGCACGGTGATGGCCGTCGCCTGGGAAGGCAATCCGCTCGCCATCCTGGGCGCGATGGCCGCCGGCACCGGCGCGGCCGCCTGGGGGGCGCCTCCGACGAAGCGCACAGCGCTCGCGTCGATGGCCATCGCCGCCGGTTCGGGTGGCTTGTTCTTCCACTTCGACAACTTCTGGGGTCTCTTCGTGGCCGGGCTGGCGTTCGTCTGGGCGGCG
>DATGJA010000826.1:0-6552 GCA_035295445.1 Polyangiaceae bacterium | reverse complement strand
GCGGTTGACGGGCGTCTCGCGAGAGGCGTCCCGTCTTCCGCGCCCGCGCCCGCGCCCGCGCCCGCGCCCGCGCCCGCGCCCGCGCCCGCGCCCGCGCCCGCGCCCGCGCCCGCGCCCGCGCCCGCGCCCGCGCCCGCACCCGCGCCCGCGCCCGCACCCGCACCCGCGCCCGCGCCCGCGTCCGCGCTCGTCGCCACCAGCGCGCCGCCCCCTTCGCTTGCGCGTCCGCCCCGAAGGAGCGGCCTCCGCCTGCTTCTTGCGCTCGCCGCTGCGGCGATCGCCTACTACCTCGCGCGCCGCTATCGACGCATGCAACGCTAGGCGAGCTCCTCACGGCGCGAGCAGCTGGCAAAGCATGAGCGTCGGACTCACGTCGGTGCACCTGTCGCCTGCCTGGCAGAGCGAGGCCGCGCAAGTGCAGTGCGCGATGGCAGTGCTGCCCGGCGCGGTATTGCACGCGGAAGGCAGCAGCCGACACTCGTACGACGGGGCGAAGTTGCACCGGGCGGGTGGCCCGGCGCTCACTACGTACCCCTGCGGGCATTGCCCCGCGTCGTCCGGGACGATGACCGCCCCACCGAGCGTCTGAGACTCGACGCAAACACTCGTCGGACCGCAGCTGCTGCAGATCCCGGCGTCGCCCGAGACGACCGTCGTCACGTCGGCTCCCCCATCGCGGAGCACTGAGCTCTCGTCGGAGACGGCCCCCGCGTCGCCCGACGCGTCGACCGACGCGTCGACGCCGCTCGAGCTGCCGGACGTGCCGCCTCCGCTCGACCCGGAGGTTCCGCCGCTGCTCGTCGCTCCTGAGGTGCTGGTGCCGCTCGATCCGGATGCGGCGTCGGACGAGGTCGTTCCTGACCCGGCCGCGCTGGAGGATCCGCTGCTCCCCGACGACGAATTCGAGCCGTCGCCGGAGGACCCACAGGCCGTCACCACAGCGAACATGCTCAAGGACCAGGCGAGCTTGCGAGGAATCATGCGCGGCGGAGGAGCAGGTTTTGTGCCCCGCGTAAGTCCTGGAAAAGAGCCTCGCGGCCGTGCCGTCGTGTGCCACGGTCGAACCCCGGGACGTCAACCGTGCTCGAGGTGCTCGTGGATCAGCCGCCCCAACCAAGCGCGGAACCGTCGCGGGCCGAGCGGGGCGCTCTCGTCGTCGCCGACCCCCATCAACCCCCCCGCGATCGACAGTGAAAGAAGCGCCAGCGCCGGGAGTAGCACCGTGAAGTACGTGTCCTCGAACGGCGGCATTCGCTTCTTGCCGGCCCGCCGCTGGCGCCGGGCCTCGTGCACGGCCTCGGCTACCGCGCGCACGCGGAGCGCCTCGACGTCGCTCGCGTACCCCGAGAGCACGAGCCATAGGAACGCTCGAGCGTGTCCACGGCGCGCCAGCGCGTCGAAGACGCTCTCGAGTAGGACCTCGGCTTCGTTGGGACTGTCGCGCGACGAACGCACCGCCTCGAGCAGCTCCGCTTGGACCGAGTCGAGCGCCCGGTGCACGACCGCTTCGACGAGCCCCTCGCGGCTGCCGAAATGGTGAAGCACCGTCGGGTGCGAGACGCCCACGTCCTTGGCCACCTCTTGCAGGCGGATCGCGGCCGGCCCCGACTCCACCAGCCTGCGCTCGGCCGCGTCGAGGATCGCCGTGCGCGCTTCCAGCGCCGTACGGCGCCGTCGTGGAGGCGGCGCCCCCTTGTGATTGGTCTTCCCCGGCATCGGCGTAGCGCCAAGGTCTACCAGCGTTTCCGTTCGAGGACGTGGTCGTCGCTATTGACAATCATGTAGATATTGCTATCTACACGACTGTACGTTCGATGAAGGAGGCATCATGGCCGTCTCGTTCGCCATTCCCCGCTACGACCTCCCTCGCGCAAGCCGCGCCTTGGCTGCGCTCATGCGCAACCCAGACGACCTTCCGCAGGTCTTCACGTTGCTCGAGGCCATGTCAGGAACGGCTCCGCACCGGCTCTTGCGTCGATTCCGGCGCACCCCCACCGGGGCTCGCCTGCTGCGCGACGAGCCCGATATTGTCCCCATCCTCGCGGACCGCGAGGGCCTTCGCAGGCTTCCGGCCGGATCGCTCGGGCGCGCATACCTGGCATTCGTCGAGAGCGAGGGCATCTCGGCGCAGGAAATCCTCGATGCCAGCCGCGCCGGCCGTTCCAGCGAGCCGAGGCCGAGGGCGTTCCGCTATTTGCGCGATCGCATGCGCGACACGCATGACTTGTGGCACGCGGTCACCGGCTACAAGGGCGACACGCTCGGCGAGCTCGCTCTCCTCGCCTTCATCCTTGCGCAGAACTTCAACCTCGCGCTCGCCATGATCGTGGGCGGCGGTTTGCTCAAAGGAATCGGCCGCACCGACATGCACCTCGTCATCGACGGGTACCGCCGGGGACGCGCCGCGGCGTGGCTTCCGCCGCAGGATTGGGAGACCATGCTGGCGCTGCCGATCGACGAGGTGAGACGACGCCTGCACCTCGGCCCCGCGCCCGAGTACACGCCCATTCGCACCGTCGATATGCGCGCGGCCGGCGTGATCTGAGACGCGCGGCGCGTCCGTCGGGAGGGCGATGAGGGGCCGAAGCTGTTAGCCTGTGTCGGACGATGGAGCCGGCGCTCTACAGCGAACTCGTCCCCTGGTATCGCCTCGTCGATCCTCCCGAGGATCATCTCGAGGAAGCCACCGACTACCGGCTTGCTCTCGAACGCGGCGCCGCACACCGACCCGAGACGCTCTTGGATCTGGGCGCCGGCGGGCTTTGCCCGACGATGGGCGTCTGCCCGGTGATTCTGCGGTCTGCCCGGCAATTTGTGGGGGCCGGCCGCGGCTGATGTAGGCTTGCGGCGCCATGGCCAATCGCGCAAAGATCAGAAAGGTGAAGCCACCGGCCCGCAAGCCGGTGGTAGATGAGGGTGGCCCGTTCATTCGGGCCGCCCTGCTTTGCGAGCGAGTCCTCAATGATAGCGACAATGCGCCATCCCTCATTCGGATCGTCGACCTCGCAACCCTGACCGTCGACAGCCTCAAGCGCCTACCTCCGATCATCGTCCCGATCTCGCTGTTTGTATCGCTGAGGGCGGGGACGCGTCGTGGCAAGTTTGAGATGGTCGTGCGGTGCCTACGACAGAGCGGTGAACTTTTGCGGGAGCTTCCGACCCCCGTGGAATTTACAGATGGATCGACGCTTGCGAACTATACGTTCGCGCTGTCCTCTGGGCTTCCCGGGGAGGGCGTATACTGGTTCGAGGTGGTGTTTGACGGTCAATTGCTGACGCGGGTCCCGCTAACCGTCCAAGTGCGTATCCAGCCCCCTCCACGGTGACGGATTTTGCGGTGGATCGAGTCTCTATCTGCGGACCAGTCACGTTGAACTCGTACTTCTCGACGAGAGAGGCTATCTGTGAACGCGCCTCCTCGATTCTCCAATGCCCGTGGTCCAATTCGCTGAGAATGCGCAGCGACTTGTTTGCCAGACGATCGAGCCCCGCACTGCCGCTCTCTTCGGCTAGATCCGCCGCCTCAAGCGCTCGCCGCATGGTCGCACGGATGCCCCGGCGCCCGGTCGCGAATGCGAGCAGGTGCGCACGCAGAATCTGATCGGCCGGTCTTGCTGCCATGGGTCTACTCCGGGTGAGCGTTGGTAAACGACGACTGCGAGAGATGTTCAACGAGGATCTGATCCACGAGCGCGAGATGGCGCGTGAGCTTCACCTGGACATCAAGGAAGACGGTCATCCGTCGCCACCGCTCGCTGACGAGCCAGACTGCACGCGTAGTCTGATCGTCGTCTATCTCGATAGTAGAAAGCGTTTCGTCGCGCGGGCACATCTGTACGTGCGTCCAGATCAGCACATCGGAGCAAGTGGCAGGCCAGACCCGAAGGAGCTGAGGCGCGGCGACAAAATATATGTGCCGTAGCGGCCCATCACTTCTGCCTCGGCCGATTCCAGTACGGGCTCTTGCACTTCGGGCACACCCTCGGCTCTTCCTTGGGCTCCGGCGGCTTCTTGCTGCCCTCCGTCTCCGGGAGCCCCCGAGGCACCCATTCATGGCCGCAGCGAAGGCAGCGGTACCCCCACATCGAAACCCTAACGAGACCCACGACGTGAACCTACGTCGCTAGGGTCACCTTGACAAGTATGTACCTAGTTAGTAACATACCGGCATGGTCGACGCACGACAGGAACGAGGGCGCGCGCTCTCGCAGGACAAGCGCATCCGGCGCATCCAGGGAGCGCTGTGGATGGTGCCGTCTCAGACGCACAACGCTGGCGGATACGTGGTCAACATGGCCGAAGCGACCTGTACGTGCCCGGATCACGAAGAACGCCGAACCCGATGCAAGCACCAGTGGGCGGTTGAGTTTCGGATCCAAATCGACACGGCCGAGGATGGCTCCCATGTCGTGACCCAGACCGTCCACCTCACGCGCAAGACGTACGCGCAAGACTGGCCCGCCTACAACGCGGCTCAGTGCGAGGAGAAGGCTCGCGTGCAGGCGCTCCTTCGTGGGCTCTGCGACGGCATCGTCACCCCTCCGCATCCCGGCCGCGGACCGAAGCCGACGCCGCTTTCGGATCTCGTCTTCGGGATGACGATGAAGGTCTACACGACCGCGAGCGGTCGCCGCGCTACGACGGACATCGAGGCGTGCGCCGAGGCGGGTCATGTGGCTAAGGCGCCGCGATACAACACGCTCTTCGATGGCTTCGGTCGTGCCGAGCTCGCCCCGCTCTTGACGAAGCTCGTGGAGGAGAGCGCGGCGCCGCTCGCGTGCATCGAGCGTCAGTTCGCGGTGGACTCCACGGGCTTCGGGACCGTGACGTACCGCCGCTGGTACGACGCGAAGTATGGACGCGAGATGCGTCAGGCCGAGTGGATCAAGGCGCACGCGTGCGTCGGCACCACGACGAACGTCATCACCGCGATCCGCGTAACGGACGGCGACGCGAACGACTCGCCCGAGTTTGTTCCGCTCGTTCAGTCGACGGCGCAGCGATTCACCGTGGCCGAGGTCTCAGCGGACAAGGCGTACCTGTCGCACGCGAACCTCGCGGCCGTGGAGGCCGTGGACGGTGTGCCCTACGTGCCATTCAAGGTGAACTCGTCATCGGACGGATCGGCCGCGTGGCGCCGTATGTTCGGCCTCTTCATGTACAAGCAGGCCGAATTTCTCTCGCACTACCACGCGCGTTCGAACGTGGAGAGTACGTTCTCCGCGCTCAAGAGGAAGTTCGGCGGCTCACTCCGCTCCAAGAATCCGACGGCACAGGTCAACGAGCTCCTATGCAAGGCGCTCTGCTTCAACCTGAGCATGCTCGTCCACGCGATCCATGAGCTTGGCATCGAGCCGGCGTTCGGAGCGGCGTCGTGAGCGACCTCACCCCCGAAGAGCAGAAGAACGTCCGGACCGCGATGCGGTACCTCCGCATCCGGTGCGGCGGCGTGCAGGCGTTCGCCAAGGCGCTCCGCATCGCGCGATCGACGGTCACGGGGCGACGGACGAGCGCCAGCCTCGCGTTCCGTGTCGCACGGCTTGCCGGGATCGGCGTGGATGACGTGCTCACCGGGAAGTTCCCTCCGGCGGGGACGTGCCCGCACTGCGGGGCTACTTCTCGGAACGCGGCGGGGGATCGGTCGTCGACCGATTGAGTTGCTCGAGTTCCTCTCGCAGGCACCCTCTCACGAACTCGGACAGGCCGACCGTGTCCGAGAAGAGTGTCGGCACGCCGGAGCGGTGATACACGGCGGCAACACCGTTGCGGACAATGAGATACGCCGGACCTCCGTCGTCATCCCATTGCACGCCATAGCCTCCGCGTCCGTAGAGCTTGGCGCTCACGTCGGCCCCGCCAGACGAGAGCGTCGCGTATCGCGACATGAACTCCTTCGCCTGCTCTGCGGACAGTTGCCGAGACGGATTTTCGGCCCCCGAGCGCGCAAGCACGAGTGCGGTTACCACGGCAGCCTCACGATCATCTGGCCACCCGAAGGACCGATCGTCAAGGCAGCAATCTCGTTCGATCCACGATGAAGTACCCGAAGAAGTGGACATACTGACCGCGCGCACAGGTCTCCGGATTGTCGATCGGGTTGCCGTCTTCGTCCAAGTTCGTGGCCTCGCTATCAAAACCGGACTTGTGCGACCACATGCCGCCCTCATCTCTGCGGTACCAGTGGTAGTCGCCGAATATCGTACCGACCGGCGGAGGAGCCGTTACGAGGGCCGCCAGCCAAAGGTCATCCGTCTGCCGATCAATGTCGAGGGGGCCCGCGACGATCTGAAGGCCGTCCGCCTCAGCTGCCTCCGCGACCGCCCACCCAGCCCAGACGAGAGAGACCTGTACGGGCCTTCCGGCAAGGGCCCCTGGGTTACGCCGGACGCTGTCTCGACGGTCGATCGCATAGTTGTAGCAATTGTTGTCGTTGATCACCTGCGGCGCGTTCCACAGGTTCGGTTCGTATGCGGGCATACCAATGGTGAGGCTATCGCCATGGAAGAACCCGACGCCAAGTTCTCGTCGGATAATTTGACTTGCCCGCCAATT
>DATGJA010000825.1:0-9795 GCA_035295445.1 Polyangiaceae bacterium | reverse complement strand
TCGTCTTTGTCGGCGGCCGGCGATTGGGCCGCGCGCGCCGGGTAGGGCTTGTTGCCCATCATCCCCTGCCAGATGATCCGATTGAATTTCCCCGGGGGGAGATGATCCGCGTCGGAGAAGTCGAAGCCCGCCGTGAGCTTGGCCCAGTACGCCGCGTCGTGCTTCGGCCGGATGACGGCGCCGCGCGCGAACGGCGCGCCGAGACCGCCGGGGGTCTGGTCGAGCGTCGTGCTCTGGAGCACCGTCGACGCGACGGCGGAGTAGGTCCACGCGGGCGATGCGTTGACGTCGAACACGTCGGTCATCGGCCGCTGGAACGCCGTGTTGAGGTTCAAGTGCTGCGTCCCGAGCACGTCCTCGATGGTGCGGAGCGCGTTGACCTGGCTGTAGCGCGTGCCGACGACGGCGCCCTTGCGAACGTACGGACCGACCACGTACGCGGTCGCGCGGTGCGAGTCCACGTGGTCCGGGCCGTCCTGGCAGTCGTCCTCGGTGACGATGATGAGCGTGTCGGCGGCGTACCGGCTCTCCGAGATCGTCTGCACCAATCGGCCGACGGCTAGGTCGTCGTCCGCCTGCTGGGTCTCGGGCGTGTTCACGCTCGCGAGCGCGGTCCCGAAGCTTCCCATGTGATCGTGGCTGACGCGCACCATCGACAGACTGGGGAGATTGCCCTGCGCGACGTACTGGTCGAACTCGCGCTTCCACTCGTTATAGCGCCACAGGTCGGGGTAGTTCATGTCGAAGCCGCGGAAGTACACGTCGGTGAACGGGACGATCGACGCGTGCAGCGGTGCGACTTCGACGTCGCCCGCGCCGAACGGGTCCATCACCGGCGACGCGACCGTGCCGATCGTGCCGATGTTGTTCACGAGGAATCCGTAGTCGCGGACCGTGCCGCCGGCCTGGAGCACCGCCTGGAAGATGTAGCCGCCCTGGACGCCGAAGGGGGCGTCGGACGACGCGTGGTCCCCCGAGCCGGTCAGCAGGTTCAGGGTGCCGCCCGGCAAGCTCGCCGAGGCCGTCGAGTAGTTCGTCGTCCCGGGGAGACCGGCGGCGCCGTCGCGCTCGGCCACGGTCGGCAGGTTCACCGGCACGTTGCGGTTGGCGCCCTCGGACTCGTAGGAGAGACCGCGGTTGACGAACGCGTAGTTGATCTGCTGCGTGATCGTCTCGGTGTTGGTCACGCGACCCTGCAGGCTCCACGACCAGCCGTCCATGCTGCCGTCGCCCGGATCCATGAAGTTGTCGAGCGTGACGAACTGCCGCGCGATGCGGTGAAAGTTCGGCGTGAGGCCCTCGCCGAACTGCGTCAACCCGCTCGCGCCGTTCGACCCGTTGTTGAGGTCCCCGAGGATCTGGTCGTACGTGCGGTTCTCCTTGACGACATAGACGACGTGCTTGATGTGCTCGCGCAGAAAGCGCATCACGCGCCGGTCGTCGTCGGCGCTCGGCCCGTAGAAGTTGTTGTGCGCCACCTTTTGCGTCAGACGGTCGAGCTCCCAGGCCTCTGGCACGGGCGCCGCGACGAGCGAGGCGCGCTCGAGCTGGAACTGGTACTGGTTGGCCGCGCGGGACGCCGCGGCGGCCGCGGCGTTGCCCCCGGGGTACGTGATGCTCGTGATGTTGCCCGTGGCGCTCGCGAGGTGCCCCGGGTTGGCGCCCGTGACGCTCTTGCCGTTCACGACGTACATGAAGCCGCCGTCGGCGCTGATCGCGACGTCGTGGGGCTCGTACGCGGTGGGGATGAGGCCGCGGACGTGCATGGCGCCCGGCCCTCGGAGCGGGATGACGGCGATCGAGTTCGACCCCGCGTTGACCGCGTAGAGCGTCCGGCCGTCGGGCGAGACGGTGACGGCGAAGGTGGCCGCGCCCGTGTAGCGGGCGCCCGCGCGGTCGTCGTCGTCGCCGAGGACCCCCTCGGGCGCGCGCGCGTCGATCTTCGCGACGACCGCGTTCGACGCGGTGTCGATGACCGCGACCTCATCGGCGTTGTCCTGCGCGACGAAGAGCCTCGAGCCGGACCGGTCGAGCGCCATCCCGAGCCCGTTGCCGTCGAGCTTGATGCGCTTGACGAGCCGGCCGGCGGTCGCGGAGGTGACGTCGACGACGACCACCTCGCGGTTTCGGTCCGAGGAGACGTACGCGATGCCCGGCGCCTTGACGGCCACGGCGAACGGGAACGTCCCGCCGACGCCTCCCGCGGTCCCCTCGTTGGCCGCGAAGAAGGGCCGAAGGTCGTGCTCGTAGCGCACGGAGCCGCTCGCCGTGTCGACGACGCTGATCGAGTCGTTGTAGTTGTTCGCGACGACGAGCGTCCGGCCGTCGGCCGAGATCGCGAGACCGCTCGCGTTGGGGCTGACGCCGATGCCGACGCCCTTGCCGCCGTGGCCGAGCGCGATCTTCCCCGCCGCCGCGTACGTCGAGCCGCTCTTCGCGTAGACGTACACCACGTCGTCACGACCGCCCGCGGCGTAGAGCTTGCTGCCGTCCGGAGAGAACACCAAGCCCACGTGGGCGTTCGTCTGCGCGATGACCTGCAGGAGCGCAGGCGATCCGCGGTGCGCGCCGCTGACGTCGTAGAGGAAGATGAACTGGGTCGACGCGGCCGTGTCGGTGCTCCCGTCGGGCTTGTCGAGCGAGTTCTGCCCTGCCGTGAGGACCGCGAGCGTCGCGCCGTCGGGGCTCAGCTGCGAGCGGACGGCCTCCCCGGCGACGAAGTCGGGGTACGCGGCGAGGCCCGGGTTCAGCAGCTGCTGGACAGCCCCGGCGGGCGCCGTCGGCGTGACGAACTGGCCGGTCGCGAGGCGCGTCGGCGGCGCGTCCGCGAGCGCATCGGCCGAGAGGGCCACCACCGAAGCGGTGACGCCGAACCGGATCGAATCGAGAAGCAGTCGTGTCCTCATTGACCATTCTCCTTGCGTTGGCTGTGGCGCGCGCGCGTCAAAACCCGTATGCGACGGCCAGCCGCCCCAGCAGACTCGGGGACCGGCTCGACAAACCCACGGACGGCCCGGCGACGATCGTCAGGCGGTCCTGAAGCAGCTGCACCGCCGCCGTCGGACCGACGAAGTGCCGCGCGCCGCCCTCGGAGGCGTCGGCGAACGACTCCTCGAGGTCCTGCCCGACCCACTCGACGCCCGCGCGCAGCCAGCGGAGCGCCCGATAGCTCATCCCCGCCTGGAGCATGATGTCCACGGCGTCGCGGCCGGGAGCGAAGACGTGCTCGCCGAGCGTCGTCACGCCGAGCCGCAGCCGCTGCACGTCGGCCGCGACGGCGAACGAAGCCCACGCGCCGTTGGCCCCGCCCGAGTCCCGCATGAGAAGCTCGCGGGGCATCGAGTCGCTCGGCGTCGACCACGTCTCGCGCAGGTACCCTCCGCTCGCCGTCATGTGGACCGCGCTCCACGACGGGGGCGTGAGATCGAAGCGCGCGCCCGCCAGAGCGCCCGGGTGGACCCCCGGCCCCTCGCCCCCGACCTGCATTTGCCCGAGCGCGTCGAGCGAGATCCGCGGCAGCACGCCGACCTCGGCGCCCACCGACGCGAGCGCGCCCGGTTGCGCCGTGTTGCCGGCGAAGGCGCGATACGGCTGGGACGTCGGATCCGGGTTCGAGCCGACGTTCGTGTACGCCACGCTGGTCGAACCGACGACGGCGCCGGGCTGGGCGACCCGCGCGTCGTCGAGGTAGAGCCACGATCGATCGATCGCGCGCGACGCGGCCCGATCCGCGGGGGGCACGTCCGGCGGGGCGGCCTCGTCGGCCCGCGCTGCCCTCGTCGACACGGATATGCAGGCGACCGCGAGCGCCGCCGTGAACTTCGCCTTCGCAAAGGCCATGACACACCTCTCCCTCCGCGCTGCGCGCTGGACCGGCGCCGAGGCCTGGCCTCACGACGCGTTCCGAGCGTTGGCCGACCCGCGTTGCAGTCCTTCTTTATCGGGTCAGGGCGAGACCGGGTGCCACATCATCCAGAACCTTTCGCGACGGAATGACGACGCATGGCGGCACGATGGTGGCCACAACCGACGAATGATGAGCCTCGGCGGCGCGCTCGACCTACGCAAGTAGGGAAGGATTCAAGGACAATCGATGAACCCCTCCCGCCGAGCTCTTGCCGTCACCGCCCTGCTCCTCGCGTGCTCATGTGCGAGCACGGGCAAGGACACTCCGCCGGGCTCGGGGGGCGGTCCGGGGGGCGGCGGTTCCGGCTCGGCCTCCGGAGGGTCCGGCGGGCCGAGCGGCTCGTTCTTTAACGAAGGCGGCAGCGGCAACGGGGGGCCTCCCGTGCAGGTCGGCGACGCCGGCGTGCTCGCGGACAACGGCTCGGGCACGTGCGTCGCCGGACGCACCTGCGATCCGACCTGCGACGAGCTCGTCGAGAGCGGCAAGCACGAGTACGTCGAGCCGGCTCCCGACGACGGGTCCGCCTTGCCGCCGGCCAACGTGGCGTCGATGTTCAACGGCGCCGGCTCGATGTCGGGGGGGCCGTGCATCGTCGAGCCGCCCGACGGCTCTCTCTTTCCGAACAACTGGGTGCGGCCGCGCATCCGGTTCAATCCCGGCAGCGGGCAGACCATCTTCCGCATCACGATCCACGCCGTGCGGCAGAAGAACGACCTCGTCGTGTACACGCGGTCCAAGACATGGAAGATCCCGAAGGACATCTGGACCGCGCTCACGAAGTCGACGTGGGGTGAGGACGTCACGGTCACCGTCAGCTCGATCGCGGCCGGCGGCGGCGCGCCCGTGAGCTCGCAGGTCACCTTCCAGATCGCGCCGGCCAACGCGAACGGGTCGCTGGTCTACTGGGCAGCGGTGGGCAAGAACGCCGGCCAGTCGTGGCTCGAGAGCTTCGGCGTGGGGGACGAGAACGTCGCCACCGCCCTCACGGTGCCGCAGACCCAGTGGTCGACGGCGCGGTCGGAGAGCGGGCAGATCCAGACGCGGGGCGCGACGCCGGGCGCCGCCTCGTGCATGGGGTGCCACGTGGCCGTCCCCGACAAGCAGAGCGTCGTCTTCAACGAGAACTGGCCGTGGGACGGCGTGGGCGCGATGGTCGATCCGGGCGACACCGGAAAGGTGCCGGCGTGGCTGACGCCCGGCGGGCGGGACGCGCTCGGGATGCCCTGGCTCGGGATGATGTCGTTCTCGACGCACGTCTGGAACGACATGAAGCAGCACCTGATGGTCGCGGCCTTCCAGGGGGAGAGCAAGTTCCCGACGACGTGGCCGACGGGCATGTTCTCCGACGGCGGCGGCCCGAAGGGCGTCGCGCCGTGGGGCTACCAGGGGGCCAACGAGTGGGACGTGTCGCCCGCGTCGCAGCTCGTCTGGATGGATCTGTCGACGTCGGTGCCGAGCGTCGTCCCGGCGAGCGGCACCGTCAGCGGCGATCAGATGTCGCTGGCGATGGCGGCGAACGAGGGGACGAGCTGGGGCTTCCTCGCGCGCACGGGCGATCCGTCCGGCGCGGCGTCGCCGACGTGGGCGCACTCGGGGATGACGATCGTCTACACGTCGACCAACGCGTCGCAGAGCGGTCGCATGAACCAGGGCACGGCGGACCTCTGGTCGATCCCGTTCAACGACAAGATGGGCGGCACGGCGACGCCCATCTCGGGCGCCTCGGACCCGAACTTCAACGAGTACTACCCGGCGTTCTCGCCGGACGACCAGCTCGTCGCCTTCGACCGGACGCCGGTCGCGGACAACATGTACTACGACCCGAACGCGCAGGTGTACGTGGTCCCGGCCACCGGAGGGACGCCGACGCGTCTCGCGGCCAACGACCCGCCGGCCTGCACGGGCGTCCGCAGTCCCGGCGCGACGAACAGCTGGCCCAAGTGGTCGCCCGAGTATCCGGAGTGCGGGGGCAAGACGTACTACTGGCTCGTGTTCTCGTCGTCGCGAGACCAGGTGCCCTTCGGCATGCAGAACGAGCCCACGTCGCAGCTCTACCTGACCGCCCTCGTCGTCGACCAGGAGGCGCTCAAGAGCTATCCGGGAATCTACGTCTGGAACCAGCACACGACCGCGACGGTGACGCCGTACGTCGGCCAGACGCAGAGCAACCACACGCCGCAGTGGGAGCCGATCGATCTCCCCGTGCCTCCCCCGCCGCCGCCCCCGCCGCCGCCGCCGACGTAGCAGCGTGTCGTGAGGCGTTCTAGCCCGAAGACGCGAGACCGATCGTGACGTCGTCGACGTAGACCGTCGACGCCGAAGGCGACAGCGCCGTCGCGTAGTTTCCGACGAACCACTGTCCCCAGCGCGAGTCGTCCGTGGAAAGGCCGGTGAGGTCGAGGATCACCTGGCCGTCCTGACGCAGCGTGAACTGTCCGCCATTGCCGCTCGATCGCGAGAGGTACACCTCGAAGTGTACCCAGCTGCCCACCGGGACCGTCCCGGTCGTTTGCACCAGGCGGGCCCGCAAGAAGTCGTACACGACGGCGTGAAGCGTCCCGTCGGTCGCGCTGGCGAGCGACACGTCCCAGAGTCCGTGCGCGGTCGTCGCGTCGGCGACGTCCGCCCCTTGGAAATGAAGGAGGTTCCAGTTGCCCGGGTTCGTTGCGAAGGCAGGGACGTAGTACCAGGCCCCGTAGTAGCCGGCCGTCGGCAAGACCCCGTGCTCGATGCAGCGCGTCTGCGACGGCGACCCGAGGCTCGTATCGACGCTGAACGCCGCGGCGTGCTGGCCGCCGTGCACGGGCGTCGTCACGATCCGAAACACCCCCCCGCCGGTCGCGTAGCAGTCGCCGTTGCCCGGCACCCACGTGTCGCCGGGGGTCCCCTCGAACCCGGTAGACCAGGGGACCGTCAGCGGCGGGAGCCCGGCCTCCTGCGTGGCGCCGTCGGTGTCGGACGCCTCGGGGGCGAGACCGTCCGCCGCGGGCGCCCCGTCCTCGACGTCGGCGCTCGGCGTCTCGGCCGTGTCGGCGACACGGGCATCGGCCACGGAGGTCTCGCCGCCCGCGTCGAGAACGAGCGGCGCCCCCGCCTCGGGCGTCGCCTGCTCGCCCACGAGGATCTGCCGGTCGCACGACGCGCAGCAGAGGACCAGCGCGGGCAGCCAGCGGGAGCCGCGCACGCTACCTCGGGGTCGCGACCCGGACCTGCCGCGCCCGATCCGCGAAGCGACCGGCCGGGAACGCCGCCAGGTATCGCTCGGCCCAGACGTGCGCCGCCGCGCCGTCGCCGTCCGCCGAGGCGGCCTCCATCGCGACCGCCATCGCCTCCTCGACCTGCGGGCCGTGCGGCGAACGCTGCAGCGCCTCCTGCGCCAGGGACGCGGCGCGCCGCGGATCGCGATCGCGCCGCAACGCGCGCACCGCGTCGACCATGAGGGACGACTCGTCGGCCGCAGCGCTCGCAGTGCTCGCAGCGATCACAGAGCGTGCGGCGACGCGCGGCGAGGCCGGCGACGGACCACGGGTGACCGCGGGGCTCGCGACGGCCACCGGGAGAGCGGCGACGTCGAGGGTGCTGGCCGCGGGCTTCGCGGCGGCGGCGACCGCGTGGACGACCGGCGCGGGCGCGACGACCGCCGAGACGACGGGCTGCCCGGGACTCGAACGCCACCCCGTCCACGAACGCAGCCACGCCGCGCGGTGGACGGTCTCCGCGCCGGCGATGGCGCTCGCGAGGCTCAGGGCCAAGACGAGGGCGACGCGCATGGGCACCGCGCGGGCGCGCGGGGCCGCCTCGAACGGGAGCCTCCTGCGGTGGACTTGCGCGGTGTCGAGCGGTCGAACCGCGAGAAGCATCGACGCCGCACGCGCGACGGCGGGATCGGGAGACGAGGTCTGCTCGCGAAGGCGCTTCATGGCCGATCCCCTTGCTCGAGCGGGAGCTGCGAAACCATTCGGACGAAATCCTTTCGGGCGTGGTGGAGGCGCGTCCACACCGTCTTGATCGGCAGCGACTGGATCTGCGCGATCTCCTCGCCGCTGTACCCCTCGATCTCGAACAGGACGAAGGTGGTGCGGCGCTTCTCGCTCATCTTCGCGAGGATCCCCTCGACGACGCGCTGCCGCTCTCGCTCCTGGAGGACGTCGAGGGCGGTCGGCCCCGCCGCGGGAAGGTCGGAGAGCGCCGCGGGGCGCCCGAGCAGCCGGCGAATCCAGGCGCTCCGGCGGTGGTCGCGGACGGTCCGCTGCACGATCCGATAGAGGAAGCCCGCGAGGTTCCGCCCGTCGAACGAGCCGAGCTTGCGGCGCACGATGATGAACACTTCTTGCGTCAGGTCCTCGATGTCCGCCGGATTGGCCCCGAACGCGCGCGCCCAGCGGGCGACGTCGTCGAAGCACGTCCGGTAGACCTGGTCGAAGGAAGGCGCCCGCGCACCGGGCGGGGCGGAGTCGCGATCGGCCACCGGGGCGAGGCACCCGGCGGGGTCCTGGTGCGTGATGGCGCGCTCCACCGTAGGGATATGGTAGCTCGCCCGCGAAAGCTTCTACGAGGGGCGTCGGGGGGTCGCGGGTCGGAACTCTCGCTTCGCCCCACCCTGCCGACTACAGCGCGCCAAAGCCGACCCCGGCGGTCGCGCCCGCCCAAAGGCCCGGCGTGCTCGCCACGACGCCCTGCGGCGTGACCACGAGGTCGTACGGGACGGGGTAGTAGCTGATCTGTAACCCCGCGACCGGCCATACGCGCGCGCCCCTCGACGGGCGAAGCGAGGCGTCGATCGCGAAGCGCGCGCCCGCCTCGAGACGCGCGGCGCCGTGACTCCTCGGCAGGCCCTGGCCGTCGGCGCGGACGCTCCCGAGGTCGAGACCGACCTTCAGGTCGACCTGCACGGGCGTGCCGGTAACCCGCACGACGGGGCCGAGCGAGCAAGGGACGCGCGAGAGGACCGCCGTCCCGCCGCCCGCGAGCGCGATTTCGCCCGGCGCGACCCACGCGCACGAGATCTCGGCCCCGAAGGAACCCCACGCCGCGCCGAGGTCGAAATCGACGCCGGGCGAGGCGAAGCCGGGTGAGCTCGACACCTCGATGTCGCCGCGGACGGCCACATGGAGCCAAGGGGGGCTCGTCGAGGGCGACGGCGCGGCGCGGTCCTCGCGGGGCGGCGACGGCGCGGCGCGGTCCTCGCGGGGCGGCGGCGGCGGCGGCGCGGGCTTGGGCTCAGGGGGCGCCCGGTCGGCCTCGTCGTCCCCTCCCGGCTCGAGCACGAGGGCGATGAACGCGGCGGCGATCCGCGCGCGTTGGGAACAGTTGCGCTCCGGATCCGGATACGTCTTGGCGCGCCCGTTGACCGAGACGACGAAGGTGTCGCCCCGATCGGTGACCGTGGCGGCGGCGGGCGCCTTGGGATCGGCCGCGGGGAGCATCGTGCGGAGCACGGCCTCGACGACGTCGCGTCCCGGGCACGTGCCCTCGACCGCCACCGGCGGGGCGGCCTCGGCGACGGCAAGGGGCGCGCTCCACGCGATGCACGCTCCACCGACGTAGCCCAGCGGACGCAGATGAGCCTTCGAGCGCAATCGGGGGCACCTTAGAGCGTCGAGCTGCACGGTGGAAGCTTCGAGGCGTCCCGCTCCATGTCTCACCGAGCCGGGGCTCGGAGGATCGGTCGAATGCGTCTTTGGTTTCCCTTGTGGGCGGGGCTGCTTGCCGCGTGCGGTTCTCCTGGAACGACGGGCTCGACGGACTTCTCGAGCGGCGCGTCGGGCTCCGGCCATGCGGGCGCGGGGGCGAGTGCGGGGGCGGGCGCGAGTGCGGGGGCGGGCGCGAGTGCGGGGGCGGGCGCGAGCGCGGGGGCGAGCGCGAGCGCGGGGGCGGGCGCGGGCTCG
>DATGJA010000824.1:0-14177 GCA_035295445.1 Polyangiaceae bacterium | reverse complement strand
CTTCGCCGGTGCAAACGTCGTCCATGTCGAAGCCCAGATCGAAGAGCTGTGGATTGCCGGCGTCGTCGGTGGACGCGGTGCCGTAGTAGTAGTGCGTCACCGCGAACACCAGATCGAGGTTCCCGCCGCTCGGACCGGCGTCGGGTGGAGGGGGTGGTCGCTTGTGCCCGCACCGCAGGACGTCGATCTGGGTCTCCGGCGAACCACCCTCCGCCGGCGCGCGATCGCTCCCCGACTTGAGGCCCGCGCACCCGCACGCGGCCGCGACGACCAAGAGCGCTGCGCGACCGCCGAACAGCGGCCCGCGGCTCAAAAGCGCCCCCGGCAAGCGACGCCGAGCCCCGCCCACGGCGCGCAGGGCAACGCGGCCGCGGCGGAGCCATGGCCGGCCCCACCCCACCATTCCCAGGCTCCCCACGCCGCGCTCGCCGCCGCGATCGCGAACGACCCGACCTCGAGCCCCAGCGCGACGTTCGCCGCCTCCGCGTGCCCGCCGCACTGCTGCTCCCGAGTCAGCGCGCCCACCCGGCAGCGGCTGTCGTCGTCGTAGACCGCGACGTTGTCCTCGCGGACACGCCAGGCGACGACGCCTCCCACGACGAACACGCCCGCCGCGACGAAGGCGATCGCCCCGGCGGAGCGCCGTCGCGTGTCGTCGCGCGGTCCAACGAGGACCGGTGGCGGCGCGGCCGTCGCCGAGGCGACCGCCGTTCCCGCGTGCAGCGGTTCGAGATCCATGGCCACGAAGATGCTCACCCGCGCGCCGGGCTGTACGTCGACGGTCCGTCGCGCCGGCTCGCGTCCCTGCGCCCGGATCTCGAGATCCAACGTGCGCGCCGGTACCCGGATCGGGTTGGCGTCGGGCACCGTCTCGACGTCGCCGTCGACGCGGATCTCCGCCTGCGCCGCGTTCGTGTCGACGACGAGCCACCCCAGGTGCGCGCGCACGACGGCGAGCGCTTGCTCGAGCACCTCGCGATAGAGAGCGATCCACGGGTCCGCGGCCGCCCCGAGCGCCTGCGCGAGGCCGCGCTCCGCGTCGACCCAGTCCCCGAGGGCCTGATGCGCGAGCGCCGCCTGCGCGCCGGCCCGCGGCGTCGGGTCGATGGCGTACGCGCGACGGAACACGTCGAGGGCCTCTCCGTCCTGTCCGAGGCGCCGGAGCTCGACGCCATGTCGGATCAGCGACTCGGCCTCGGCGTGCGGGTCGTCGGCGCGAGCCTGCCGCGGCACGGCCCACGTCGACGCGAGCGCCGCGGCCATCGTCCAGCGCAGCGGCGCCCGCCAGCACTTCATGGGAGAATGGGGGCGCCGTTTTCGCCGATCGGAACCGGCGCCGCGAGGGGCGCCGACGGCGCCCCGTGGCGGACCGGGGCGACGCGCGGTCGGGCAACGGGGTTGCGAGGCGCGTCGACCTCCTCGGACGCGGCGCGGGCGTCCGAGACTGTCGGCGGGAGCGACCTCGGGCCGGCCTCCGTCGTGACCGCGTGTCCGTGCGAGGCCGGTGCCCGGGACGCCGCGGGCCTCGTCCACGCGGCGAGCGCGTCGACGCCGCCGAAAGCGAGGGTCGCGACGGCGAGCAGCAGGATCGCCGCGAGCCCCCAAAGAGCGTGGCGCAAGGGTGACCTCGACGACGACGGCGACAGCGGCGTGCTGCTCGCGGGCCCCGGCTCGGGCACGAGGCTCGTGCCGGTGATGGACGGCGTCGCCCAGGTACCGCCTGGCTCCGCGCGCCCCGTCGGCTCGTCGGGACCCGCCTCGCGTGCCCTCCACTCGGCCGCGAGCGCGACGCGGGTGCGCTCGGTCGCAAACTCCAGGAGCGCGGTCCCGAACGACCGGACGGAAGGGAAGCGCGTCTCGGGGTCCCGGCTCAGGGCGCGCAGCACGGCGCTCTCCAGGGCCACGGGGATCGCGGCGACGTGATCGCGCAGCGGCGCCGGGACCCTCGTTAGGGCGGACTCGACGATCTCGTACACGCTGCGGCCGGGATACGGGAGCTGCCCGCTGAGGCACTGGTAGAGAACCGCCGCCAGGGAGTACTGGTCGCTCCGGAACGAGGCGTTGCACGCGGCGCGCGCCTGCTCGGGAGACATGTACGCGGCGGTTCCGATGACGGCGTCCGTCATCGTTGCATCGCTGGCACCCTCGCCCGTGATGACCTTGGAGACGCCGAAGTCGACTACCTTGGGCCACGGCAGCGCGCCGGGGCTGCGGGTGATGCAGATGTTGGAGGGCTTGAGGTCCCTGTGAATCACCCCCGCCTCGTGCGCCGCCGCGACCGCGCCGATGACCGGGAGCAATACGTCGAGCGCGTCCTCCACCGAGAGGCGACCCCTGCGCGCGAGAACGTGCGACAGGTCATCGCCTTCGAGCAACTCCATCGCGAGGTACGGCGTGTCGCCGTCAGTCCCGAGGGCGAGCACCTGGACAACGTTCGGGTGCTTGATGCGCGCGGCGGCGCGGCCTTCGCGCAAGAATCGAACCACCGCGCCCGGCCGCTCTGCGACGTGCGGGTGAAGAAGCTTGAGCGCCACCCGATGGCCGAGCCCGGTATCTTCCGCCTCGAAGACACTCCCCATGCCGCCGCTGCCGACGCGGCGAACAAGTCGGTACGGGCCAAAGCACGCCTGTGCCACGTATTCGGCTACTGCCATTGTCCGCCCCGACGGTTCCGCGCCTTACCATGCATACTGTTCCCGCTCAAGCGAGCGCACGCGAAGAGACTCGCAAGGGATGCGCGGCGCATCTTCGGCAAACTTTCGGCCGTCGCCCTCACGCGACGTTGAATAGATGCCCCGTGTGATCCGTCCGTGAGCGGGGGACGTCCTTCGGGTGTGTCGTCCGCTCACTTCGTTCGAGCGATGCGGACGAGGGTCGTCCTACGCGCGTGTCCAGCGCAACGCAGTACCCAACGCAAGGAGGAAACATGAGCAATCGAAGAGGTTGGAAGTGGGTCGCGTCGAGCGCCGCCGTGGGGGCAATCCTCGCCGCCGCCATCGGTAGCGCCCAGGCCAATGGGGCGGCCGCGTCGGCGCCGTGGGCGGAGTCGAACAAGGACGCCGGCACCGCGATCGACCTCGCGGCCAAGGACGGCGGACAAACAACGGAGCTGGCCGCGAAGGACGGCGGCAAAGCGACGGAGCTCGTGGCGAAGGATGGCGGGGCTTCGCTTCTCGCGGCGAAGGACGCCGCAGGGGTCGCGCTGCTTCAATTAGAACCCCGGACCCCGGACGCGCTGTCATCCGAGCGGCCTCCAGGGACCCCACCCGACATCGATTCCGGTGGGGTCCTTCGGCGGCCATGCGGCCTCACGAGGGCCGTATTTCGAAGCTCAGAACGAATAGCCAGGCCGGCCTACGCCGGCGGAGAACTGCGCGGCGCGCAGCGTGTTCTCGCAGAGGGCGGCGACGGTGACCGGGCCTATCCCGCGGGGGACGGGGGTGATGAAGCCGGCGACCCCGCGCGCCGCCTCGAAGTCCACGTCCCCGTGCATCTTGCCGGCCTCGTCGACCCGAGTCGCGACGTCGAACACGGCGACGCCCGGCTTCAGCATGTCGGCCGTGATCCGGTAGCCGCTCCTCCCCACGGCCGTGACGAGGATGTCGGCCTCCCGGACGAGTCGGCGCTGATCGATGGGGGACACGTAGCGGTGGCACCAGACGGCCGCCGCGTTGCACATCCGCCCGCCGAGCATCTGCAGGATGGGCTTGGCCGTGATGTCGTTCCGGCCGACGACGACCGCCTGCTTGCCCTCGGTGCGGACGCCGTAGAAGGCCATCATCCGGCGTACCGCGAGCGCGGTGCCGGGCATGAGGACCATCCGCTCTTGCTGCGCCCGATAGAGCGCCGCGACCGCGTCGCGGCCAACGCCGTCCACGTCCTTGTCGGGCGCGATCGCGTCGAAGACGTCGAACTTGTTGGTCGTGCCCGCGTCGTGCTTCTCGATGTGCGGCGGGAGCGGGAGCTGCACAAGCACGCCATGAAACTCGGGCGATCGACCGATCGCCGCGACCTCGGCCTTCAGGTCGTCGGACGAGATGTCGGGGCGGTACGTCTTCAGCTCCGCTCGCATCCCGAGACGGGCGCACGCCTCTATCTTCCGATTGACGTACCGACGCGACGCCTCGTTCGACCCGACGAGCACGATCGCGAGGACCGGAACGACGCCCCGCAGGCGCAGGAGCTCTGCCACGCCCACGGCGACTCGCGCCTCGATCGCGTCGGCGACGGGCTTGCCAAGCATGACCACCGCGCCGGGCTCGGACGTCGTCGTCATCGTCCCCGCCTTATACAGCCGACGACGTGGGGTGCGCGTCGTCGTGAACAGGCACACCCCACTCACCGTCGTGGTAGGCGATCATCGCGGAATCGCTGCGCGCCCAGGGGCATCGCGCGGGTCGGTCGCCGGGCATGGCCGGGGCGCATACCACGACGCAGGGGGCTGAGAGGCGGTCGGGCCACAAAAAAGTGCCCCCGCGCCGCCTTGCAGCGGCCGGGGGCGGGACCGGACGTGGGGGGGGGAGGACGTCCGATGTCACTGAATACGGCGCGTTCGCGGAAGATTTGCGTCCGCCGCCACAGTTTTTCATTCATCGAAGAGCGAAAGCTGCGAGGTATCCTTGGACTTGCGCGTCTTGCCCCGCTCGGGCCGCGGCTGCGGCGTCCGGGGAAGGCGAGCCACCAAGGACTCGAGCGGCTCGACTTCGGTCGCGGACTTGTCCTCGCGATAGCGGGCCACTCGCGCGAAACGCAGCGCGACGCCGCCCGGATACCGCGAACTCCGCTGCACGTCGCTGTAGCGGATCTCGACGACGAGCTCGGGGCGCACGAACACGACGTGCTCCGAGCGTTCCGTCGCCAGCTCCTGCAGCCTGGCGGTCTGCCACCGCAGGGTGGCGTCGGTCAGGCCCTTGAACGTCTTTCCCACCATGCAAAACGTACCGTCGGCACGCCTCGCGCCGAGGTGAAGGTTGGAGAGCCAGCCGCGCCGACGGCCGCTCCCCCATTCGACGGCGAGCACCACCAGATCGATCGTCGCGTGCTCCTTGACCTTGCGCCACGAGCGGCCCCGCGCCCCGGATCGGTAGGGGGAGTCCAGGTCCTTGACCACGACTCCCTCGTGGCCCCGGGCGACGGCCTCCGCGTAGAAGCGGCGCGCGGCGTCGGCGGTCTCGGGCCGAAGCCCGGGCATGCGGAGCTCTTCGGGGACGACCGCCCGAAGGACGTCGACGCGCGCACGGAGCGGTTCGTCCAAAAGGTCGACGCCGTCGCGATGCAAGCAGTCGAAGACGTAGAGTCGCAATCCCCCGTCCGGCCCGGGTGAGTCCGCCGAGGCCACCGCGGAAAAGGAGTCCTGGAAGGGCTTTGGCGCGCCGTCGAGCCCCACGAGAACGACCTCGCCGTCGAGCACCGCGGCGTCGCAGCGCAAGGACGCGAGGGCGCCAAGCAATGATCCGCAGCGCGCCGTGATGTCGTTGCCCTGGCGGGAGTAGATCGCCAAGCGATCGCCCTTCTTGTGCACCTGCGCGCGGACCCCGTCCACCTTCCACTCGACTACGACCGCGGCGCCCCCCTCGAGCGCCGCGTCGATCGAGTCGGCGGGGGATGCCAGCATCGGCACGAGCGGGTGGAACGGCACGATGCTCCGGGCGGTGGCGCCGTCCGGGCCGGACGCGGAGAGCTGCGCAGCCGCGCGGGCGATCGAACCACCGACCATGACCGCGCGCCGCACGTCTTCCTCGCTTCGCCCCGAGAGCTCGGCGAGCGCGGGCATCATGACCCCGCCGAGGCTCCCCTGGCGAAGCGAATGGGTGAGCGACCCGACGAAGAAGGCGCGCTCGGCGGAGGCGAGGCGCGCGAAGAGAGCGGCCACCAGCGAAGACGCTTGCGCTCTGCCCGCCCCGCGGGCCACCTCGAGGGCCTCCTCGACGTCTCGCAGCGTCACGCCGGCGCGCTCGGCCGGGGCCGTCTCGTTCAGTTCCCACAGGTGCGCGGGGCCGAAGCCGAGGGGACCGCACAGCGGCTCGGCGACGAGCCAACCGACGGCCGCCCCCAGCTCGGCCGGGTCCACTTTCGCGAGGACCTCCACGAGGAGCCTCTTTTTCTCCAGCCTGGAACGGGTCGCGGCGAGGCGCGCGGATGTGGACGCCAGCTCCTCGAACGGAAGGGACATGGGCGGATGCCCCTAGACGATGCCACATATCCCGCGACCCCTCGAGTGCGGCCGGCTATCCTGATAGGGCGCGTTCCATGGATGTCGACGGCAACGCCCTTCTCGCGTCGTTCCTCATCGGCCTGGTGGGCGCCGCCTGTTTCATCTACGGACGCAAGCAGGGCCGCGTACCCCCGATGGCGGTCGGGGCGATCCTCGTCGTCTACCCGTATTTCGTACAGAACCTCGCCGTGATGATCGGGATCGCGGTCGCGCTCCTCGCGGCGCTTTGGGCCGTGACGCGCATGGGAGGGTGAGTATGAAGCTCGTCGCGCTCGTCTACGGGCTCACCTGCTGCGCTTGCGCCGTGGCCTCCGGCGAGGTGACGGGGGGGCAACCGGCCTTCGACGCCGGCTCGAGCGCACCGCCGACGTCGACCGACGCGGCGGCGGACTCGCCCCAGGGCCCATCGACGTGGACCTCCCTCTACGCCGACTACTTCGGCCCGATGGGCGTAGCGAACTGCGCGTCGCTGCCCACCTGTCACAACTCGGCGATGGCCACGGGAGCCGCCACGAGCGGCTTCGTCTGCGGCACGTCCAGGGACGAGTGCTGGCAGGGGATGACGGTCGGGACCAACTGTGTTGCGGCGGTGCCCCCGTGTCCGATCGTCCAGGGCAAGGTCGCCGAGATGACGGGCCTCTACAACAACCTGCGCAAGGTCAACGCCGCGGGCAAAGCATCGGGCACCATGCCGCTCGACGGAGCGACGCTCACGGCGAAGGGGTACATGTTCACTCCGAGCGACATCGCGCGGATCAGCGCGTGGATCTCCCAGGGTGCGCCGAACAACTAGGGGGGCTTTTCCGGTTGGTCCGTACCTTTGCTCGCTCGTCACCGGGAGCGGGAGCGAAAGGACCCCACTTGCTCGCGACTCGCTCGCGATCGTGGGCGATACAACGACGCTCGAGGGCTTCTCGATCGCGACCCTCGGCGATACGATTACGCCCGAAAGCCGCTCGATCGCGAGGGTCGTTCCTCTCCATCGCACCGTCTCGCACAGGAGTCAGACGTTCCGGGACTCGATCGCGCTCGTCCCGCTCACGACCGCGTCCAGATCGCTCTGCGCCGCAATCGAGAGCGACAAGGCCCGCTGTCACTCTCTCTTGGCGACCCTGGGGTCCTAGCGGCCATCCTTTTGCTCTCGAACGCCCTGCGTCTACCGCAGGCGCGTGACGAGCGCGCGCGTGAACTCGGCGGTGCCGGCGGAGCCGCCCAGGTCCGTGGTGCGCACCTTGTCGACGTTCAGGGTGTCGCCGACGGCGACGCGGAGGCGCGTCGCCTCGGCGGTGCGACCGCAGTGGTCGAGCATGAGGGCCGCCGCGAGCATGAGCGCGACGGGGTTGGCGATGCCCCTGCCCGCGATGTCGGGCGCCGAGCCGTGAACCGCCTCGAAGATCGCGGCGTCCGTGCCGATGTTGGCGCCCGGCGCCATCCCCAAGCCTCCGATGAGACCCGCCACCTCGTCCGACAGGATGTCGCCGAACATGTTGGTGGTAACGAGGACGTCGAACTGCCACGGGTCAAGGACGAGCTTCATCGCGCACGCGTCGACGATCACGTCACTCATGGCGACCTTGTCCTTGTAGTGTGCCTCGTAGAGTTCGCGCGCCGTCTCGATGAAGATTCCGGTCAGCGCCTTGAGGATGTTCGCCTTGTGGACGATGGTGACCTTCTTGCGCCGGTTGGCGATCGCGAAATCGAACGCGAAGCGCAGGAGGCGGCGCGTCCCCTGCCGGGTGTTGACGGCGGTGGCGATGGCGACAGCGTGCGGGTCTCCGTCGATCGGGATGTAGTGCTCGTAGCCGGTATAGAGCCCCTCGACGTTTTCGCGCACGACCACGAGGTCGATGTTCTCGTACCGCCCGCCGGGAATCAGCGTTCGCGATGGCCGCACGTTCGCGAAGAGCTTGAATTCCTCACGGAGGCGGACGTTCGCCGAGCGGTGCCCGCCGCCCGACGGCGTCTCGAGAGGGCCCTTGAGCGCGAGGCGGGTGCGCCGGATGCTCGCGAGCGTCGCGGCGGGGAGCGCGTCTCCCGACGTCTTGATCCCGCGCATTCCGGCGACCTGCGTGTCCCAGTCGAACCGGACGCCGAGTGCGTCGAGGGCGGCGAGGGTAGCGTCCACGATCTCCGGGCCAATCCCGTCGCCCGGGATCAACGTGGCGGGTATCCGTTCGGAGGGCATCTTCCTTCTCTCGAGAGTCGAGCACGCTCGCCGTTTCTCGACCGTTTCGGATCCTGGGTCACAGAACGAGCGCCGCGCTCTTCATCTGAGCGTACACCCGGACGCCAGGCCGAAGGTCGAGCAGGACGAGGGACCGGCGCGTGATCCGCGCGATGAGGGGGGGGCCCGCGTCGCCGAGGGCCAAACGCACGTTCACGCGATCCGCACCGAGGTCGCGCACCTCGACCACGCGAGCGCGCAGCACGTTCAGGATGGTCGACCGGCCGGGCTCCGCGAGCGCGAGGCTCACGTCACGCGCGAGCGCCCGCACGCGAACACGCGCGCCCAGAGGGCGATCCACGCGGCCGACCCAGAGGGTTCCCCCCTCGATCGCCAGCCCGCTCAGCCCGTTCGGCTCGTCGTGCTCCTGTACGATCCCGTCCACGAGCACACCGCCTTCGTCCCCGTCGGCGATCGGAAGGTCGAGCCTGGCGAGAACATCACGGATGGCGCCGCTCGCCACGACCCGGCCCGCGTCGAGGAGGACGATGTGGTCCGCCAGACGAGCCACCTCTTCCATGACGTGGCTCACGTACACGACCGGGATGGAGAGGTCGTCGCGCAGGCGCTCGAGATAGGGCAGGATCTCGGCCTTCCGTCGCGCGTCCAGGGCCGCCAGCGGCTCGTCCATCAGGAGCAGACGAGGCTGCGCGAGGAGCGCCTGCGCCATCGCGACGCGCTGCCGCTCTCCGCCAGAGAGCTCGTCGGGTCGGCGGTCGAGGAGCGGCGTCACCCCGAACCGATCGATCACCTGATCGGGATCGATGCGGCCTCGAGCCGCTGCGCGACGGCGACCGTAGGCGAGGTTGCCGCCCACCGATAGATGACGAAAGAGCGGATGGTCCTGGAAGACGAAGCCTACGCCGCGCCGATGCACCGGAACGAAGACCCCACGCGCGTCGTCCTGCCAGCACTCGCCGAGCACGTGGACCTCGCCTCGACCCCGGTCCAGGCCGGAGACCATCCGAAGGCACGTGGACTTGCCTGCGCCGGAGGGTCCGAACAGCGCGGTGATCCCGGCCCGCGGGACGTCGAGGTCGACGTCGATCGCGAACGATCCGCGGCCGCCCCGGAGGCGGAAGCGGACGCCCGTCGCGCCCCCCGGCGCGCGGATGCGAAGGTCTTCGTCAGATAGGCTTCGGGGCGGCACGGGACGAGTGGATGGCCAGGAGCACCAGGAACGAGAACACCAGCAGGCCGCCGGCCAAGCGATGGGCGTCCGCGTACTCGAGCGCCTCGACGTGATCGTAGAGCGCGACCGAAACGACGCGGGTCTTGCCGGGGATGTTTCCGCCGATCATCAGGACCACGCCGAACTCGCCGACGGTGTGGGCGAACCCGAGCACGGCGGCGACGACGATGCCCGGCCGCGCGAGCGGCAAGGCCACCGTGAAGAACCTCGCTGCCGGTCCGGCGCCGAGCGTCGCGGCTAGCTCGAACGGAGTGCGACCGATGCCGTCGAACGTATTCTTGAGAGGCTGAAGAACGTAGGGGAGGCTGTAGAGCGTCGAGCCGACGACAAGGCCTCCGAACGTGAACGGCAGCACGCCGAGGCCGAGCGCCTGCGTGGCGGCGCCCAGGGGACCGTGCGGCCCGAGCAGGATCAAGAGATAGAAGCCGAGGACGGTCGGCGGCAAGACGAGAGGCAGCGACAGCAGAGCCGCGACCGGCGCGCGCCACCGAGTACGGGCGTTCGACAGCCACCAGGCGATCGGGGTGCCGATCGCCAGCAGGAGCCCCGTCGTCAGCCCCGCGAGCTCGACGGTCAGGGCGACCGCGAGCGCGTCGGCATGACTCAGCATGAGGCACGATAACGTCCATTCGCGGCCGCCTCGTCAGGGAAGCGACAAGAGCGGAAGACGAGCCGGCCCGTCCCTCGGCTTCGGCGGGCTGCCCTTGGGGGAGATGAAGTAGCCCGCGAACGCTTCGCGCCCGGGCCGGTGGCGGATCTCGGCGCGCTCGACGTAGATGTAGCCGGATTTCCAGAGCGTGGTCGGGACGACGAAGGGCACCCCGACCACTCGTACCTTGTCGTCCGCGCGCACGAGCGACCAGGGCGCCTTTTGCCACACGAGCGACTCGATCTCGAACTGGTCCTCCGTGGGCGTGGGTCCGGCGGCCAGGAAGTACACCTCGAGCACGGGGGCGACGCCCGGCGTATACCGGACACCGAGCACGCGCGTTCCGTCGGAGAACGTAGTCGCGGGCTCGGTGTCCAGCTGCGCCTCGAGCGCGCGGAAGTATCGCGTCGCCCGGTCGGCGTCTTGCTCGACGACCGCGATGTCGTGGGCCACGCGAAGCTCGTCGCGGGTGACGGGGTCGGCGAGGGGCGCCGTGTTGGGACCCTGTCCCAGGTGATCGCGGAGCTCCCACGTGTAGTAGGGGTCCGGGCGAATCGAGCGCACGGGGTCCGGGCCGGTGACGAAGTACCACTCGAGGAGCGTGGGCTCCCGCGCCTCGAGGGCGTACCCGTCCACGGGGCTGGCCGGCTCGGTTCGGTCGATCAACGCGAACGGGCCGACGACCACGAGGTGGAACGTCTCGGCAAGGACCTGGAGATCGCCGGTGGAGACGAACCTCAGGTCGCAGATGAAGTAGCGTTCCCCCGGCCCGCGCAGGACCGTCGGCAAGTGTTCGACCCCCACGAGGGGTCGGTTCAGCGCCCAGTCGGTGGCCCAGGTAGAGTGCATGCTCGAATGAATCTCGACGCGCTCGTCACCGGCCATACGCTTGGCCATCCAGAGGAGCGCCTGCGTCTTGTCTATGTCCTGGAAGATGCGGCGGCCGCGATCGTTGAAGCGACCGGCGGTAGCCCGGCCGTAGGAGAGGCCCGAGATCCCGTCGGCCAGGATCGCCACGGGGATGAGCGCGAAAGCGCCGAGCGTGACGGCCGGCACCAGCGCGACGCCACGGTATGCCCCACGCCTCTCAAGGATGCGGCGCGCGAGGTTCATCCCCACCGCCGAGAGCACGCCGACGGAGAGGGCCCAGTACGGGGCGAAGGGGAGCGGCCAGTAGAAGTGCACGTCCGCCCCTTGCTTGAAGGTGACGTACTCCTGGACAGCCGCCGCCAGCATGCCCAGTGGAAAGATTTCGAGCGGACGGCGCAGCACCAAGACGCGCCAGAAGAACACCGGAAGGGCGACCTTCCCGACGAGGATCGCCAAGGGAGTGAACGCGAGCTCGATCCAGTAGCTGCGGGCCTTCAAGACTTCGGCGATCGGCATCGCGTTTCCGTGCGAGCGCATCGCTTCGCCGTCGAGCAGGCTCTTGATCGAGCCAATCTGGACGAAGTAGACGACGTACCCGACGGCGGTCACGACCGAGATGGTCACCGCGAGCGCCCACCACTGGCCGAAGCGGCGCACGTCGATGCGCCCGAACACCTGCGGCGGCAAGAGGTACACCATCGCGAGCTGCGCGCCGAGGATGAAGGCGAGAAATACGTAGGCCTCCCAGTCGGCGTGGGCGCTCCAGAGGACCCCGAGCAGGGCGACGGCCATCCATCGCAACCGCCAGCGGTGCGCGAAGCGCACGTACCCCCAGGTGGTGAGCAAGCAACCGAAGACGACCGGAACCTCGAAGCCCGGGAAGTTTCCGAACGCCAGGGTGATCGGCAGGACGACGTACGCCAGCGCCGCGAGCGCACCCGGGACCGGACCCCAGAGAGCTCGTCCGATGCCGTAGAGCATCGGGGGGCACGCCGCGCTGAGCGCGATCGCGGCGAGGCGCGGCACGTACGAGTGGCGGCCCAGCACGTCCATGAGCGCCGCGATGGTCCAGAACATGCCCCAGGGGTGATGCACGTAGTAAAGCTGGGGCGTGGGCGGACCGGTGGTGTACTCGCGGACCGGGCCCCAGATGCGCCAGGCCAACATGTTCTCCGCGATGATGGCGCGCGCCGCGACAACCGCCGCGTGCCCGCCCCCCACCGGACCGAATAGACCCCAACTCGTGGCGAGCACGTACCAGACCGTCGCCCCGACGACGAACCACCGCGCCCACCGTTCGGCGCGGCGGGGCCACGCCGCCGTCGTCATCGAGGACGCTCCGTGACCCCGGGTGCACCGCCTGCCGCCCGCCGCGGATGGAGCCGCGCGGCGAGATTCGCCCTCACTCTGACCGCCACCGGGGCCGTGCTCGGAGTCCTGGTGGCCGATTTGGGCGGCTCGGCCTTCTGGGTGGCGCTTCGCGAGGCGCGCCCGGGCTGGGTCGCGCTGGCGTTCGCGGTGTCTTGCGCCTGCGTCGTCATCGGCGCCGAGCGATGGCGACTCCTGCTCCGCGCGATGGGGCACCCGCTCTCGCTTGCACGGGCGGTGTACGTCGTGCTGGCCACGTGGCCGCCGGCGGTCATCGTCCCTTCGCGCGCCAGTGACCTCCTGCGCGCCGTGGCGCTTCGCGGAGTCGTCCCGATGCCGGCCGCACTCGCGAGCGTCGTCGTCGAAAAGGTGATCGACCTATCGCTGCTGCTCGCGCTCGCCGCCGCCGGGGCGGCCGTGCGTGGTTTCTGGGGCTGGGGGCTCGTCATCGCGCTCGGGCTAGGGCTCGAGGTCGGGGCGCTCGCCGTGCTGTCTCGAGGGTCTTCGCGCGTACGCTCGATCAGGTGGCTTCGACCCGAGGTCGTCGACGCGCTCGCCGCGTCCGCGCGAACGGTCGCCCGAGCCCGTCGCGAGCTCGTGCCGGTGGCGATCGCGTCGATCGTCGTTCGGCTCCTGACGGTCGGGGTGACCCAGGCGCTCCTCGTCGCCGCCGGGGCGGAGGTTTCGCCCATCGATACACTGACGCTTTGGCCGGCCGCGGTGCTGGTCGGCATTCTCCCGCTCACGCTCGGCGGCATGGGCACCCGCGACGCCGCGTTCATCTACTTGCTCCAAGCGCGCGGGCACGTGACGCGGGGGGCCGTGCTCGCCGCCACGATGGGGTACTCGGCCGTCGCTGTGTGGTCATTTGCGTTCATCGGGCTGCCCATGATGATCCGCGAGATGGCGCACGGCGGCCGCGCGTAGAGGCTCGCCCATGAGGATGGTCCACGGCAGGACGGCCCGGCTTTCGACCACGCGCAGCGAGGACGCAGCGAGCTCCTCGAGTCCACGGCGACTGAAGTGCTGGACGTGACCGGGTGTGTTGCCGAACGCCCAGAGGTACCGACCGCGCGCGACGTTGAGGATCCGCCAGAGCGGCTCGCGCGGGGTGCTCACGATGACCTTGCAGCGGGCCACCCGGGCAACCTCTGCGAGGCCGCGCCTTGGCTCGGACAGGTGCTCGAGCACTTCGCAGCAAAGGACCAGGTCGAAGCTTTCGTCCGCGAAGGGCAGTTCGTAGACGGACGCCCGTCGAGTCTCGATGCGCGGGTCGAGCCCCGGCGCGAGCGCCGCGAGGTCGGCATCCGACGCGACGAAGCGCGAGGGGACGGGGGCGTGGGCCAGGAGATGCGCGGCCAGGTGTCCCTCGCCGCAACCGACCTCGAGGACGGTCTCCGGCGCCGCCCGTTCGTACAGGCGCGTGATCGCGCGGAGGAACCGGCCGACGATGGCGCGCTCGACGGGATGCCCGGTGCCGTACTTGTCGTAGGCGTTGCCCACGACGTTCCCTCGGTCTGCCGAAGCTGTCATGAGCTCGATCTCCGCCACGGCGCCGCCCCCGTGCTCAAGACACCGTCGAGGGGGGCTCGATCACGAAGGACGGCCGGAGCTCCACCCGTCTCGAGCCGCCGCAAGCGCTCGAGCGCCTCCTCCAGCA
>DATGJA010000823.1:0-14392 GCA_035295445.1 Polyangiaceae bacterium | reverse complement strand
GATCGCCTTTGCGGAGGCCCAGGGCGGGACCGAGGTGATCCGCGGTGCGCCGCTGGTCGCGTCGGGGACGGGTCGGGTCCATGCGGTGACCTTCGCCACCTCCGGGGGCGAGCGCCGAGTGCGCTGCGACGCCCTGCTCTGCGACGGGCCGGGAGCCCCCGCCTACGAGCTCTGCGCCCAGGCTGGCGCCGAGCTCGCCCACGAGTCGCGAGGTTTCGTGGTGCGCACGGGCGCGGCGGGGCGCATCGCACCGGGGACTTTTGCGGTCGGGGAGGTCGTCGGGACCCCGCTCCGCCCCGACGCCGTCGACCGTGAGGCGCGGCGGATCGCGCGAGCCGCCGGGTAGGTAGCTGGTGTCCAACCCGGCTCCCAGCAGCCCTCACCCCGCCCGCGGTGGTCGCGTGACGCGCGCGCCCCTCTCCCGAGGGGTCGTGGAGAGGGGACCTTGGGCGCGGACGGCGTCGCGGGGTAGCGACGCAAGCACGGCGGACGCAGGGCACGCGTGCGTGGTCGCCTACGCATCTCCCACGACTTCGCGTTGCTCGCGGCCGCCATCCACCTCGCGCGCCTCGCGGTACTTGGCTTGCCCAACGCCGTGTCGGCGTCCTGATGGCGGGGTCGGCCGGCGCCCGCCCGCGCTCCTTCCTTGCATCATCCCCTGGGTTCGTCCGCGGCCAACATCCCCTCTCCCGACCCCTCGGGAGAGGGGCGCGCGTGCTACTCGAGCACCGCGGGGGGGTGAGGGCCGCTCGCGGCGCGGCAGCCGGGTTGGACACCAGCTACCTAGGGGCGTGGAGTCCGAACTCTCGCTTTCGCTCGAGCCTGCGGACTTAGTCCTCCACCAGCGCGCCGAACATCGTCAGGCCCCCGGCGATCGCCACCGCGTCGAACACGACGAGGAGTCGCAGGTAGTCGCCCACCTCCGAGAGCTCTACCGGCTGTCCGACGGCCGCGGCCGCGTAGAACATCTCGCGCGTCGCCGCGACGCTCGAGATGAGCGCGGGCGACAAAAGGGGGAACAGGACCGTCGCCAGCAAGAGCTCGCGAGCCCGGGTCCGGACCGTCATGGCGCCGAAGAGCGTGCCCGTGGCGGCGACCCCCACCGTCCCGAGGACCATGACGACCACCAGCGGGCCCGCCACCGGCCAGAGGTCGGCTCGAAAAAGGACCGCCACGAGGGGCACGATCACCACCTCGACCGCCGAGACGAAGGCGAAGACCCCCGCCGCCTTCCCCGCCCAGATGGCCGCTCGCGGGATCGGCGACACGAGGAGGCCGACGAGCGCCGACTCCTCACGCTCTCGTTGCCAGCTCCGGCCGAGGGCGAGGACTGCCGAGAACGCGACGGCGAGCCAGATGGCGCCGGGTGCGATGCGTGTGTCGGTGTGCGGGCCTCCGACGAACGCCACGCTCGCCAGGATCGCGACCAGCACGGCGAAGAACGCGGCCGTCGTCACGATCTCACGCGTCGCCGCCTCGATGCGCAGGTCCTTGAGAAGGACCAGCGCCGCCCCCCGCGCGAAGGCGCGAAGCAGGCTCGCCTCGTGGGCCGGGTCCGCCGGCGAGCGGCCGCGGCTCGGATCGTCCGCCGGCGCGTCGGGTGTGGCGCTGGGCGATTTCGTCACGATCCCATCTTGACCCAGATCGCGACGCCGGTAGATTCGGTAAATACGTGAGGGCGCGCTTTCGCCGCGCGGGACGCCCCACCATCGTGAGGACGAGTCCGAGTCAATGAGGGTCGAGATACCGCCATCGTCTCCCGCAGAAAAAGGGTCGCAGCAGCGCGTTTTCTCCAAGCGGGGAGGGGCTCGCAAGCGCGTCGCGCTCCTTTACAACGTCGACTACGAGGACGCGCCGCCCGAGGCCGATCCGGGGTGGACGGCGCGGGCCGAGGTGGGTTTCGTAGCCTCGAACATCGCGGGGGCGCTGGCCGACGCGGGGCACGACGCGCACCTCGTCCCGGTCGACGGGGACCTGGCCGACCTTCGCGCGCGCCTCGCCGAGCTCGACCCGGACTGCGCGTTCAACCTCTGCGAGTCGCTCGCCGGAGACGCGAGGCTCGAAAGCGCCGTTCCCGTGATGCTCGAGCTCCTCGGCATCCCCTTCACCGGGTCCCCGCCCGAGGTCCTCAGCCACGCGCTTCGAAAGGACCGGGTGAAGGAGCGCCTCGAGGCGTCCGGGATCCCGACCCCTGCCGGTCGCACGCTCACGAGCGCGAAGGACGCGTGCGACCTGCCGTTTCCCCTCATCGTGAAGCCCGTCCGAGAGGACGGGTCCGTGGGTATCTGGCGGACGAGCGTCGTCGCCGATCGAGAGGGGCTCGAGCGGGCCGTCCTGGCCGTCACGACCGCGCTGCGCCAGCCGTGCCTGGTCGAGGAGTACGTCGACGGCCGGGAGTTCAACGTGGCGCTTCTCGGCCACCCGACCCCCCGGGTCCTGCCTCTCAGCGAGATCGACTTCGACGGCCTTCCGCTCGACGCGCCCCGCATCGTCTCGTACGAGGCCAAATGGATGAGCGGTTCGGCGGAGGATCTCGGCACGGTGCCGGTGCTTCACCCGTCGCTGCCGACCAGCGTCGCTGCGCGGGTCCGGCGCGTCGCCGCCGACGCGTTCCGCGCGGTCGGCGTGCGCGACTACGGACGGGTCGACGTTCGTCTCTCCGCCGCCGGCGTTCCCTACGTCGTCGACGTGAATCCCAATTGTGACCTCTCTCCGAACGGCGGCATGGTCCGGTCGGCGGCCGCCGTGGGCATCGACTACCCGTCGCTCGCCGGACTCTTGGTCCGTTACGCAATGCGGCGAGGACGAGCCGGGTCGGTCGTGCCGCGGGCGGCGGCTCGATCCAGCACGCAGCGGTAGTTATACTGAAAACGGATGACGCTAGAGGAGGCGATCCGCATCCTCCGCAGCCCCGAGGGTCGCGAGGAGACGAAGCGCGTCTACTTGTTGCGGCGTGCGGTCGACTGGGCGGAAATCACGATTCGCGCGGGCGACGTCACCCGCAGTGACGCCGAGGATATCGTGGACGCCGTGGCTGCCCGAGCCGAGGAGCTCTTCCCCGGGAGCCGGGAGACGTTCGCGATCGTCTACGGCGTCCGGATGAAGCGCGTCATCGACGAGGTGTACGGCCGGTCGGACTGACTCGCTACGGCAGGGTGTCTTCGCTCGCGGCGGCCCGCTCGCGCAGCTTCTGCCCGGCCAGCGTGCGCTGTTCGACCGTGAGGATCGGGACGGCGTGCTCGGCCATCGTGAGGAGATGATTCGTCATCCGGGCGACGCTCTGGGTCACGTCCATCGGAGGCGCGACCTCGTCCATCACGAAGCGGTCTTGCTTGAACGCCTCGAGGACCTTTGCCCCGCGCTGCATGTGCGCGGCTCCGGCGCGCACCTCGTGGTCGGCCTCGACCGCCGACGGCTGCTGGAAGGAGGCCTTGATCTGCGCCCGCTGGTCGTCGGTGAGCTTCAGATCCTCTGCCCACTGGTGCATCGGGTGGTTACCGTGCATCGCGCTGAACCGCTCGCGGACCTGCGCCTGCACCGCGTCGACGAACGCGGCCCGCTGACTCGGCCCGAGGACCGCGTGGAGTCGTTCGAGAGCGGCGCGATCATCGGGCTGCACCTTGGCGAGCGCCGACGAGAGCGCGTCGAGCTTCGGAGTCAGCGCGGTGCGGTCGATCGATCCGGCCTCGACCTGCGCCGCGAGCGTGACCATGAAGTCTTGCTGGGCCGCGCGCGCGTCCGCGTGCCGCGCCTCGGAGTCGGCGGCCATCTTCTCGATCTCGGCTCGCTGCGTCCCCGTGAGCGGGACTTGGCCGAGGGCCGCGCCGAGGGCCTTGATGCGCCCGTGCGCGTTCTGCGCGACCGGCGCGCGCGTCATCGCCTCGGAGGCGGACGCGGCCGGCTCCGCGGTGACGGTGCCACCGCAGCCGATCGTCGGGGCGATCGCGGCGGCGAGAAGAGGGAGGGCGTATGGGGCGAGGCGATGAGCGATCATGGGCGTGACCTCCACGCCATTCTGACGCACGACCGCGGTCCGCGTGGCATCGGATCCAAGTAAAAATTCGTAAACCGTACCGCCCGCGCGGCTCGTCGCCTCGAGACGGGGTCTCGTCGTGAAAGGCGGCGGTCTCGTCCTCAAAAGATGAAGACGCCGCAGGCAATGACCGTCGACCACAGCCCCTTCGGGTGGCCCTCGGCGCTCTGGACGATGTTGCGCGTCTTGAGGATCGTCTTCTCGAGACGGAAGACCTGCTCGCGCTCGTTCCACGCCTTCTCCGGGTCAAACTCGATGCCGAGCGTCGTCGCCAGCATCGTCGCCGCCAGATCCTCCGCGTAGTCGCCGGCCTTCTTCGCCGTCTCGCCGTAGCTGTGGTGCTCGGAGAGGTATCCGTAGCGATGCTTGTCGGCGGGACGAGCCAGGCCGATCGCGGCGGCGATGAGGCGGTTGGGTTCGTTCGTGTCTTGCCGCGCCATCACGCAGTGGACGATCTGCCCCGGCATGATCAGCCGCTCGCCCTCCTTGCGGCTCATCTCCTTGCATTGGGGGGGGAAGATCGAGCTCACCGTGACGAGGTTCGCCTTCTCGATGCCCGCGTCCCGCAACGCCAGCTCGAACGACGAGAGGCGATCCTTGTGAACGCCCACGCCGTTCGTGAAGAAGATCGCCTTCGGCACGAACATCTCGTGCGTCACCGGAAAGCCGCTCTCCCCGACCACGACCTTAGACTTGTCCTTGCTTGCCATCGCTCTGCGATGCCTCCACGTCCGCTTGGCCGCGATTGCTGGCTCGGCGCGCGCCAGATTACTCAATCCGCCTCGCGCGATGAGCGAAAAGTGTCCTGCGCCGCCGGCTCGGGGTCGTCCTCATGCGGCGGGCGGCTTGGCCGCCTTCGTCGCCTTGCGCGCCGGCTGCCCCTTGGGAGCCGCCGCCTTCGCGGGGGCGGCCTTCGCCTCCGGCGCGGAGCGCTTCTTGGCCGCCTTGTAGGCATCGAAGAGGCGCGGCACCGGCCACTCCGAGAGACGTTGCTTGAGGCCTGCGTCTTTCTGGCGCTTTTCGAGCTCCAGAATCGCTTCGATGAGCTTCGCCCGGGTGCCGAACGTCTCTTTGACCTGAGTGAACGTGGCGAGGAGCCTGAGGAGCTTGGCGTTGGAGACGTGCGCGAGGCCCTTGGCCGCGTTGGTACGGCCTACCCACAGGTCCTCTCCCGTGAACTTCTCGACCGCCTCGACGAGTTTGGCCTTGTCTCCGAACTTCTCCTTCACGATCGCGAGCGGGGTCTTCGTCGCCATGGGTGCGCCTTGTCCTTCCGAGGGTGCGCGAGGTCACTCGCGCGGTGAAAAACGGCCGCGGATGTAGCAAGCATGCCCCCGGCCCGCAAGGCCCGGCCTCTTGTGACGAGCGGGTGACAGCAAAACCCCTCACTCGAAGGAGGAGGTGCTCGCCTCGACGACGTCCACGATGCTTCGGTAGCGGCGGTAGTAGCGAGTGACGTTCGCGACATAGTCCCGCGTCTGCGTGTAGGGGGGGATCCCCCCGAAGCGGATGACCGCGCCGTCGCCCGCGTTGTAAGCGGCGACCGTGAGCTCCAAGTCCCCGTTGAACTCGTTGGCGAGCACCCGGAGCAGCCGCACGCCGCCGTAGATGTTTTCCCGGGGATCTTCGATGTCGCGCACCTGCATGACGGAGGCGGTGTCGGGCATGAGCTGCATCAGCCCCCGCGCCCCCGAGACGCTCACCGCCCGCGGGTCATAGTCGCTCTCGCACCGGATGATGGCGCGCACGAGCTGCTCGGGGATCTGGTAGAGCGTCGCGGCGGCGTGGATCCACGGGTCGTACCTCGTGTACCGCGCGATGTCGTGGTCGCTCGGCGGGACGGGGACGACGCCGGGCGCAACCCCGGGCCGCTGCCAGCCGTTGCCCCGGATGTAAATGCGGTAGCGCTTGTCGCCACCCGGTGAGCTCGCGAAGTGAATCGTGCCGTCCGCGTCCGTGAACGTATAGATGTCCGCGCGCGCGAGACCCGCGAGACATGCCAGGGCGACGGCGGCCATGACGGCGGCGACGGCGGCAGGGCGGCGGGTGCGGGCCACTCGAGACCCTTTATCGTGCCAAGGGTCGCTCTTTCGCGCAAGTAGCTAAGGTGCGACTATCGCCCTTCGCGACGCGAGCCCGTCCGCGATGCACGACTGGTCGACACCGCTCATCCTTGCCACGGCGGCGTTTCTCGCCGTCCTTGTCTGGCGCGTCCGGCCGGCCATCGGGCCGCGCCGGCGGGCTTCGCGCGAGGCGCTGCGGGAGGCGCGCGCGCGGATTGACTCGGCCGCCGACGAACCGTCCCGCGCGGTCGCGCTGTGCGACGCGGCCGACGTCCTCGCGAAGGGCCTCGGCGGCGGCGCGAACGCGACCGGCCTGTACATGCGCGCCATCCGGAGCGACCCGCGCTCGGTCGAGGTGGTCCGCCGGGCCGTGGCGGGCCTTTCGAGGCGACCGCGGGCGCTCGAGTCGCTCCTCTGGCGCCACCTGGCGGCGGTTCCGTGGACGGGCCCGTCGGCCGCCGCGGCGCGGACGTCGCTCGAGGCGCTCCGTGCCCTCTACGACCGAGCCCTTCGCAACCCCGTGCGGGCGCGCGCGCTCACCTACGCGCTCGACGCTCTCGCGCGCGACGGCGGAAGCGGAGAACCACCCCCCTCGGTCAGCTGACCAAACAACTTCGAAAAAGGGTCTTGGTCAGCCCGGCGCCCTGAAGACGGTCGGCAGGGCGTGGTGCCGCCAGAGGGTGAGCCAGTCCATCAACCCGGCGATCGTGATGTGCACCAGGAACCCCTGGTAGATGCTCTTCGTCTTCATGCTGAGGGACCCGAGCGCGATCCCTGCGAGGATGGCGCCCGGCACCTCGAAGAACGGTTTGCCGAAATGGATCATGCAATACGGCACGGCCATCGAAAAGATGGCGCCGGACCCGAAGCTCCTCCGCAGCGCTCCCAGCCAGAAGCCTCGAAAGAACATCTCGAGACCGAAGAACTGCAAGAAGTACATGGCCTCCCACGCGAGGAGGTCGAGCCACGACCGCGACGCCATCTTGTAAAACGGGTAGTAGGCGCCGAAGTCCGGCTCGCGCGAGACGAAGACGAGGATAGGGACGAGCACGACCACGAAGAGGCCGTAAATCCAAGCGTGCGAGAAGAAGCCCCGGACGCGCAGGCCCATGTCGAGCAGTGAATCCCCCGGGAAGGCGACCTTCCAGACGGCGAAGGGCGCCACGTACCCCGTGAAGCGCGTGAACACCCACCACCCGAAGCCATAGAGCTCGTCGTACTTGTAGAGCTTGATGCGCGTCGGGTGGGCGACGTCGAGGCGCGCGAGGAGGGGCCGGATCGCCTGGTCGAAGTACGACCGGACGCCGTAATACTCCTGCAGCGTCAGCACGAAGGCGCAGGTGACGAGCGCCACGAGGGGTCGCAGGTCCGTCTTGCCGGACCCCGCCGCCTGGGCGCGCCAGTAGGTCGCGTCGTCGTCGAGCTCCTTCCACGTGTCCCGGAAGAACCACCACAAGCCGGCCAGGACGACCAGCAAGACGGGGATCGGGATGACGGGTTTGAGCGACGAGAGGACGGACTCGAGGGTGCTCGGCGGAGGCACTGGCGGTGTTACAAGCGGCTGCATGGGCAACCGTGGATCGACCTCTCCGGCATCGACGCCGGGAGGCGTCGTCGTTTGCGATCCGTCCGGCGGGACGGGGAGACTAGGATGACACGCGACGGATTGCTACATCCGACGGCAGCGCCGCCATGAGCCCCGACCGCCCAACCCCCCGCAAGACCGAGACGGAGCCCGACAAGCTCCCCAACTTCGTGCTCGAAATGGTGGAGCACGACGTGGCCCAAGGCAAGAGCGGGGGGCGCGTCACGACGCGCTTCCCGCCGGAGCCGAACGGGTACCTGCACATCGGCCACGCCAAGAGCATCTGCCTGAACTTCGGCATCGCGCAGGCGATCCCGGGCGCCGCGTGCAACCTTCGATTCGACGACACGAATCCGAGCACGGAGGAGGACGAGTTCGTGCGCTCGATCCAGGAGGACGTGCGCTGGCTCGGCTTCGAGTACGGGTCGCGCGTCTTCTACGCCTCCGACTACTTCGAGAAGCTCTACGAGATCGCGGTGCGGTTGGTCGAGGGCGGCCACGCCTACGTCGACAGCCAGACTCTCGAGGAGATGCGCGAGGGGCGGGGCAGCTTCTACAAGCCCGGCCGCGTCAGTCCCTACCGCGACCGCGCGCCGGCCGACAACCTGGACCTCTTGCGTCGGATGCGCGCGGGGGAGTTCGCGGACGGCGCGCACGTGCTCCGCGCCAAGATCGACATGGAGTCTCCCAACCAGAACCTGCGCGACCCGGTCATGTACCGCATCAAGCGAGAGCACCACCACCGCACGGGCGACGCCTGGTGCATCTATCCCATGTACGACTTCGCGCACGGCTACTCGGACGCGATCGAGGGGGTCACCCACTTGATCTGCACGCTCGAGTTCGAGAACCACCGGCCGCTCTACGACTGGTTTTTGGATCAGGTCCCGTTCGATCCCCGCCCCCGCCAGACCGAGTTCGCGCGCCTCAACCTGACGTATACGGTGCTCTCGAAGCGAAAGCTCCAGCAGCTCGTCGAAGGAAAGCACGTCGCCGCCTGGGACGACCCGCGGATGCCGACGCTGGCCGGCCTGCGCAGACGCGGTTTCACCCCCGAGGCCATCCGCTCGTTCTGCGACCGGATCGGCGTCTCGAAGCGCAACAGCTTCGTCGACGTGGCCTTGCTCGAGCACGCCGTGCGCGAGGACCTCAACGCGCGGTGCTCGCGCGCGATGGGGGTCGTCCGGCCGCTGCGCGTCGTGCTCGAGAACTACCCGGAGGACACCGAGGAGTCCTTCGACGCGCCCTGGCACCCGGAGGACGCGAGCCGCGGGTCGCGGCCACTGCCGCTGTCCCGCGTCCTCTTCGTCGAGCGCGAGGACTTCGCGGAGACGCCGGCGAAGGGTTGGTTCCGGCTCTCGCCGGGGGCCGAGGTCCGCCTGCGCTACGCGTGCATCATCCGCTGCGAGCGCGTGATCAAGGACGAACGCGGCGAGGTGGTCGAGCTCCGCTGCACGTGGGACCCCGACTCGCGCGGCGGAAACCCCAAGGACGGGCGCAAGATCAAGGGGACCCTCCACTGGGTCTCGGCCAAGCACGCCGTCGGCGCCGAAGTACGGCTCTACGATCGCCTCTTCACGAGCGAGCGCCCGGGCGAGGACGGCCGCGATTTCCTGGCCGATCTCAACCCGAACGCGTGCGAGGTCGTCCGCGAGGCCCGGGTCGAGCCGGCCCTCGCGAGCCTGCCCGCGGGGGAGCGCGTCCAGTTCGAACGCGTCGGCTACTTCTGCGTCGATCGCGACTCGCGGCCGGGGGCGCCCGTCTTCAACCGGACGATCGGTCTGCGCGACTCGTGGGCTGCTAAGAACCGCTAGCCTCGGCCGCGTCGGCGGCCGCGCGCAGGCGGTCGAGCGATCGGCGGCGCCCCAGCGTGGCGAGGACGTCGAAGAGGCCGGGGCTGGCGGTCCGACCCGTCAACGCGACGCGCGCCGGCTGGGCGACGTCCTTGATCTGCAGACCCGCTCCGGCGAGCCAGGCGCCGGTGGCCGCCTCGAGGGCCGGCGCGGCCCAGGGCTCCACCGACTCGAGCGCGGAGGCGATGTCGCGCAGCCGCGACGCGTTGGCCTTGACCAGGAACTTGGCTCCCGCCGCGTCCTCGATCAGGGGCCGGTCGCGGAAGACGAAATCGAGCCGGTCCGCGGCGTCGACGAACGAGGTCGCGCGCTCGCGCACGAGCGGGACCGCGCCCGCCACGCCCGCCCGCTCGAACCCCTCGAGCCCTCGGGCGTGCAAGAACGGCGTGACCTGATCGACGTAGGCCGCGTCGCTCGTCAGGCGCGGCGTCTTCAGGTGCTCGTGGTTGATGGCCAGGAACTTCTTCGCGTCGAACTTGCCGTCCGCCTTGTTGCAGTGTTCCCAGTCGAAGGCCTGGACGAGCTCGTCGAGCGAGAACACCTCTTGGTCACCGTGCGACCAGCCGAACCGCGCGAGGTAGTTGAGGACGGCGTGGGGTGCGTAGCCTTGCCGCTGATACTCGCCGACGCTCACCGCGCCGTGGCGCTTGCTCAGCTTCTCGCCGTTGGGGGCGAGCATCATCGGCAGGTGCGCGAACTCGGGGAGAGGATGCCCGAACGCCTCGTAGAGGAGGATCTGCGGCGGCGTGTTGACCATGTGGTCCCGCCCCCGCGCGACGAGGGTGATGCCCATCGTCATGTCGTCGACCACCGCGCCGAAGTTGTAGAGGGGCACGCCGTCGGACCGCAGCAGCACGAAGTCCTGCTGCGCCGCGTTGGGGGTCGTGACCGCGCCGAAGACCTTGTCCACGTACGTGACGGCGCCGGCCTCGGGCGATCGAAAGCGCACGACGAACGGGAGCGCGGGCTCGTCGCGTCGGGCGCGGCACGTGCCGGGGTAGCGGAACGTCGCCTTGGGGTCCCGGGCCTTGAGCGCGGCGCGCTGCGCCTCGAGCTCTTCCTTCGTGCAATAGCAGCGGTACGCCTTGCCGGCGTGGACGAGGCGCTCGGCGTGCTCGCGGTAGAGCGCGAGCCGCTCCATCTGCGTGTAGGGACCGGTCGGGCCGCCGACGTCGAGCCCCTCGTCCCACCCGAGCCCCAGCCACCGGAGCGAGTCGACGATGACGCGCACGCTCTCGGTGGTGCTCCGCTCCTGGTCCGTGTCCTCGATCCGAAGGATGAACGCGCCCTTGGTCTTTCGGGCCCACAGCCAGTTGAAGAGCGCCGTGCGCACGCCCCCGATATGCAAGTACCCGGTCGGCGACGGGGCAAAGCGGAGGCGCGTCGTCATGCGGGACGAGTAGCAGGCTTTGGGTGTGTCGTCGTCCGAACTCTCGCTCGAGCGCTCGGCTTCCAAGCGCCCGCGTTGTATGGTCCGCCGGGTGGAAGCGCACGAGGCGGGCCACCGGACGAGCCACCCGTTGCTCGGCAAGACGGGGCGGAGCCTCCTCGTCATGTGCGCCGCCCTCGGCGTCCCCTATGCAAGCCCGCGGCTTCGCCCGCTCCGCGTGGTCCCGGCGCCGTGGGACGCCGCCGCGCTCCGGGACGATCCGCCGGACGGGCCGGCGCAGGCCGCGTCGCTGCCCACGGCTGCGATCGTCGGCGAGCAGGCCCTTCCGGAGTCCGAGAACACGCCGACCCTCAACAACGCCTTGCCGTCCGAGGCGAGCGCGACGCTCCCCGCGATCGATCCCGCCATCCGCGCGACGTTGCGCACCGTCGCGATCGAGGACCCGAGCGGCCACGCGCTCGACGAGTTCTTCGCTCGCCTCGAGCGGACCGACCGCAAGGAGGCGGGCGCGATCACGCGCGTGCTCCACTACGGCGACTCGACCATCGCCAGCGACTACGTCTCGGGCACGATGCGTCGGCGCCTGCAGGCGCGCTTCGGCGACGCGGGGCACGGGTTCATCCTCATCGCGAACCCCTGGGAGTGGTACTTCCACAACGACGTCTGGCACGCGTCGGTCGGTCACTGGGGTGCGAGCCGTCTCGCCGGGCCCATGGCGAGCGACGGGATGTACGGGCTGGGGGGCGTGTCGTTCTCGAGCTACGGCGGGGACGTCGCCTGGTTCGGCGCGGCGACGCACGGCGACTTCGGGCGTGGCGTCTCACGCTTCGACCTCTACTACCTCGAGCAGCCCGGCGGCGGCGCCGTCGAGATGAGCGCGCGTGGCGGCCCCGTCGAGCGCGTGTCGACGCGGGGCGCGGCCAAGGTGTCGCGCGTGCATTCGTTGCGTGTGCCCGACGGCGAATCGCGGCTGACGGTGCGGGCGGCCGGTGGAGGCCAGGCGCGCCTCTTCGGCGTCGCCCTCGAACGCGACGTGCCGGGGGTCGTCTACGACGCGCTCGGCTCGCACGCCGCCATGGCGCTCTACTGGAAGCGGCAATCGCAGCCCCACTGGAAGGAGCAGATGGCGCTGCGGGACCCGGCGCTCGTCATCTTTCAATACGGGACCAACGAGAGCGATCTCAAACGTCTCGATCTCGACGCCTACGAACGCTCGCTCGGCTCCCTCGTCGACGAGCTGCACGAGGTCTGCGGCAAGGCGTCGATCCTCGTCGTGTCCCCCCTCGACCGGGCGGAGTACCGGCGCGGCCGCATGTTCACGAAGGCGGTGATCCCCGATCTCGTCAGCGTCCAGCGGCGCGTCGCGCTCGCGCACGGGGCGGCGTTCTGGAGCACGTTCGAGGCGATGGGGGGCGAGGGCTCGCTGGTCCGCTGGGTCAAGACCCGACCGCAGCTGGCGGGCGAAGACCTCACGCACCCGACGCCCGTGGGCGCCGAGGTGATCGGCGACATGCTGAGCGGCGCGATCTTCACGGCGTACGATGCGTGGCGCCAGCGCAGGCACTGAGCGCCACATCCTGCATGGGCTATCGGGGGGTGACGGCCCAGGTCCGCGAGGCGCCCGTCGGAGCCAGGCCGCGTTCCGCACGCCAGGCGTCGTAGCCCCGGAGCAAGTCGGTCGCGAAGGCGGTCGCCAGCTCGGCATAACCCGTTCGCGTGAGGTGGACTCGATCGCGCGCCCCGCGCGGCTCGGCCTCGGCGGCCCATCCGAGGATGCTGCCCGGTCCACCCATGGCCGCGACTTGATCGTAGAAGGCGCATCCGGCGGCGCCGGCCACTCGACGCTGCATCGTCACGATCTCGTAGACGCGCGGCCAGGTCGCCCAGACGCGGTCGTCCCCGGCGCGTCGCCCCAGGTCCGGCGGCCCGAGCAGCACGCACGACGCTCCGGGGGCCGCGCGCGCGATCCGCCCGAGCAGATCGACGAGGCCCCGCTCGTACTGGGGATCGCCGATGCTCGGGTCGAGGGCCTCGTTCGTGCCGTAGGCCAAGACGACCGCGTCGGGGATCCGGTGCCGGAGCTGCTCGGCGAAGTGGCCCTCGTCCCACCGCAGGGCGGTGAAGATCTGCGCCCCGTTGATGCCCAGGGCGTCGACCACGACCCCCGCCTGCGACCGATCGAGGGCCATCCCGAAGACGCGCACCTCGCCGTCGCTCACCGTCTGCACCTCGACCTCGTGCGACGCGTCGGCCACGTCGAGCGCGAGGAACCCCGGCCCGGGCGGGTCGGCGCGCGCGTTGAAGCGTCCGGCCCGCGCCCCGTCCACGAAGACCTCGGCGCTCCCGCCCTGGGGGTCGCGCCAGTACGCGATCTCGATGCGCGACGAGCGCGCGCCCACGTCGGTCGACGCGCGGGCGCCGCTCTTGGTCGCGCCGATCGCGACGCCGAGCAGGCCGTAGCTTCCGTCCCCGGTGATCACGCCGTCCTTCAAGCGCGGCCTCTCCGGCTCGAACTCCTTGGTCATCGACCCGTGGATGCCGTCCTGGACGTAGCCCTTCCACGGTCTGCCGAGGGCGACGAACCCGCGGCCGCCGTCGCCGAACCGCGCCTGCAAGATGCGCCGGAAGACCGCGCTACCCACGTCGCTCGCCGTGTGCGAGTCACCGTATTGGAGGATGCGGACGTCGTCGTGGGCGTGCCCGTCGTCGAGCGCCGCCAGGGCCTCGTAGAGGCGCGTCAGGCGGTCGGGGTTCTCGAGGTGACCGATCGCCGCCGACGACGGGGGCGGAAGCGTCAACGCCGCCGCACCGGAAGCGGTCCCGGCCGCCTGCAGCAGGGTGGCGCCCGGCGGACGCGCAGGTTCGCGGGACGCGAGCGCGCCAGCGCCGCCGCCGCAACCGGCCACGGCGCAGAGCCATGCCATGACCCACCGAGCGCGCACGGCGCCGATCGTGGCACGCGGGCCGGCGGGCAAGCAAATCGGTTGCACATCGCGGGTGGGGTGCGTCGTCCGCTCTCTCGCTCGCTCGAGCGTGCAGACTAGTTTCAGCTAGTTTCCACCCCCGTGATCGACCTCGGCCCGCGCGCGCGCGTCGCCTTCGCCTTGACGTGGCTCGCCCTGCAGGCCGGGCTGGTCCTCTCGGCGGCCAGGCGCGAGGACGGGACCTTCGGCTTTCGCATGTTCCCGGAGGCTTCGACGATCGAGATTCATCTGTGGCGCGAGACCCGGCAGGGGAGCGTCGAGGCGGTCGGGGGCGAATGGAGCGCGCACGACGCCTCGGGGCAGCTCCGGCATTTCTCGTGGAGAGACCGCGTGCGCGATCCGACGCTGGGCGCGATCGGCACCACGGTCTTCGCCTCGTACGGGGTGGACGCCCAGCTCGCCCGCCTGCAGCGCGCGCTCGACGACGTGGTGGACCACCCGCCCGACGACGACGAGACGCTGCGGCTCCGCGCGGACGTCGCCG
>DATGJA010000822.1:0-6286 GCA_035295445.1 Polyangiaceae bacterium | reverse complement strand
CGACTCCACGGAGGACGGGACACCGTTCCTCGTCATGGAGCTCATCGACGGGTCCACCCTCGCGACCCGCGCGGCCGAATCGGGGGGCACGCTGCCGGTGCAGCAGGTCCTGCTGGCCGCCGATCAGCTCCTCGACGTGCTCGCGGCGGCCCATGCCGAGGGCATCGTGCACCGCGACATCAAGCCCGAGAACGTCATGATCACGCGTCAGGGCGCGATCAAAGTCCTGGACTTCGGCATCGCGAGGCTGCTCGCGGGAGACGGCCCCTCGGTTTCGGCGACGCAGACCGGGTACGCGATGGGCACCCCTGGCTTCATGGCGCCCGAACAGGCCCGCGGCCGCTGGAACCAGGTCGACGCGCGCAGCGACATCTTCTCGGTCGGGTCGACCCTGTTTTCGCTCCTCAGCGGCGAGATGATCCATCGCGAGGAGACCGTTCCGGAGCTCCTGGCCGCCCTCTTTCTGAAGCCCGCGCGGCTCTTGGCCGAGGTGCTTCCGGATGCCCCGCCGGCGCTGTGTCGCGTCGTCGACAAGGCGCTCCGGCTCGACAAAGCGGAGCGGTGGTCGAGCGCACGCGAGATGCGCGACGCGCTGCGCGAGGCCTACCGCGAGCTCTACGGAGCCGATCCCGCCCACGCGCAGCGAACCCGGGTGAGCCACATCTCCGACCTCGAGAGGAGCGCTGTCCAGCGACGCCCCCTCGCGCATGAGCGCGCCCGCGTGACGCCGACCGCCGCGGACGCCCACGAGCCGCGCGCCACGATTCAAGCGGTGGCAACGGAGTCGGTTCCGGCGCCTGCGACGAGACCTCGCAGGCCATGGTTGATCGGCGCCGCGGTCGCCGCCCTCGGCGTCGGCTTCGCGTGGCTCCTCTCGCACGCGGCGGTCAGGCCCTCGGTGCCGCCGCGCTCTGCCCTAGGCGAGGTTCCTGCGCCCGCGACGGCGCCATGGCCGGCGCCCGCGCCGTCCCCCGCCGACCTGGCCGCCCAACCGATCTCTTCCGCTCCTTCGCCGCCCTCGTCGACCGCGCAGGCGCCCGCTCGAACGGCATCCACGGGGCCGGCCGCGGCGACGCTGCCGAAGGCCAAGAAGCAACCCAAACCGGCGCCCAGCGCGAATATGTTCGACCGACGCTACTGAAGGCACGGGCCCGCATGGTCTCCTCGCGCTCCCCACTGAAGCACCGGCGGGCCGGGTGGCTTGCGCTTGCCCTCGCCGGCCTCGCTTCGCGCGGCGCGCTCGCGCAGCCTCGGGATCCCCTCACGGCGGACGCGCTGTTTCGGGAGGGAAGGAAGGCCGCCGACGCGGGAGACTACGCGAGCGCGTGCCCCGAGTTCGCCGAGAGTCTAAGGCTCGATCCGGCGCCCGGGACGTTGCTCAACCTGGCCGACTGCGAGGAGCATCAGGGGAAGATCGGCAGCGCGTGGTCCCACTTCCGGCAGCTGCTCGACATGCTGCCGCTGGGCGACCCCCGCGCCGTGTTCGCACGCGAGCACGCGGACTCGCTCGACAAACGCGTGCCGCGCCTGACGATCGCCGTCGCCGAGGGTGCCCCCGCAGGCACCCGCGTGCTCCGCGACGACGTCGAGCTCGGCGCGCCCACCCTCGGCCTGCCTTTGCCGGCGGACCCCGGCCGCCACGTGATCGTCGCCAAGGTCTCGGGGCGCGCCGACGCCGCGCTCACGATTGACCTCGCCGAGGGCGAAACGAGACAGGTGACGTTGGCGGTGGGGGCGCCGCTGTCGGCGTCCGGTGCGCCGCCGCGGGAAGCAACCCCGCAGACCGCCGAGGGCGGCTTCGCGTCGGGCGCCACGCCATGGCCATGGGTCGCCGCCGCCGCAGGCGTCGGGTTCATCGGCGCGGGGGGCGTCTTCGGGGTCGCGGCCCTCTCCAAGAAGTCCGCGAGCGACCAGGATTGCGCGAGAGGAATCTGCTCGAGCCCATCGGGCGTCGACGACTACGAGGACGCGACGACCTTCGCGCACGTTGCCGACGTTTGCTTCGGCGTCGGGCTCGCGGCCATCGGCGTCGCGGCGTACCTGGTCCTGACGACGCGTCCTGCTGCCCGCGCCGCGTCGTCGTGGCGAGTGCTGCCGAACGCCGGATCGCGGGGCGGCGGCGCCGCGCTCTTGGGCGTGTGGTGAAGAGCTCGCGCGCAGCCGTGGGCGGACTCGCGCGTCGGGTATGTGGTCCGAACTCTCGCTTCGCTCGAGCGTGCGGACTCACCGGTGGGGTGCATCGTCCGAACTCTCGCTTCGCTCGAGCGTGCGGACTCACCATCTGCGCGGCGATCGGGGGGGCCGCCTGCTCGCTGATCGTAGGGGGCGAAGACCGGCGGGTCGCGAGTGAGGACGCGTCGGTCCGCGATGCGGGGTCGGACGTCGGCGCGGCGCCGTCGGAGGAGCCCTCCGCGGACGGAACGCAAACGGTCGGTCCGGACGTCGCGGACGTACTCCTCGTCGAATCGGCCGCCGAGGCCTCCGCGGTCGCGGGCGACGCCGGGCCGGAGGCCGGCGCCGACGCGACCATGACCGGGGCCGACGCCAACGACGCGGACGTCGTCATGGCCGACGCTGCCCCCGAGGCAGCCGCGCCCTCCGACGCTCTCGCGGACGTCGCTGCCGACGGGGGCACGACCTCTCCCGCGGCGGGCAGCCTCGACCCGCTCTTTGGAGACGGGGGCATCGCCATCACCTCTTTCGGCGGGGACGCCGTCGTCAACGCTCTCGCGATCGATCGGCAGGGGAACGTCGTCGCCGCCGGCAACTCGTCCGCCAACGGCATGGGGGCTCGCGTGCAAGCGACCGTCGCCCGGTACACGCCGGACGGCTTGCTCGACACGACGTTCGGCGGCAACGGCCTCGCCTCGACGGCGATCGGGACGTCATCGAGCTCCGCCAACGCCGTCGCGGTCGGTCCCGGCGGGATCCTCATCGCAGGACCGGCGAGCAGCAACTCCATCGACAGCGGTCGGGTCCACATCGGGCTCGCGAGGTTCACGAACGCGGGCGCATCGGACTCGACCTTCGGTACGGCAGGCAGCACGATCGCCGTCAACGCTCCCGGCTACCCGGAGACGCCGTACGCCCTCACCCAGCTCGCGGACGGCCGCTGCGTCGTCGCCGCAGCCGCGCAAGACAGCGCCGGCCAGTATGCCGAGGTCGCTCGATTCACCCCCGCCGGCGCGATCGACACCACCTGCAACGGCCCCTACGGCTTCCAGCTGCAGTACGACGCCCCCGCGGCCGAGACGCCGTACGGCATGGTCGCGACGGACGTCGAGGCGGGCACCGTCGTTCACGTCGGATCGGCCGCCAACAAGGGTGCCGGGGGTGCGGCCTACGCGATGCGCTCGGGGTCCGACTGTACGCTCGACCCGACCTTCGACGGCGTCTTCGACTTCTCCTCCGGTCCCGACTCGGCCCGGGCGGTCGCGCTGTCCGGTTCGGCGTACGTCCTCGCGGGGGTCGCGAACGCGGGGCCATCCTCGGACGTCTTCCTCGCCCGACTGACGGCGTCCGGCTCGCTCGACCCGTCGTTCGCGCCCGACGGCGGGTTCGTCACGACCGACGTCGACGGCGGTCAGGACGATGGCCGAGCCGTGGCTGTCGACGGTCGGGGCCGTATCGTCGTCGCGGGAGCCAACGCGTCGCCCGGCGGAGCCGCGAGCCAGATCGTGGTCGTTCGGTACACGCCCTCGGGCTCGCTCGACGCGGCGTTCGGCACGGGGGGCGTCGTGGTGGTCCAGCTCGGAAGCCCGTCGGCGGCGAACGCCCTTGCGCTTCAGGCCGACGGCAAGATCGTCGTGGGGGGCTATGCGACGGCCAGCAAGCACAAGGTGTTCGCGCTCGTTCGCCTGAATCCGTGAGCGACGCGCGCGGGGTATACTCGCGGCCCATCGGGGAGCTTGCGATGACGAACGACAACCCTTTTCGCGTGGGCCTGCAGACCGAGCGCACGCCCGCGCCGTGCGTGTTCGTCATCTTCGGCGCGTCGGGCGACCTCGCCCGCCGCAAGCTCATTCCGGCCCTCTACAACCTGGCCGTCTCGCGCCTCTTGCCCCCGGGGTTCTCGATCCTGGGCGTCTCCACGTCCGAGATGAGCGACGATCAGTTCCGCGCGCGCATGCGGGAGGGCGTCGCCCAGTTTTCGCGCCGCAAACCCGTCGACGACGCGGTCTGGACCGACTTCGCGAGCCGGCTGCACTACCTTCCGGGCAAGTTCGAGGACCCGGCGACCTTCGATCGCCTCCGCGAGTCGCTGCAGCGGCTGGATCAGAACAACGGGACGCAGGGCAGCCGCCTCTACTACCTCGCCATTCCGCCGAGCTCGTTCCGGACGGTCAACGACAACCTGGCGAAGGCCGGGCTCGTCGCGCACCCGCACGACCGGACGCACTTCACCCGCATGATCGTCGAGAAACCTTTCGGGCACGATCTCGCCAGCAGCGACGCGCTGAACGCGGACCTGCATCGCATCTTCGACGAGCGCCAGATCTTCCGGATCGATCACTACCTCGGCAAAGAGACGGTGCAGAATCTCATCGCGCTCCGCTTCGGCAACGGGATCTTCGAGCCCATCTGGAACCGAAATCACGTCGATCACCTGCAGATCACGGTTGCCGAGGACATCGGCGTCGAGGGACGCGGAAAGTTCTACGAGGAGGCGGGCGCATCGCGCGACATCGTCCAGAACCACCTCTTGCAGCTCCTCATGGTGACCGCGATGGAGCCTCCCGTCGCGTTCGCGGCGGACGAGGTGCGCGACGAAAAGGTAAAGGTCCTGCGGGCCCTTCGACCCATCCGCGGCGAGGACGTCGGCGCGATGACGGTGCGCGGCCAGTACGGTCCCGGAAACGCCGCCGGGCGTCCCGCGGCCGGCTATCGCGAGGAGAAGAACGTCAACCCCTCCTCTCGCGTGGAGACGTTCGTGGCGATGCGCCTCGAGATCGACAACTGGCGCTTCGCCGGGGTCCCCATCTTCATCCGCGCGGGCAAGCGGCTACCCCGGCGGGTCACCGAGATCAGCGTGCACTTCAAGCGCGTCCCCCACGCGATGCTCGCGCAGGGAGGCCCGGTGGAGCCCGACGTGCTCGTCGTCCGGATCCAGCCCGACGAGGGGATCGCGCTCAAGTTCGTCGCCAAGGTGCCGGGGCCGTCGATGACGCTCCGTCCGGTGACGATGGACTTTCGATACGGCTCGGCCTTCGGGGGCAGCGGGCCGGAGGCGTACGAGCGTCTCATCCTCGACGCAATGATCGGCGATCCAACGCTCTTCGCTCGAACCGACGAGGTGAGCGCCGCCTGGTCCTTCGTGACGCCGATCCTCGAGGCGTGGGCCTCCCGGCCCCCGCTCGAGTTCCCGAACTACGCCGCCGGGACGTGGGGTCCGCGCGAAGCATTCGATCTCATCGAGCGCGAGGGCCGTACCTGGAGAAACCCATGAAGCTGTCGCTCGACGCGGTGGAGCGCGAGGTATCGCGGCTCTGGGAAGAGGAGGTAAGCCGGTCGCAGGCGGTCCGTGTCGAGCTGCTCACGTTCGTCGCGCTCGTGAGCGAGGCGAGCCTGTTCGAGCGCGCGCAGGCCACGGTGGCCGCGGTCGCGCGGGCCCACCCGTGTCGCACCATCGTGGTCAAGTGGGCCCCGGGCGTGGAGCGCGTCATCACGGCGGACGTGTCGCTTCACCGCACCCCGTCCGGCGCCGCGTGCGGCGATGCGCTCGTCGTGGAGGCCAGCGGGGAAGCGCGCGAGTGGCTCCCGGAGAACATCTCGCGCCTGGCGCTGCCGGATCTCCCGATGTGCATCTGGTGGGTCGGCGATTTGCCCGACTACGACCGCCTCTTCGACCGGATGCTCTCCGATTCGGATCTTCTCCTCGTCAACTCCGGCGAGATGGATCTGAGGGACCTCGAGAAGCTTTCGACGATCCTCCTCAAGTCGCGCGGCCGGTGCGCGTTGAGCGACCTGACTTGGGTGCGGGTTCGGCCCTGGCTCGAACTCGTGGCGCGCTTCTTCGACGACGAGGACGCGCGCCGGTACTTGCCGTCGCTCGAGCGAATCACGATCGAGTTCTGTCCGCGCGACGGGAGCGCCGACGTAGCGAGCCCTCAGGCCGCGCTCCTGCTCGGATGGCTCGCCCAGGCCGCGTCGCTGCGCAAGGAGGCCGCCGACTGGTCGCGCGGAGACGGGTGGGCGCAGGTTATCCTCGGGCGCGTCGCCGCGCGCTTCCAGCGGCGCGCCCGCGAAGGGGTCGTCCCCGGCGCCGTGCTGCGCGTGGCGATCGAGT
>DATGJA010000821.1:0-23229 GCA_035295445.1 Polyangiaceae bacterium | reverse complement strand
CCCCTCACGAACTTCAACGTGGGCGCCGGCTCGAGTCATTGCCAGCTCAGCGCGACGCTCTACTATTGCTCGAATCCGGCCACCACAGTTGTGCCGACGCCCCCCGCCAACACCGGCATGTTCATCGGATATCGGACGTCGGGGTCCTCGACGAACGCATTCGCTCCGGGGCTCGAGGCCTTTCTGCCCACGCCGCTCTCGACTTCGGGATGCGTGTCGGCCTCCAATTCCTGGGTCCTTCCCGTGACCGCGAACACGGCCTACGACTTCGGCTGCGCGATCATTCTCAACTCGGCCAGTCCAAGCGGCACCGGGGTGGACTGCTCGGTGACGGCGGTGTGCTTCTGAAGGTAGCGCGCGCGACCTAGGGCGTGCGCCCCGGCGCTTCGAGCAGCCGCCGCGCCTGCCGGATCTCGGGCGATCCTCGGTCCGCGGTTTTGCCTGCTACCTTCCCGGCACGGGCCATGTGGGAGCTCAAGAACCAGACGCCGTACGGCGCGGAGCGCAACTGGGTCCGGGACAAGCGCGGTCGGCACCACTGGATCGTCTCGGTCAAGGCGACGTTTCGATTCGACCCGGGGGGCCGCCTCGCGCTCGCCGACGAGCAGCCTCCGCCGGCGCTCGCGCCCGAATACACCGGTGACCCGGGCGCCTCGAGCCTGCGCTGGGATTCGGACCTCCTCTACATGAAGAGGGGAACCGACGTCGTCGCACAGGCCTTCGCTCACGCTCCCGGCGGCCACCCGCGCACCGCGGTCGCCGTCGGCCTGCGGGTCGGACCCGTCGCCAAGGAGTTGGTCGCCTACGGGGATCGCGTCTTCGCGAGGGGTCTCGGCGGCATCGCGCCATCTTCGCCCGCGCCCTTCGTCCAGCGGCCGATCGTCTACGAATGGGCATTCGGGGGCACCGACCTCGCCGACCCCGATCCGAGGCAACACCGGATCTTCGACGCCAACCCGATCGGCAAGGGTTTCGCCGTCGATCCGGCGCGATTGGTCGATCAGCCGGCGCCGGCGATCGAGTACCGGGGTGACTCGTCGCGCGCCGACGTGCCGGCGGGACTCGGACCCATCGATCCGTCGTGGATGCCGAGGCGATCGTACGCCGGCACGTACGACGAGCAGTGGGCGCGCACCAAGAAGCCACTCTTGCCCGACGACTACGACGACCTCTTCGGGTCGTGCGCCCCCACCGACCAGCGGATTGCCGAGGGCCTCCGCGGCGGCGAGCTCGTGGAACTCACCGGAATGACCCCTTCGGGCACGGTGCGCTTCGCGCTTCCGGCGATTCACCTGGCGTACGTCACGCACTTCGGCAGCCGACGCGTCGAGCATCGAGGTGATCTCGTCACGGTACTCCTCTTGCCCGAGGCGTCGCACCTCTGCCTCGTCTGGCAAACCGCACTTCCGGTCGCACCTCGGGACGACGAGTATCTCGATCGAACCTTCATCGAAGAGAGGTCGTCCGCCGCATGAGTCGGCCGGTCCGATTGGTCGCGCTCGCGGCGAGGACGCCCGTGGGGCTCACGGCGGAGGCGACCGCCGCCGCCGTGCGCGCGGGAATCAGCCGCATCACGATGCATCCGATCTTCGCGGACGCGAACGGCGACCCAGTGAGGTGCGGATACGACGCCACGCTGGGGCCCGACCTGCACGGGGGAGAGCGCATGACGGCGCTGGTGCGCCCGGTTCTGGCCGACCTCGCCCGCGCGTTGACCGGAGAGCGAACCGAGCTCGCGAGAGTGCCGGTCCTTCTTGCCCTTCCCGACGCCCGGCCGGGGTTCGGCGCGGAAGATCGCCGACGGGTGGTCCAAGCGTTGGCCGCAGCTCGTGTTCCGGGGATCGCCAGGTTGGAGGTCCGGGAGTCGGGGGGCGGCCATGCCGGAGCGCTCGCCGGGGTGGCCCAGGCGGCCGGGCGGATCTCACGGAGCGAAGCGGACCTCTGCATCGTCGCGGGCTTGGACAGCTATCTGGAGGGTCGAACCATCGACTGGCTCGAGGAGAGCCGTCTGCTCGATCGGGAGGGGATCCGCGGCGGGTTTCCTCCCGGTGAAGGGGCCGCCATGGTCGCGTTGGCGAGCGATGCCGGCCGCCAGCGCCTCGGGTTGTCGTCCCTCGCGACGGTGCGGTCCGCCGCGTGCGAGAACGAGGAGCGGGATCCCGACGGGCCCGAGGGCCCGCTCGGAGAAGCTCTGACCCGGGCCTTCATCAGCGTCGCCGCCAGCCTGCGGCGGCCCGGCGAGCGGATCGACGATCTCTATTGCGACGTCAACGGCGAGCGCCCGCGCGTCACGGACCTCGGCTTCGCGCTGATGCGCACCGCCGAGTTCTTTCGCGCGGCCACCGATTATCGGACCGCCGCGGGTCGCGTCGGAGACCTCGGGGCCGCGACGGGCGCGTTGTCATGCATCCTGGCGACGCGCGCCTGGGCGCGTGGATATGCTAATGGTCCGACTGCGCTCGTGGTGGGGTCTTCGTGGTCGGGGCTTCGGGGCGCCGTGGTCCTTGCCGCCGGAGAAGGCTGAAGGATGCCGTCGGTCGCCGTCAATCCCCCGAAGACGCCCGTCACCAAGGGCAGCAACGGCATCGCCGCCGCGACGCTGCCGAACATCTGCAAGATGCCGGGACCCCCGGCGCCCTTCGTTCCGACGCCGTTGCCCAACATCGGCAAGAGCGGCATGAGCCCCCAGGGCTATTCGACGACGGTCGAGATCGAGGGCAACGCGGTCGCCATCACCGGCGCCAGCTTCGGCAGCATGGGCGACGTCGCCAGCAAGGGCCTCGGCGGCGGGCTAGTCAGCATGAACTGCGAAGGACCGACGACGTTCCTCGGTCCCGGCTCGTTCACGGTCCAGATCCAGGGCAAGAACGTCCAGCTTCTGACCGATCAGATGTTCAACAACAACGGTCCGGCGGGCAACCCGCCGAACGCCGCCACGATGCAGGGCCTCCTTCAGGCCGCAGGCATCAAGGCGGTCGAACATGCCTCGGACGAGCCCCTCAAGTGCGGCGAGGTCGGAGAGTACGGCGACCAGAAGGACCGGAGCGGCAACAACGAGTTTCACAGGGACCACATCCCGTCGAAGGCGGCGCTCAAGGAACGGGCAGCCCAGCTCAAGGGCGAACCCCTGAGCACCGACGAGGCCAACGCCATCGAGAATGAGGCGCTGTCGATCGTCATCCCCGCGGACTCTCACCGAGGCATCAGCCCGACGTACGGCGGCAGAAACAGGGAGCTGATGCATCACGATGCTGGGGGACCGCCACCCAAGCCGAGTAGGCTGCAGGAGGCCGCTGAGCGCGACACCAAGGAGATGGAGGAAGCAAAGCTCGGCGAAGACGCCGACCCGGAGTGCGTCAAGGCATACAAGAAGGCGGCGAAGAAAGTTCGCTCTGTGACCAACGAAGAGTACGACGCGTTCCTCCAGGACATCCTCGACAGATTCGCGAAATGATCCGCAACGCCGGGAGCTGACAATGACTGACGTAGACCGCCTCGTTTCACTCATCGGGCAAGCATCGGACTCCGCAGACGTGAAGGCGTGGCTCGCCGAGTTGAAGGCGACCGCGCCGCACCTCAAGGAAGGCGACGTCCAGGCCTGGGTCGCTGCCCGAAGCGCCGGCCTGGACCTCGTCTTCACCGACGAAGCCCATCGCTCGAAGCGCAATGACCTCGCCGTGGGCGAAGGGGCGTTGATCCTCGACGCGATCATGTTCATGTCGTCCCAGGTCCCCGACTACGCCGAGTACCAGGGTCCTCTTCCGAACGGCGTCGTGTTCGGCGAACCGCCGGCTCGAGTCCATCAGAAGTTGGGAACGCCCGAGCGCCTCCACGACCGCATGCCCAAGGAGTTCTGGACGTTCCGCGGCTTGCAGCTCACGATCACCTACGACAAACCGAAGACGAAGGTCAGAAGCGTGAGCCTGGCGACGCCTCTTCAGCAATGACCCGCGGAGACGACCTCGTCGGCCTCCTCGGCGCGCCTGCCGACGATCCCCGCGTCGTCGACGCGCTCCAATCGTTCGCGATCCGCTGGCCGCCGCAGCTGCAGGAGCCGGTCAATCCGGACGATCCGAACTACTACGTCTGGCGCCCGAGCAGCGCCAACGGCTTCGAGTTCGGCTTTCAGGACCAGGCGCACCTCTGCGGGCTCGATCCGAGCCTCCGGGGCAAGTCGCCGCTCGTTCTCAGCTCGGTCTGCTTCTACGGCGAGCACGAAGGGGTGCGCCCGTTCGCAGGCGACTTTCCGTTCGGGGTGCTCCTCGGCGACTCGCGATCGACCGTGCGCGCGAAGCTATCGCGGATCGAGGTCGGCCCGCGCATTCACATCCGAGACGTCTGGGACACGTCGAAGTTCCGCATCGTGGCGGAGCACGACCCGCGCAGCGGCGCGCTCGACAGCTTTCTCGTCAAGCTGCCCCTCTTGCCCTGGCCCCCCCTCGACGAAGATCCGGCGCCGAAGCTCCCGACCGCCGACGAGATCGTCGCCCTCTTCGGGCAGGCGTGGCACTCGCCTGACATGCGCCGAGTCTTCTTTCCGCTCGGCCTCGACGCGTGCGGGCCCGCGATCGCCACGCGCCACGCGGCGGACCTGCGGCGTACGCGCGGAATCGAGCTCGATTTCTTCGCCGACCCGAGCCGAGGCGAGGACAACCCCATCAAGGACAAGGGAGCCGCCTTCTCGGCCGTGAAGCTCTACCGGGCGCGCCACCTCGACGCTCGACCCTGGGCAGGGCGCCTGCCTTGCGGGCTTGAATACGACCTCGCGTATCCGGAGATCGCTCGCCGCGTCGGTCGGCCACCCGACGAGCATCGAGACGGCAGGCTCGCGGGGTACGCGCTCTGGCATCTGCCCGCCTTCACGCTCCACGTCCACGTGGACAACGTGGACAACGTCATCTTCCGCCTGAGCCTGTACCGCCCAGGCTCGTGGCAAGGCATGACGCCCTAGGGGTGTCTCTAGTCCGATCTCTCGCTTCGCTCGAGCCTGCGGACCAAGCGCGCGATGGTCGACCCCTACGACGAGCTCCTGTACGAGTCGATCCCCGTGGAGTGGACGGCGCCGGAGCGCATGGCGGCGACGTCGAAGCTGCACGGCGGGCCAATGCCGCCCGTCGAAGGCTACCGTTACGTCGAGCTCGGATGCGGTGACGCGACGAACTTGCTGCCGCTCGCTCGCTACCGCCCGAAGGCCCGGTTCGTCGGCGTCGATGGGAGCGCAGCGCTCATGGCCGCCGCCCACGCGGGCCGCGACGCGATCGGCGCGCGAAACCTGGCCCTGGTACAGGGCCGCTTCGAGGACGCGCTCGCGGACCTCGAGGGGCCGTTCGACTACGTCGTCTTGCACGGGGTCTTCTCCTGGGTCGACGACGCGACGCGCGACGCGTTGCTCGCGTTCGCGGCGCGCGCGCTCTCGCCCACGGGCTTGCTCTACGCGAGCTACAACGCGCTTCCCGGCTGGAGCGTGCGCGGTCTAGTGCGTGATTTTCTACGAGCGCACAGCCGGCCCATCGACGGCCTGCGGGCCCGTGCGCGGACCGCGCGCGAGGCGGCGGCGCGGATGGCCGATGTCCTTCAGCGGAGCGATCACCCTTATTCGCGCCTGATGGCCGGTGAGTTCGCGTTCGTGCGCGACGCGAAGGAGAGCTACGTGGCGCACGAGTTCCTCGCCGAGACGAACCGTGCCTATTGGCAAAGTGAGTTTCGCGCCCTCCTCGAGCGCAACGGCCTCGTGTTCGTGGCCGACGCGGACTTCGCCTATCCGAGCGCGCGTCTACCGGAAGGGCTCGGGCCGTGGATCGACGCCCAGGGACTCGCGGGTCGAGCGCTGTGCGACACGATCGACCTCATGTGCTTCGCGCAGTTCCGATGCGCGCTGGCGTGCCGTGCCGAAGCGCCGCGCGAGCCATGGCGCGCCGACGCGATCAGGGGAATGCGCATTGTGTCGAGAATGGTCCTTGGCGATGTCCCCTCCGGATCCGACGACGCAGAACGCCCACTGCTCAAGACGAGCGCGGGACACGAAGTACGGTTCGACAACGAGGACATGCGGCGGCGATTCATCGCGCTCGAGCCCGGCGTCTCCTACTCCGTCGACGAGGCCTTCCCGCAGCCCGAGGACGTCGCCGACGACCTCGTCCTCTTGCACAGGAACGGCGCGATCGAGCTGCGCCTGTGGGACTCTCCGCTGCCGCCTTGCCCGATCTTGAGCGCACGCGAGCGCTCGGCGCGGGGGGAGTTCACGTCGCCCCAGCACCTGCGAGTCGCCGCGCCCCTCCCTCCGGGGAACGCTTGAAGCCGCACGATTCACCAAGGCCCCGGGGACCCGGAGGCACCCCTCACGACGCTTTCGGCCCGCGCGAGCTGCTCGCGCTGGCGCGCCGTCCGTGCGCGCGTGTCGATCCAGGCGCCACCCCTCGTCCGCACGTACAGCGAGAGCGCGAGAACGTGCCGCTGCCCGAGCGGCGCGCGCCCGAGGTACTCGACGAGCGTCGAGGGTGTGTGCGGCTGCCCCGCGAGCCACCGCCGGTCCGATGACAGCCGCAACGCGGCTTCCCCGCAGAGCCTCCGGATCGCCGCGGGATCCGGCTCGGGCAGCGCGTCCTCCGCGGCCGGCGCGAGGTCCGCCTCGAGATCGTCACTGTCGAGCGGCGGCAGCGCCCGCGGCCCTTCGTCGTCCTCCGCCGGCGCACCGGCCAGCGGGAGGGCCGGGACCTCGATCCCCGTGATCATGGCGATCGCCTGGGCCGCCAGCTTGCGGTGCGCCGCGGACTCGCCTTCCACCTGCGCGACGAGCGGTCCGAGCACGGCGGCGTTCCCCGAGAAGCCGAGTGAGAAGAGCGCCGCCCGCGCGTGCGACGGGCTCTCGAGGAGCCCGACGAGGCGCTCGTGATCGCCCGGCCGGCCTAGCGCGGCGTACAAGGCCATGGCGACCGGATGGACGCGCTTCGTGTCGGTCGCGAGCTGCACGCAGCGCCTCCACGCGCGCGCCGTACCCCAGGCGAGGCCCGGCGCGAGCAGCGCCTGCGCGACCGCTTCGTCGGGTTGATCGAGCAAGAACTCGACGATTGGCCGATGCTTGTCCGGTTCCGTGTGGAGCGCGGCCCGCGCGGCCGCCCTCACGAGCACTGGGTCGTCGGCCTGGAGCCATTGCACCATCGGCGACACACGCTCGCCGAGCGATCCGCAGACGCGAAGGAGCGACGCCCGCTCGAAGGGCGAGCCGGTCGCCTCCAGCCGACCGAGGATCCATCGCCGCGCCCGGTCGCTCGCCGACCACGCGAACGCCACGGCCGCTGCGTCGCGCACCTCGCCGTTCTCGTGAGCCAGCGCCGGAACCAGATCGCCCAGCGATCCGGCGGCGCATGTCGCGAGCGCCGCGGCCGCGACGAGGTCGACGGCTTCTGGATCCGGCTCGCGCAACCGGGGGCCGAGCACGCGGTCGCGCACGGGATCCGCCCCCACGACGAGCGCATCGACGTGCGCGTCGAGCCTCGCCTCCGCGTCCCTCGCAAGGACGTCGAGCGTCGTCACCGGGCTGTCGTGCGCGCGCTGGACCTGCTCGAACAGGAACGCCGCTTCGGCGAGGTGCTCGTCGACGACGTCCCAGAGGACGTCGCCGTCCGACAGAACAACGGGGGACGCCACGGGTTCAGTTGATCTGGACGGTTCCACCCTTGATCCGGTTCACGCCGCGCGACCGCGTCTCGACGTACGCCCCGCGGATGATGACGCGACCGTTGCGCCGAAGCGTGATGCTTGCCTCGCCGCACTGAAGGACGATTTCATCCTTGGCGGTGAGCACGGCGCGACGACCGTCGACGGTCACCTCCACACCCGCCGGGTCCAGCAACGCCACGATGACCGGCCGGTCCGAGCGCTCTTCGTCGAAGACGAGCAACACCTCGGGGCGAGCGCGGTCCCCCTCGGCCACCGGCGGGGCGAAGGCGACCGCGGTACGCGCGGTCAAGGGACCGTGAGGATTGCCGGGGTAATCGACGAGCGGCCCCCGCTCGTCGCGACCGACGACGGATCCAACGAGATGCCCGCGAAGGCGGCGCGCCTTGGCGGTCTTGATCGGGACGACGGCGGCGACCTTGCGGAGAGGGGCGGGCATGGCGCTTCGAGGTTAGCAAACGTACCCGACGATCACCCACTCAGAACGACGCGCCGCGTGCGCCCCCCGGTTGCCCAATCGCGCGCGCGAGACTACGGTTTGCGCGTGGGATCGGGGTCTACGTCGCAGCGTCCCGGTCGAACCGCGACGGCGGAAGCCCCTGCGCCCGGCGAGGTGATCGCCGGCAAGTACCGCATCGAGCGGGTGCTGGGCGCCGGCGGCATGGGCGTGGTCGTCGCGGCGCACCACCTGCAGCTCGACATCCCGGTCGCGGTCAAGTTCTTGCTCCGCGGCTCGCTCGAAAGCGAGGGGGGCATTGAGCGATTCAGTCGAGAGGCAAGAGCGGCCGCGAAGATCACCAATGATCACGTGGCGCGGGTGTTCGACGTCGGCACGCTCGACAACGGCTCGCCGTACATCGTGCTCGAGTTTCTCGACGGCAGCGACCTCTCCTCGAGACTCCGCGAGAGCGGCCCAATGCAGTTCGACGAAGCGGTCGAGTGCGTGCTGCAGGCGTGCGAAGTGCTGGCCGAGGCGCACTCGCTCGGCATCGTGCACCGCGACCTGAAGCCCGCCAACCTCTTCGCCATCCGCCGTCCCGACGGGCTTCCCTGGATCAAAGTGCTCGACTTCGGGATATCGAAGCTTCTCACACCGGGCGATGGGATGTCCATGACACAGTCCGCGACCGTCATGGGCTCGCCGATGTACATGTCTCCCGAACAGATGGAATCGTCCCGGAACGTCGACCCACGGTCGGACATCTGGGCGTTGGGCGTCACTCTCTACGAACTCCTCGGGGGCCGCCCTCCTTTTCATGCCGAGTCGTTTCCCGAATTGGTCCTCAAGATTGCGACGCAGCCCGTCCCGCCGCTGCGAATGTCCCGGCCGGATTGCCCGGCTGCGCTCGAGCAGGCCATTCTGCGTTGCCTCAGACGAAACCGCGAAGAGCGCTTCCACGACGTGGCCGGTCTCGCCCTCGCGCTCCTTCCGTTTGCTCCGGAGCGAGCGCGCGCGTCCGTGGAGCGAATCGCGCGCGTCGCGCAGCGGCGGGACGTGGCCTCCGCCACGCTCACGGCCGCTGGCCTGGCCGCCCCGGGGCTGTCGAGCAGCGTTCCCTTGCTGGGAGAGACGGCGACCGCGCTGGGGCACACGAAGGGCGGAGCGCGAGGGGGGCCCACCGCGCGCGTCGTCGGCGCCATCATCGGATGCATCGCCGTCGCGATCTGCGGGGCGTGGTTCTTCTTGTCGGCGGGGCGGGCGGCCCGCAAGGACGTCGCGGCGCCGCATGAATCCTCGACGCCGGCCGCCAGCCCCACCCTGGCGCCCCCGCCCCCCCCGGAGACAGCGGTCGTGGTCGGTGACATGGCAGCGCCCGCCCGCGACGCGGCCGGGGCGTCATCGCCGGCGACCTTGCCACTGGCTCCGTCCGCCCCACTTCCCGCGGCGGGTCGATCGTATCCTGCTCGCATCCCCCCCCCGCCCCATCCTACGGTGAAGCCGGCGCCTCCGAGCTCGAAACCGAACGAAGATGTTTACTAGATCCCTTCGACTCGCCGTAGTCGCCCTCGCCCTCACGTTGCCCGCGACGCTGCGTCCGGCCGCCGCCGATGCGCAGGAACACTCGGCGAGCGACATCGCGCAGGGGCGCGAGTTTTTCAACCAGGGCAAGCAATTGCGAAGCAAGGGCGACAACGTCGGCGCGCTCGAAAAACTGAAGGCAGCCCACGCGCTCGTCGGCAGTCCCGTCACCGGCATCGAGCTCGCAAAGACCTACGTCTTGCTCGGTCAACTCGTCGAGGGGGAGGAGGCTTTCCTTTCCGTCGCGAGGATCCCCACTCGTCCAGAAGAGACGGCGAAGTCCGCGGTCGCCCGGCGCGAAAGCGCCTCCCTGGCGGAGCAGCTGCGCCCGCGCATCCCCACCCTCACGATTCGGATCACCGGCGTCCCGCCGGATTCGGTCGCCGTCACCATCGACGGCACGCTCGTGCCCAAAGAGGCGCTCCTCGGTCCACGAATGGTCAACCCGGGTTCTCACCGCGTCCTCGCCAAATCGACGAGCGGCGGGACGGCGGAGACCAGCGTGGACCTCAAGGAAGCCGAAGCCCGCGACGTCGAGCTGAAGCTCACTTTCGCCGACGGCGGCGAGACGCAGAGCCTCGCAGCTGCCGGTCCCAAGGAGGCCGCCCCCCCGGTGGCAGCGAGAGCGCCGGAGGCCGAAGCTGAGCCCCACCGGCGATCGCACGTTCTCGAGTGGTCGCTCATCGGCGGGGGCGCCGCGGTCGCGATCGGCGGCGCGGTCCTCATGGGAGTGGAGGCAGGCCAGACCAGCAACGCGAACGATCGCCACGACCGGAGCGCCTACGATTCCGCGTTGGGCCTCTGGAGAGTCGGCCTCGTGGGGACTATCGTGGGCGGCGCCGCGGCCGTCGGAGGCATCGTTCTTTTCTCGATCTCCGCGGGCAGCGATCGCGCGGCGGCGACCCACTCCCCGCTGTGGATCGAGGCCGGAGCGACGTACGCGCGCATAGGAGGGACGTGGTGATGAACGCTTTCCCCCGCCGGGTATCGACCCTGATCGCGGGCCTCGCGCTCGGGCTCGGCGTCGTCGGTTGCCCCGCGGACTTCCAGAACGTCGGGGCGGAGGGCGGCGCGACGACCGACGGTACGATGCCCGAAGCATCGTCCGAGACCGGCGGGAACGGGGAGGCGGGATCGGGCGACGGAACCATCGGCGATGGTCCCGCCGGCGACGTGGGGCAAGGACTCGACGGAGGAGGGTCGGAGGCGGAGGCCGGCGCGTCCGCGCCTGACGGCACGACCTCCGCCGACGGGGCTGCGGCGCAGGACGGCGCCACGACGTCCGATGGCATGGCGTCGCCCGACGCCACGACCGCGCCGGACGGCGCAGGCGGTTGCACAGGGCTGGTGTGCGGCGGTGCCTGTGTCCCGAGTGACAAATACAATTGCGGATCCTGCGGAAACGACTGCACCGCGCTGCCGAACGTGAACGCCGCCGCGGTGACCTGCAGCGCGGGAACCTGCGGGTTCACTTGCGCGACGGGCTTCGCCGACTGCGCGCACGCCGGCCGGGGCTGTCCGGACAACCTCGCGCAGAACGGCAACTGCGGGGCGTGCGGGGTGACGTGTTCCAGCCCCACGCCGGTGTGCGCGGCAGCGGGTTGTACCTCCAATTGTGCGGGCTCGACGCCGATGCTTTGTGGAACGACTTGTACGGACACGCAGACGGATTCGAACAACTGCGGAGCTTGCGGACACGTCTGCACGACGACCGTGGCGAACGCCACACCGACGTGCGCCGGGGGGACGTGCGGCTTTCAATGCAACACGGCGGGGGGATACGCGTCGTGCGGCGGCGCCTGCGTCAACACGATGACGGACCCGAACAATTGCGGCGGATGCGCGCCCTCGCACTCGTGTACGACGGGCCAGCGCTGTACCCAAGGATCGTGCGCCTGCATCCCCTGCGTCACCGATCAAACCAACATCGACCAGTGCTGTCTGCAGTGACCTACGCGCGAGGATCGCACGGATATACGAGGAGGAGCCGTGAGAATAAACGTGTACGTGATCGATCTCGAAGTTCCGCCGCGCGCCAAGCGCGTCGCTCTCCGAGTCGGCATCCCGGCGGCCGTGGTCGGTTTGAGCGCCATCGCCTACGCGAGCGTCCCGGTGACGTGGACCGCGGGCCAGGCGCTGAAATCGGCGGATCTCAACAGCAACTTCAGCAACCTCGACTCGCGCGTCACGACGCTGGAGGGCGCGGGACACGTCATGACGGCGGCGACGACGCCCGCGGGAAACGCCGGCGAGATCGCGATTTCGTCGACGGCGAATTCGTTGAGTTACACGTATCCGGTGACCTCCTTCGCCGTCGGCGCGTCAAGTCACTGCCTCATCATCTCGACGACGTTTCTCTGCACCTCGCCCCTGAACAGCGCGGCCGTATCGCCTCCGGCGAACTCGCAGGGCCAAGTCGCGTACCGGGTGAGCGGCGGCACGGACACTTTGGGGGGGTTTGCTTGCTATTGGCCTGCCGTCGTGAACAGCACGTGCAGCTCGTGTGACACGTCCTTCGTCGTTCCGGTGACGGCGAACGGCACGTACGACTTCGGTTGCGCCTTCTTCAATGGGGGCGGCGGCGCCTCGAATCTCGGGGCCTTTTGCAACGTCGCCGTGAGCTGTTTCTGAGCTCCGGCGGTGACCCTCATCCGCACGTCGCGGAGAGGGTCGTCGCGCAAGGGGTGGCGGTTCCGCCCGCGCGGCGAGCCGCGAGCCAGCGCAGCGCATCGGGGAGCGCGGTCGTGACGATGCTGGTGTGGTCCGCTCCCGCGTAGCTGCATGCCTGCACTGGGGTCCCACGCGACGTCAGCCGCTGGACGATGCACGCCGTCGTCGCCGGCGGGACGATCGTATCGGCGCTGCCCTGGGCGATGAACGCCGGTACGGCGCTCGCAAAGTCCCCCGGCTGGTCGGCGATCAGCGCCGACGACCAGGGCTCGAAACCGGAGCACGGGCTCTGGAAAGAGCACGCCTGCGAAGCGGCCAGGAAACTCTGCTGGTACAGGTCGCCCTGCGCGCCGAAGCGAGCGGGGACAACGGAGAGCAGGCTCGTGCTGCAGTCGTCGTGCACCATGACCGGCAGCTGAGTCTGCGCGACCGTGGACAGCCAGGTGCTCGCCGCCGGCCCGCCCGCCCAGAGCATCCTGGAGTAGAGCGACATCGCCGCGAACACCTCCAGGGTGCTCACGGGCGTGTTGACCGAATTGAAGAATGCGCTCCAGTCCTTGGCATTGCCGAGACCCGGAGCGAACGAGACAGACCCGAGCAAGTTCACTCCGACCCCGGGATCGAACGCGGCGTGGGTGAAGAGCGCGGCGTGTGCCCCCTGCGAGTGGCCCATGACGAAGAAGTCCGCGCCCAGCTGGGCGGCATCGAAGCGGGCTTCGTGAAACCGGAGCAGCGCGCGCACGGAGTCGAGCGTCTCGGCGGCCTCGGCGTCCCCCACGAGGTAGGACGTCATGCCGTTGTCGACGCCCATGCCCGCATAGTCGGTCGCGACCACGGCGTACCCGAGCCCCACGAGCGGCACGGCGAGCGAATCGACGATGCTCGTCGTGTGCGTCGGGCCGCAGGACGGCCCCATTCCCGAGGTCGCGTGATCCACCGCCACGATGGGGACGTGGTTCGCGCCGCCGGTCGGAAGATAAAGGAGCGCCGTCACCGTGGCGGCCACGTCAGGGCGACCCTCCGAAACGTACTGGACGATGAAGAGCTCGTACCCATTGGTCGGCTTGCCGAGCTGCTGGGGGAACGCTGAATTCTGCGCGACCTGGGCCTGGGTGAAGGACCCGACGTGCGCGCACGATACGATCGTCCCTCGGTCGGCCAACGTTCGCCCGCCGAGCGCGTCCTGCCAGGGATGGGCGCTCGCCAGTTCGGGACAGGTCAGCAGGGCCATGGCTTCGGCGCCATTGGCGGCGTCGGCGGCGTCTGTCAGGTACGCCGCGTCGGACGGGTCGCCGTGCTCGTCGCCGTTGGCGGACGCGCCGGCGTCTTCCGCTGCATCCGCTCCCGAGGGCGCATCCGGCACCCTGGCTTCGAGGGACCCATCCGACGCGCCGACGGACCCATCGCGCCGCGCGTTGGCGGCCGGCCCGCCCCCGCAGCCCACCCCGAGATCGAGCAACGCGAGGGCAACGAAAACCGCCGCCGCCTCGGACCGCATGACGCCACCATAGCGCCCGGCCTGAGAAACGCGACGCCGCGCCCCGAGAGTCCTGGAGGGACCGTCACGGACAGCTCGGGAACTGCCCGCCGCCGGTCACCGTCTGCCCGGCCTGCCACTTGACCCCGTCGTCCTCGAGCACGTGCCCCCATTCGTCGGTGACGCGCAGATCCACCGGGTTGGGCACCCGAGCGCCGTTGATCGTGAAGTGCGCGTCCGCGTCGCTGCGTCCCCCGAGAGCGGTCCACCCGCACGTGTTCGGGATGCGGTATTCGACGCCGGAGATCCCGTACCTCGCGTTGAGGATGACGACGGCGAGGTAGTACTGCTGCGTGGACGAGGAGAAGGAGTACTGGATGTTGCCCGACACAGGACAGGGGACGAACTTGACCGGCAAGCCGGGGCTGTTGTTGACGACCCCCGGGTTCAAGCTCCCCTGCACCGCCTGGAAGGCCGTCGGGCTCAGATCGAGGTGATTGGTCGAGCACTGGGCCTGGTTGCTGGATTGCGGGCACTGGTCGACGACCAAGAGCGTCTTTCCGTTGACCTGGACGCACTTGCCGCAAGAAGCCGAGCCCGAGGGTGCGTCGTAGAGATTGGTCGACAGCGCGGTGTACATGCCGTCGGAGGGCCACGGCACCCCGCAGTTGTTGGCCGCCGTCTGCTGGTAGTACGTGAGGCCGGCGTTGAACGACTGCGCGACCGCGTTCGTCTTGCAGACGTTCGCTCCGGCGCCGGCGTCCGGGCACGTCACCGGTCCGGAGTCCACGCTCCCCCCTGCGTCCGCCCCCGATCCCGAGCCGGAGGTCGGTCCCGAGCCGGACGCCGAGCCCGAGCCGGACATCGAACCCGAAGTGGGCACGGAGCCCGAGCTGCCGCTCGACCCGCCCGTCCCGCCGGACGATCCGGAGGACGATGCGAGCCCCGACCCGGATCCGACCGATCCGGAACCACCCGCAGATCCCGAGGAGGACGCTCCCGAGCTCCCCGTCGCGCCGGCCGAGCCGCTCGCCGCCGCCCCCGAGGAGGCTCCCGTGCCCGACGCCGCCGCGTCGCCGGATTCGATCGATGGGCTGGCCCCGTCGCACGCCCAGAGCGCCGCGAGGCTCAGGGCGACCTCCGCTGCCACGAGATTGCGCGCCGCCCGGTTCATACGGAGCCTCGGATCACCGCGAAATGGTCGCCGTGTCCCGGTCGGGAGGCTCATATATCGAGAGCCGCTTCAGAACGCGCCGCGCGCGGCGAAGCCCGCGTAGCCCGGCCCGACGCTGGGAAGGACGCGGACGCTGCGCGCGGTCCCCGACGCAGGACCTCCGGTGGAGCTCAGGAAGAAGTAAGCGCCGACGCCGAGCGCCGCGATGCCCAGGCCGCCGACGACGTACCCCACGGTCTGGTCGCCCACCGCCGCCTCGTGATCGTTGTGACCGGTCGCCACGTCGCCGCGGTGGATCTCGTCGTCGCTGCGGCTGCTCAGCGATGACGCCAGGACGAGCATCGTGACGCCGACGCCGACGCCGACGAGGCCGACGCCCCCGAGGACGAGACCGACCGTCCGCCCGCCGTTGCCGGGAGTCGCGCGCGAAGGCTCACCGCCCGCTGCCCCCGCCGCGGCGTCGGCTGATGGACCCGCGGACGAAGCCTTGTTCGCGGCCGTGGCGGGGGCGTCGTCCTCGAAGGTGATCTGCACGCGCGTGAGCACGGCGCTCGGGCCGAGGTTGAGCTTCGTCTGGCGCCACGTCTTCTTCCCCGGCGCGTCCGCGTCGAGCTGGTGGTCCCCCGGGTCGAGCGGGATCGCCGTGCCGAGCGCGCTCGGAGGAAGCGCCTGACCGTCGAGCTTGACCACCATGCCGGACACGGGCGCGGCGATCTCGATGATGAGCTTCTGCAGCCGACGCTCCAGCGCCTCGGCGCGGCCGCGGGCGAACCCTTCGCGGTCGCGCTGTCCGCCCTTGGACGCCTGCGCGGCGGCGTCGGTGAACTCGCCCCACGCCGTCGCGATCTTGCCCTGCTTCTCGTGGCACACGGCAAGGTTGATGAGCGTGCCGAGCGCATGATCCAGCCGCTCGCTGTCGGCAAATTTGGCGCACGCGTCGTCCACCCGCCCCGCCTGCATCAGCTTCTGCCCCTCGAGGTAGAGCTGCTCGGCGAGCGCCGTGTTGGACTGGGCGCGCGCGTCGCGACCGGCGGACGGGAGCGACCCGAGGACCACGCACACGACCCCCCACCGACGAACCGATCGACGCCCCGGCACCCTTCCTCCTCGCGTGGTGAGTCAGCTAGAGCCGACTGTCGCGCGAGGGACTGTACTCGACGCTCGAAGCGGGCGCTACGGCACTCGCGCCGGGACGCGGCGTCTCGCGCCTCGGTTCCTTGGCTTTGCCCGCCACCGCAGGCGGCGTTCGTGGGATCGCCGTCGTTACCGACGGCGCGGGGAAGGTCGGCTCGGGCGCGAGCGCAGGCTCGGGCGCGGGCGCGAGGTCGGGCGCGAGCGCAGGGTCGGGCGCGGGCGCGGGCGCCTCCGGAGCCGAGGAGGGCTTCGCCTCGACCGGCACGACCTGCGGGCCCGCGACCAACCTCCACGCCCCCCCCGCGAGCGCCACGATGGCGACGACCCCCACGATGACGGGCCAGATCCACTTGCCCGGTCCGCGGCGGCCGGAGCGCGGGACGCGATCCTCCTGCCGCCACGCCGTCTCGGTCTGGCCGCTGTTGGGAGAGCCCGTGCTCACTTCGGCCCCGTGCATGAAGGTCGCGGTACGCTCGCGCGCCCCCGACGGCTCGCGCTCCGCGCCGAGGGTTCGCCTCACCCGCTGCGCGCGATCGCGCGCGCCGGGAGGACCGAACGGCGCGAGCTCGGTGGCGAGCTGCGCCACGTCCTGCGTGCGGGCGCGGAGGTCGCGCGCGAGGCAACGCATGACGACGTCCTCGAGCTCCGGCGGCACGTCCGGACGGACCGACCGGAGCGGTGGGATCGGCTGCTCGATGACGGCGACGAGCCGCTCGCCCACCGTGCTGCCGGCGAACGGCGGGCGGCCGGCCAAGAGCTCGTACAGAATCACGCCGAGCGCCCAGACGTCGGTCCGGTGATCGACGTTCTTGGTGCTGCGCAGCTGTTCCGGCGACATGTACGACGGCGTCCCGAGGATCGACTCGGTCGTCGTGATGGCGCCGTCCGGTGAGAGCAAGGCGTTGGCCTTGGAGATCCCGAAGTCGAGCACCTTGACGAGCGCGTCCCCGCTCGGCTGCGCCGAGACGAAGAGGTTCGCCGGCTTGAGGTCTCGGTGGACGATGCCGGCCGAGTGGGCCTGCGCCAGCGCCTCGAGCGCCTGAAGGACGTAGTCGACCGCTTCCGCGACCGGCAGCGGCCCGCGGCGGTCGAGGAGCACGGCGAGATCGGTCCCCTCGAGGTACTCGAGGACCATATAGGGGGTCCCACCCTCGAGCTGTCCCACGTCCATCACGCGCGCGACGTGCTCGTTCTGGATGCTGGCGGCGGCGCGCGCCTCGTTCAAAAATCGCGCGAGGGCGCCGGCGTTGTCGGCGATCTCGGCCTTGAGCAGCTTGACGGCCACGCGCTGGCGCAGAAGCTCGTGGTACGCCGCGTACACGGTGCCCATGCCCCCCGCGCCGAGCAGGCGCTCGATCCGGTACTTTCCCGCGAGGAGCTCACCCGGCGAGAGAGGACCGGACCGATCGTTTGCTTCGGGAGCCATCTGCGCCCCGCAGTTTACTGGAGGGGCGGGGCTTTCGCCCGCTTGGACCCTCAGGAAATCGTGACGAACTCTTTTCCACGCATCGACGCGGCGAACCCGTCGAGGACCTCGTTGACCTTTTTCCAGGTCGGGAGCGCGCGCATCGTCTGGTTCCAGCGGTCGACGTTCGGGAAGCGCTTGAAGTTCACGCCGATGAGGTCCCCGGCCGAGAGGATCTCCGCGCCGAAGTAGTCGGCGATCGTGATCTGGTCGCCGCAGAGGTACTTCTGCTTTCCGATGACGTGCGTGTCGAGGAGCTTGAGCCAGGCCTCGGACTTCTCCTTGCCCCACTCGAGCATCGCCTTCTGCGCCGCCTCCGGCTTGCGGATGTGATGCGGGAACACCTGCGGGTAGATGAGGTGATAACCCCACTCGCGGTACTTGTTGGTGTTGAACCAGTCCATGCGCTCGTTGACGCGCGCGCGCTGCTTGGCGTCCTTCGGGTATGCTGGCGAGTTGTATTTGTCGGCGACGTACTTGAGGATCGCCGACGACTCGGTCATGACGAAGTCGCCGTCCTCGAGCACAGGGACCTGCGCGTTCGGGTTGAGAGAAATGAACGGCTCCTTGTGGTGCGCCCCGGTGAGGATGTCGACGACCACCGGCTCGTAGGGGATGTTGGCCTCGGCCAGAAAGAGCGTGACGGTACGCGAGCTCGTCGACGCGGGATGGAAATGGAGCTTCATGAGATCTCCTCGCTGGTTGACGTGGTTCGCGCGATGCTAGGCGCTGGGGAGGGTACTCAACAAGCACCGACGGGAGCGGCTTATGGGACGGCAGTTTTCGGCACGACATGGCGCGACCAAAATCCTCTTCGGCTCGGGCGCCACGAAGAGCCTGCCGCGGGAGGTCGAGGCGACGGGCGCGGAGCGGGTCGTCGTCCTGTGCACCCCAGGCCGTACACGCGAGGCGGGCGAGGTCGCGCACCGGCTCGGCGCTCGCTCCGCGGGCGTCCTGGGCCTCGCGCGCGAGCACGTCCCCGCCGATGCGGTGGCCGAGGGCGCGGACGAGCTCGACCGGCGCCGCGCGGACGCGTTGCTCGCCTTCGGTGGAGGATCCGCCATCGGCCTCGCCAAGGCCCTCGTCGCGCGCGGGCGGTCCGTCCCCGTGTTCGCGGTGCCGACGACATACTCCGGCTCCGAGATGACCGCCGTCTACGGCGTCACCGAAGGGGGGACCAAGCGCGTCGCGCGCGACGAGCGCGTGCGACCGGTCCTGGTCGTCTACGATCCCGATCTCACGGCCGCGCTGCCGAGCGACACGACGGTCGCGAGCCTCTGGAACGCCATGGCCCACGCCGCGGAGGCGCTGTGGGTCGACGGGGCCGATCGCGCGACGCGCTTGGCGGCGGAGGAGGCGCTCCGGCTCGTCGCGGGCGCGCTCTTGCGTCTCTCGGTTGTGTCGTCCGAACTCTCGCTTCGCTCGAGCGTGCGGCACGACCAGCCCTTGGGTGTGTCGTCCGAACTCTCGCTTCGCTCGAGCGTGCGGCACGACCAGCTCGCGCGCGAGGAGGCCCTCGAGGGCGCGTACCTCGCGGGGCTGGCGTTCGCCGACGCCGGCGGCGGGCTGCACCACAAGCTCTGCCACGTCCTCGGGGGCGCGTTCGGGCTCCCACACGCCGCAACCCACGCCGCCCTCTTGCCCCACGTCGTCCGCCTCTATCGGGCGACGGCCCCGGACGCCATGCGCGCGATCGCCCGGGCGCTCGGCGCCATCGACCCCGTCCTCGGCATGGAGCGCCTCGCGCGCGCGACGCAGGCCCCCGCGGGGCTCGAGAGCCTCGGGATGCCGCGTGACGGAATCGCGCGCGTGGTCGACGCGGTGCTCGCGTCGGCCGAGCCGGGGCCGCTCGCGGTCGATCGCGCGGCGCTCACCGCCATGCTCGAGCGCGCCTGGCCGCGACCTGCGGCCGTCTCGCCGACAGCGCCGCTCCTCGGGCCGCGTGCGCCGACGACGCAGCCGGGGCTCGGATCGATCCACGAGTCCGAGGCTCTCCCAGGGGCGCTGCCGCGGCGGCAGAACACCCCCCGTCCGGCGCCATACGGGCTCTATCCGGAGCTCTTGAGCGGGACGCCCTTCACGACGCGCAACGCCGAGAACTCCAAGCTATGGATGTACCGCATCCGCGCCTCCTTCTCGCACGACGCGTTCGCGCCGTTGCCGTCGGCACGCTTCACGAACGAGCTCGGCGAGGTCGCGCCGAACCGGACGCGGTGGCGACCGCTCCCCATCCCGCAGCCCCCCGCGCGGGTCGACTTCCTCGACGGAATGGTGACGCTCGGGGGAGCGGGCGACCCGTCCTCGGGGCCCGGTTTCGCCGTGCACCTCTATGCCGCGAACGCCGACATGGCGGACCGCAGCTTCTCCGACGCCGACGGCGACGTCCTCATCGTCCCGCAAGAGGGGACGCTCGAGTGCCGGACCGAGATCGGCTGGCTGCGGGCGGGTCCAGGGTCCGTCATCCTCGTGCCGCGAGCGCTGAAGTTCGCCGTCGGCGTGCCCGGCGGGGCAGCCCGCGGGTGGATGCTCGAGATCTTCGGACGACGGCTGCGCCTGCCCGAGCGGGGGCCCATCGGTTCGAACGGCCTCGCCGACGCGAGGCACTTCTTGGCGCCCACGGCCTCGTACGAGGACCGCACCTGCCCTTCCGGGTTCGAGCTCGTGCACAAGGTCGGCGGTCGCCTCTTCGCGGCCCGGCAGGCGCACTCGCCGTTCGACGTCGTCGCGTGGCAGGGAAACCATGTCGCGTTTTCGTACGACCTCTCCCTCTTCAACGCGATGGGCTCGGTGACCTTCGACCACCCGGACCCCTCCATCCTGACGGTGCTCACCGCGCCGCTCGACGACTGGGGACGCGCCGTCGCCGACTTCGTCGTCTTTCCCGGGCGCTGGGTCGTCTCGGAGCACAGCTTTCGACCTCCGTACATGCACCGCAACGCCGCGAGCGAGATCAACGCGGTCGTCCGCGGCGAGCCCGACGAGCGCTCCGGGTACGTGCCCGGGAGCACGTTCGTGTCCCCGATCCTCACGTCGCACGGCATCTCGACGAAGTCGTACGACGAGGTCCTCTCGCAGCCCGACGACGCCGCCGAGCGACCGGCGCGGATCCCGGACGACTCGCTGTGGATCATGTTCGAGTCGGCCCTGCCCTTCCGGACGACCGCCTGGGCGCGCGAGACGCCGCTCGTCGACGCGAGCTTTCTCGGGCTCTTCGAGGGGATGCGGTCGCGGTTCGATCCGGCGCGACCGTAGGGCAACGCGTATGGAGTCCGCCCGCTTGATCGCCGCCGCCGCGTCGAGCACCGTCGCCACGCTCTTCGCGGCGCGCGCCCGGGTGCACCCGGATCGCCCTGCCATCGAGGACACGACGCGCCGCCTCACGTACGGAGAGCTCGATCGGCGCACCCGCCTTCTCGCGCGAGCGCTTCACGCCCGCGGCGTACGGCGGGGGTCGCGGATCGTCCTCCTCTCGGAGAACCGCATCGAGTACCTCGAAGTGTTCCTCGCGGCGGCCCGGATCGGCGCGATCGTCGCCTGCCAGAACTGGCGGCTGGCGCCTCCGGAGCTCGCGCACTGCGTGAGCCTGGTCGATCCGATCGGCACGATCGTGTCGCCGCGGCACGCGGACAAGCTCGCCCCCCTCGTGCCCGATGCGCTCGCGCCCATCGTCTTCGGCGAGGCGTACGAGCGGCTCCTCGCCGACGCGCCCGGGGCGGCGGCCGATCCGGCGGAGCCGGTCGACGCGGAGGACGGCCTGCTCATCCTCTACACGAGCGGCACGACGGGCCTGCCGAAGGGCGCCGTGCTGAGCCACCGGGCCGAGGTGGCGCGCAACCTCGTGTTGCGCGCCGAGTTCGGCGTCGCGTCGACCGACGCGTTCGTCGCCTGGTCGCCGCTCTATCACATGGGCGCCGCCGAGTGGTCCCTCGGCGCGCTCATGTCGGGCGGGACCGTGATCGTGGTCGACGGCTTCGACGCGCCGCGGATCGCGGAGATCGTGGCCACGCGGGAGCTCGGGTGGCTCTTGCTCATGCCGGGGATGGTGGGGGCCATGGCGGCGGAGCTGCGGCGGCGCGCGGTGGTCGCGCGCGGCGTCCGGGTCTGCGGCGTCATGGCCGACCTCGTTCCACCCGCGCAGATCGCCGAGATCACGAGCCTGCTCGGAGCGCCCTACGCCAACACCTTCGGGGCCACCGAGACCGGATGTCCACCGTGCTCGTCCAACCTCATTCCCGTGGGCGTCGCGCCGAAGCGCCTGTCCAAGGAGCAGAGCCCGTACTGCGAGGTCCGCCTGGTCGACGAGAACGACGCCGACGTCCCCGACGGGACGCCCGGAGAGCTCTGCATGCGCGGGCCGACGCTCTTCAGCGGATACTTTCGCGCCGCGGAGGCCAACGCGCACGACTTTCGCGGAGGCTGGTTTCACATGGGCGACGTCTTCGTGCGAAACGCCGACGGGACCTTGGACTTCGTCGATCGCGTCAAGTACCTCATCAAGTCCGGCGGCGAGAACATCTACCCCGCCGAGATAGAGCGCGTCCTGCTCCAAGATCCGCGCGTCGCCGACGCGGCGGTCGTGCGGCGGCGCGACGCGCGCTGGGGTGAAGTCCCCGTGGCCTTCGTCGCGCGCCGCGACGACTCGCTCACGATCGAGGCGCTGCGCGAGCGCTGCCGCGCCGAGCTCGCCGGCTACAAGCAGCCCAAGGACATCGTGTTCCTGCCCGCCGACGCCTTCCCTCGAAGCGCCTCGGGCAAGATTCAACGTCACGAGCTCGAGAAGCGCGTCCCTCGCGAAGACCCCTCCCCATGAGCCATTTCCCCGCCCCAGTCACCCGCATCGCCACCCACTCTCCCGAGGACGTCTTCGTCCGGGGCAAGAGCCTGTGCCGCGACCTCCTCGGGAAGGTCACGTTCACCGAGATGACGTATTTCCAGGTGCTCGGGCGCCTGCCGACACCCGGGCAGACGGCGGTCGTCGACGCGTGCCTGGTCGCGCTCATGGAGCACGGCCTGACGCCGAGCGTCCTCGCGGCGCGCCTCGTCGGGTCGAGCGCCCCCGAGGCGCTGCAGGGGGGCGTGGCGGCGGGGATCCTCGGCGTGGGGAGCGTCTTCGTCGGCACGGTCGAGGGGTGCGCGGCGCTGCTGGCCCGCCTGGTGGGGGCTTCGGGGGGCGTCGAGGCCGAAGCCGCGCGCATCGCCAGCGAGCACCACGCCGCCCGCCGTCCGGTGCCGGGCTTCGGCCACCCCGAGCACAAGCCGGATGATCCTCGGACCCCGTGCATCTTTCGCGTCGCCGAAGACCACGGCGTCGCCGGGCGCCACATCGAGGCGCTCGGCGTCCTCGGGCGCGCGGTGGACGAGGCGTACGGAAAGCACGTCACGATCAACGCCACCGGCGCCGTCGCAGCAGCGCTGGCCGACTGCGGCGTGCCGGCGGGGATCCTGCGCGGCTTCGCGATCCTCGCGCGCTGCGCCGGGCTCGTGGGGCACTTGCTGGAGGAGCAGGAGAGGCCCGCGATGCGAGCGATCTGGGAGGCCGCGGAGCGCGCGGTGCCGTACGAAGAGGAGTAGGCGCGCGGGAGCGGCGCGCGGGCGCGGGCGCGGGCGCGGGC
>DATGJA010000820.1:0-3341 GCA_035295445.1 Polyangiaceae bacterium | reverse complement strand
GGAGTCCTTTCAGGAGCAGGTGCCCCCGGAGGCGGCCAGGATCTGGACCATGGACGTGTGGCGGCAGATCGCGTCGAGGGGCGGCCACATGACGACGTCCCTCATCCCCCGCGACTACGTGCGCGCGCTCGACGAGAGCCTGCTCGCCATCGACGGCCAGCAGTACATCACGCGCGCGAAGAACGCCAAGACGCACTTTCACGATCCGACGTCGTCGGTCACGATCACCCTCACCGACGCGGCGACCGGAGACCTCGACAACTCGCTCGCCCAATTGATGGCGCACCACGCGAGGTCCCTCCAGCTCGCCGCCCGGAGCCAGCGTGAGCCCGACGCCGCGCTGCGGCGGACCATGCGCACCGAGGCGCTCCTCGAGCACGCCTTCGCCCTTCACTTCATCGAGGACGGGATGGCGGCCGGGCACATCGTGACCGACCCGGCGGTCGCCGTCGATCAGAAGCGCGCGCAGCGCCACGACTACTTCAACCGCGAAGGTCTCGGCGTCACGCGCGCGCTGACGCAGCTCCGCTGCTCCGAGCCCAGCGACGCGCCCGCGTGGACGGGGGCGATGCTCGATCGGTGCTGGATCGCGCACGGCGACGGCTTCGCCTCGGCCGAGGATCGAATCTACGTCGACGAGGCCGTCGCGCGCATCCAGACGGCCTTCGCCCTCGCGCTCAAGCTGGCGCCGCTGGGAACCAACGAGGCGAAGGCCGAAGACGCCCAGATCGAGCCCGAGGTGAAGGACGCGACGTGCCGCGACTGGGCGTCGATGCACGACACGCCCGAACAGTGCGACATCGCGTGGCAGACGGTGCTGCTCGACCCGCTCCCCGGCTTGACCAAGGAGCTTCCCGCCTCGTGCAAGGACCATCGGGACGAAGAAGGCCAACCGGACCCGATGGCCTGCTGGGCAAAGAAGGCGCGCGACCAGTTTCGCCGGGCGCTGGACGTGCTCGTCCGGGCGGCGCCCCTCCTGCCCGCCGACGCGGGGTCGCCCGAGCCGCAGCCCGGGGCGCTCACCTCGGCCGTCCTCGGCGATCCGCTGCCGATCCTCGGCGTCGACAAGAGCAAGGACCGTTGCGAAGCAGGGCCTGCGGACCAGGGCGGCTCGAAAGAACGCGACGCGCGCTGCATCGCGTACCTATGGGTCCCGCTGCTGACGGATTGGCCCGATTCCCAGGCCGACGCCACGACGCTCCAGGGGAGCGACTCGTTCGGGCGCGGCCTCAAGGTGCAGATCCTCGCCAGCCTGGCGGCCACGTACGCGGGGCCCTTCGAGGACACGTCGGCGGTGAGCGCGTGGGGCGGCGCGGGCGTGGGAGTCACGTACAGCGCCCAAGGCATATTTCCCGCCCGTCACACGCGGGCCCTCGTCGAGGCCAACGTCGGGGTCGCGGAGGGGGTGATGCTGGCGGGGCAAGGGCAGCAGTTTCGCTCCGTGGGGGTCGCGGAGGTGAGAACGCCCGTCGGCACGCTCCTTCTCTTCGGGCTCGCTTCGGCCTTCCGCTCTGGATCGCCGCTCGACCTCCTCGGCACGAACGTCTTCGGGAACTCACTGACGCTCGGCGTGATGGGCGCCCGGCTGTACTGGGCGCTCCAAGACACGGGGGCGACGTTGACGGGCTGGGACGCCGAGGTGTTGAACTTCCTCCTCAGCCCGAACGAGCCGGCGCGCGCGGCCGTCGGCGCCGACATCCTCCAGGGCGAGGGACGTGTTCGGATCGGGTGGCGGTCGGACGATCCGCGCCGGCCGCTCCGGTCCATGTTCGGTGGCTCCTTCGTTCTCGCGTTCGAAGTCAACTCCGGGCTGTTCTTCTGAGCGGGGGTCTCGATGACGAGGAAGGTTCATTGGGTCGTGGCCGCCGTCCTGGCGCTCTTGACGACGTCGTGTGGCGCGTATGTCGGCCCCAACGCCATGGTCCCTCTGTCGGGCGGCGAGGTGCCCGTCGGCGTGACCGCGGGCTACAGTGCGTTTCCCGACTCGAGCCAGGGTGTCGTCCTCGGCGGTGGCGTGTCGTTCGCCCCTCCAGGCGAGGGGACCGATCGGCAGGCCCGCGGCTGGGCCGACGTGACCGTGGGATATGGAGTGCAGCCCGTGCCCGACGGGCCGCACCTGGGGTTCGAGGGCAAGCTCGGGCCGGCGGCGGGTATCCTTCCCGACGATGGGGGGTATCCGTTCGCGCTCGGGTGGGTCTACGAGGTCGACGCCCTCTACCGCGTCTCGCATACCCGCCGTCCGTGGGAGCTCGGCGACCACGTGCTCACCTACGGGCTCCTTGTCCCGTCCGTCCAGGTCGCGCAGCTCATTCCCGCGAACGAGGGTCACGCGCACGTGGTCGTCACGACGCTCACGTTCGGAGTGACGCTGCGGCTCGACTCGTGGCTCGCGGTGCAGCCGTGAACGTCCGCGCCATCGCTCTGGGCATCGCCGCGACGCTGGCGGGGTGCGCGCACGCACACTTTCCAGCGGTGACAGCGTCGGCGCCAAGCTTCGCGCCGACGCCCTCGAGCGTCGAGGTCGGCGTCAGCCGCGCGGAGATCACGCTGCCGCCCGGCGTCTCCACGTTCGGCCACGGCCCGGACGCGAGGGTGACGCACGGCCTGTGGACGCGCCTCTATTGCCGAGCCTTCGTCTTCAAACAAGGGGACGCGGCGCTCGCGATCGTCCCCTGCGATCTGCCGGCGATGGGGATGTTGCTTCAGCGCCGAGTGGCCCAGGAGGTCGCGCGGGCCGGCGTCGCCATCCCCGCGCCGAGGCTGATGCTCTCCGCGACCCACACGCACGCGGGGCCGGCTCACTATCTCGACGGGGCAGCCTACACCGGCTTCGGCAGCACGCAGCTTCCCGCGTTCGACGAAGCGATCGTGGACCGCCTGGCGAAGAGCATCGCGGCCGCGGTCGTCGACGCCTACCATCACGCCCGACGCGCCGAGCTCCGATGGGCGCGGACCGAGGTCCTGACGCTGACGAGGAACCGGGACATCGCCGCGTTCGTCCGCAACCGCGAGCCGCCGTGGGCGGCCAACTGCCCCGAGCGCTCCGAGCTCTGCGCGATCGACCCGGACCTCTCGGTGCTCGAGCTGCGCGACGCTGCCACGCCGGCTTCGCCTTGCCCGCTCGGAGCGCTGGTCTTCTTCGCCATGCATCCGACCGTGCTCCCGAACACCAACCAGCTGCTCGGCGCCGACGCCTTCGGCGTCGCCTCGCGCGCGCTCGAGGAGCGGTTGCGGCTCGCCGGCAAGGACGCGACCGACTGTCCGCGCGACCCCCTCGCCGGGATCGTCAACACGAACGAGGGGGACGTCGTCTCCCGCTTCGTTTCGGCGTCCGTGGAGGA
>DATGJA010000819.1:0-5490 GCA_035295445.1 Polyangiaceae bacterium | reverse complement strand
GCCCCGCCGCCGCCGCCGGCCCCGCCCCCGCCCACGAGCACGGCGATGAAGTCCGTCGGGTGGAGCGTGAAGGATTGATCGGTCACGGTCGCGCCGTCCCCTCCACCCGCGCCGGTGGCGCCGTCGGCGCCTCCCAGCACGAAGAGGGCGTTCGATGGCGAGGCCGACCCGTAGATGATCTGACTCCTGACGCCGTGGCCGCCCTGGGTGGCCACGCCGCCCCCACCCCCCCCGCCTGCGGCCATCGAGTAGTGGATGGTGACCGCCGAGGAGAAGGGGCTCGTGGATGTCGGCAGACTGGGGCTCGTCAGGGTGCCCTGGGAGGAATCGCCGGTCCCCCACCAAGCCGTCACAGCGCGCACGCACAGGTCGCACGCCCCGGACTGACAATACATCGCGGTCTCCGTCCCGGCGCCGCAGGGCGTGTTGTCGGGAAGGTTCGTGACGACGTCGCACGCTCCCGAGCACGACGTCGTCACGGTCTGGCACGGGTTCGATGAAGGACACGAGACCGGCGCGGCGCATGACGGTCCGCAGATGCCGCCCTTGCAGACCTCGTTCGGTCCGCACGAGGTGCCATCCGCCGCCGCCTGAGCGGTCGGCACGCAGACGCTCGTGCCGGTCGCGCAGCTCGTCGAGCCCGTCTGGCACGGCTCGCCCGGTGGCGTGCACGCCTGCCCCTCCTGGCAGGCGACGCACGTTCCCGTGAGGCAGACTTCGCCGGTCCCGCATCGGGTGCCGTCGGCCACTGCCGCGCCGGTGGAGGTGCACAACGGCGCGCCGCTCGAGCAGTCGAGCCGGCCGGTGTGGCAAGGACTGGGCGGATTCGAGCACGGGGCCCCCTGAGCGCAAGCTCCGCACGCGCCGTCTTCGCAGACCTCGTTGGTCCCGCAGGCGCTGCCGTTGGGAGCGTTCATGCCCGTATCGACGCAGGTGGACGTGCCCGTCGCGCACGACGTCGCGCCGACGTGGCAGCCGTTCGCGGGGGTGCAGGCCGCACCCGCCGTGCACGGGCTGCAGACGCCGCCGCTGCAGACCTGGTCGTTCCCGCAGGAGGTGCCGTCGGCGACGTTCGCGCCGGTGTCGGCGCACGTCGCCGTGCCGGGGGAGCAGGACGTGGTGCCCGCATGGCAGGGGTTGGAGGGCGTGCACGAAGCGCCCTGCGAGCACGCGCCACAGCGGCCCTGGTCGCAAACCGAGCCGTTTCCGCACGCCGTCCCGTCGGCGACAGACTTTCCTGTGTCCACGCACTGCGGCGTTCCGGAGGCGCACGACGTGACTCCGACGTCGCAGGCGTTTGCGGGAGTGCACGCTGCCTCCGCGGTGCACCCCGGCGTGGAGCTCCCGCCGCTGCTCCCGGCGCCACCGCCGCCGCCTCCTCCTCCGCTCCCGTTGCCCGACCCGCAGGCCCAAAAGACGATGGTCGACAGCAACGCGAGCCGTGAAAAAGCGCGTCCCCCCACGTAGGTACGAAAGCATTTTCTTGGACTCCGATGTCCGAGAACGCCGCTCTCCCCGCGAGATTTGTGGGACTCGACGCTCGCGTCGACTACATGGCTTCTCCAGGACGCTGTTTCCCGAGGAGACGGGGTCATCGGCGGGCCGATGGGCTCCACGCAGCCGGAGCCGCCGGGACACGCGATGATCGATCCGATCAGCCGGATCGCGAACGACACCCTCGGGCGCTCCTTTTGCGTGCGGTTCGCCGCTGTTTTTGCGCTGGTCCGGAGGATGCTTTCCGACGCGTCCCCATGCTGACGCCAGGCACGTTGCGTCTCCCGATTGCTCTTGCGCCCGGGCTCCTCGTCGCCGTGATCGCCGTAGGTTGCGGCGCGCCCTCGCCCGATGCGCCGGTCGTCGTCGTCCGAGGTGCTGCCCTTGCCTCGTCCTCGTCGGGGTCGTCGTCCGGACCGTCGGCTGGCGGTCCGTCCTCATCGAGCGGAACGTCGTCCGGGGGCGGCACCGTGGGCGCTTCGGTCTCGGCGGACGGCGGGACCGGGGCGGCCGACGGCGTGCCGTGCGACGTGGCGATGGTGCTGGGCGCGTTGTGCACCACCTGCCACTCCGACCCGCCGGCGCCCGGCGCTCTCGCCGGCCTGGTCAGCTACGCGGACCTGATGGCTCCTTCGCACGAGAGTCCGGCGATGAGCGAGGCGCAGCTCTCCGTGTCCCGCATGCAGAGCTCCTCGTCTCCGATGCCGCCCGGCGGTCTGCCGCCGTCCGCGGACGTGACGACCCTGCAGAACTGGGCGGCCGCCGGCTACCCCAAGGGCAGCTGCGGAATGGCCGCCAGCACCTCGACGGCCGGTTCGTCGACGGGCAGGTCGTCGACCTCGCCGCCCGCGACGGCCGATGGCGGCGCCTCCGCGGCGACCGGCGTGCCGTGCGACGTCGCCACGATGCTTGCAGCGAACTGCACGGGCTGCCACTCCGACCCGCCCGTGCCGAGCGCGCTCGCCGGCTTGGTCACGTACGCGGACCTCATGGCCACCGCGCACGAGGATGCCACCAAGAACGAGGCGCAGCTGTCGCTGGCGCGCATGCAGAATTCGTCGTCACCCATGCCGCCGAGCGGCATCTTGCCTGCGACCGACGTGACGACGCTGCAGAACTGGGTCAACGCCGGCTTTCCGAAGGGGTCGTGCGCATCGGGCACCGGAGACGGCGGCGCCGCGCCGCCGCCCCCTCCGAGCGTCTTCGCAAACGCGCCGGCCTTTGCTCCCAAGACGGGGCCGAATACGCACAACGCCGGGCAAAATTGCATGCGCTGCCACGCAGGCGGCGGCGGTGACGCGCCGCAATTCGAATTCGGAGGTACCTTGTACGATGCAAGCGGCAATCCCGTTTCCGGAGCGGAGGTCCGCTTCGTCGACGCGAACGGCAACGCCACCAGCGTCAACACGGGGCCGGCAGGGACATTCTACAAATCGGGAGCGGGATTCGCGGGACCTGCCCACGTCGGTGTGCGAAACGCGACGAGCACACAGAACATGTTCACGGCGCTCCAGTCGGGGTCGCAGCCTCCCGCCTCGACGGGGGGCGCCTGCAGCGCGTGCCATTGCACCGGCACGGGGTGCACGGTCGCCCCGATCCACCTGCCGTGACTGCCAACGATCGATGGCGACAGTATCCTCGTCGAACATGCGAGCGATCGCGCGCCCTCGCGCCGGGGCGCGCGTCGTCGGAGTCCTGCTGCTCGGTCAGGCAGGATGCGGAGGCACAGGGACCGACCTCAATCAGCTCGTCGGCACGAACCCGTTCTCCGATGCGAGCCCTCCGGTGGCTGCGATCGGCGACGGTGGGGCCTTTCAGGATCCCTTCGGCGGCGCCCCCGCCTACGCGGCGATGACGGGGAGTAGCTCGCACCACGCGGGGGCGTCGTGCATGAGCTCAGGCTGCCACGGATCCGGCTCGGAGGCTCCGAGCTTCCTTCTCGGCGGCACGGTCTTCAGCGACTACAAGGGTGCGACCCCCGCGCCGGGGGTCGAAGTGCGCGTCGTCGATTCCGCGGGCCACTCCGCGACCACGTACTCCGGCCCGGAAGGCAACTTCTACATCCGGAGCGGGAATGCCAACGGCGTCACGTTCCCCGCGGTCGTCGGCGCGCGAGACGGGACCACGGCGCGCCCGATGATCACGACGCTCACAGGGACGATGGGATCGTGCGGCCAGGCGGCATGCCACGTCCCGGGCGGGGGTCCGACGAGCAACACCGGCAACTACTACCCCATTCACGTTCCCTAGCGCCGAGCGGCATGACCACGCACACGCAGAACAGACGAGGGACCGCGCAGGAGCCTTTCGATCACGAGGGTCTTCTCGAGACACCGACGGACCTCGTCACGCTCTCGCCGGAGTTTCTGCAGGCGCTGCGAGAAGTCGCGCCAAAGACGGCGACTCGTACGATGCCGTATTTCCTCGCCCTGATCGTGGTCGTCGGCGCGGGGCTGGCAGCCGGTCGCGTCATCGTCCCTCGGCGTCCCGCGGCTCTCCCCCCGTCGGCGTCGGGCGCGGCCGCGAGCCCTACGACAGTAGCTTCGGAATCCGCAGCGGCGGCGCCGACGCCGCCGACGATCGCGGCCGCCGATCTCCCTCCAGCCTCGGCGTGGACGCCGGAGAAGACGCCGAAACCCCCGAAAAACCCGAAGCACCGAGTACCTCGATAGCGCGATGAACCAAGCCACGACCTCGCCGGCGCAGGTTCAAGCACCGCGTCGCGTCGGGAGATGGGTCACCGTCTCCGTCATCCTCGTGGTGGCGGCCGTCCTGACGTGGCGGGGGTACGGCTTCTACCGACTCGGCCTCGCGGCGCGCCCGGGGCACCCCGACTACCGGACGCTCAACCCGGCGGGCGCACTCGGACACGGGTACGGCATCTTCGGCACGGGGCTCATCTTCACCAACCTGCTCTACCTCGTTCGAAGGCGGTTCGCGAAACACCTCTCGGATCGCTTCGGCTCGATGAGCAGCTGGCTCAACGCGCACGCGTTCACCGGGCTCTCCGGGTCTCTCCTCGTCCTCTTTCACTCCGCATTCCAGCTTCGCACCCCGATCGCCACGTTGACATCGGCGAGCCTCGGAATCGTCGTCGCGACGGGCATCGTCGGGTTCTACCTTCACGCGCTCCTGCCCAAGGCCGGACTCAAGCCGCTACGGGATCGACTCGGCGAGCTCCGGGCCTTGCTCCCGGGCCTGGTGTCCGGCGTGGAGAAATGCGTGAGAGAGGCGCCGGTCACAGCGCTTCCGCACGACGCGTCGTTCGTTCGCACCGTCTTCACGATTCCACGTTGGGTCATCGAGGCGCGCTCGCGACGGCGCGTCGTCAAGCGCGCCGCTCGCTCCGACAAGCTTCTGCGCGTCGTTCGCCGGACGGACGCCCGGCTCGCGAAGGCGTTCGCCGACGAGCTCGCGCAGCTTGCGGCAAAGGAGGTCGATACGCACGCGGGAGCGGCGATGATGCGTTCGTGGCGATCGCTGCATCGCTTCCTCGCGATCTTGATGATCGTGAGCGTCTCGCTGCACGTGGGCGTCGCCTGGTACTACGGTTTTCGCTGGATCTTCGACCGATGAGCAAGGCGCCGCTCGTCCGAGCCTTGTGCGTCGGCCTGGCGTTGCTGCTGCTTGCGTGGACGAGGATCGCCTCCGCCCAGCTCTTGTCCCCCGGGCCGCTGTCGAAGGCCCATTCGTCTCTGGAGGGAGACACCCACTGCAGCGATTGCCATAGCTCCGGGAAACGAGTGGACCAGGGCGCCTGCCTCAAGTGCCACGGCGACCTCGGATCCCGGATCGCGGCGGGTCAGGGGCTGCACGGGCTGCAATACAAGGGGCAGCCCTGCGAGAAGTGCCACATCGAACACATCGGTGCCGGCACGAGTCAGATCCGTTGGCCGGGCGGCGATCAAGCCAAGCTCGATCACGCCCTGACCGGCTGGCCGCTGCAGGGAGCCCACAAGACGACCCCATGCAGCAAGTGCCACGACAAGGTCAACG
>DATGJA010000818.1:0-16496 GCA_035295445.1 Polyangiaceae bacterium | reverse complement strand
CGGGCGGCCGCGGGCGGGGGGACGGCGCGGCGCGCGAGGGGGGCGGGGAGCGAGGGGGCGGTCGCGCGGCGCGCGAGGCCGAGCCTCCGTTCGACGATTACGCGGACGCGGGCGCGGGGGCTTCCTCGGGCGGGTCGGCGGGCGGGGGCGACGACGACATCCCGTTCTGACCATTTGAACGACACGAAAGACCCGCTGGAGCGCCTGGCGTCGACCCGTTCGCGCGGGGCGGCCACGCTCGCGCTGCTGTCGGGGGCGGCCGCTCTTCCGACGCTCGCCTTCCCGCTCGTGGGGGACGACTACTTTCACATCGAGGTCGCCTCCCGGCTGCGCGACGCCCTCGCGCGTGGGTGGGTGCTGCCGATCGATCAGGGCGGCGCGTGGTGGACGCCGCCCGGGCTGGCCGTCGAATACTTTCGGCCCCTCATCGTCCTATCCTTCGCCTTCGATCGCCTCTTCTACGGGGTCCATGCGCCGGGCTACCACCTGACCAACCTCTTTCTTCACGTGGCGGCGACGCTGCTCGTCTGGGGGCTCGCGAAGCGGGTCATCGGCGCCGGGTTCGGCGCGTGGGCTGCGGCGGCCCTCTTCGCGCTCCACCCGTGCCACACGCAAGCCGTCGCGTGGATCTCGGGGCGAACGGACGTCCTGTCGTGCGTGCTCTATCTGTCGGCGCTGCTCGTTCACCTGGACGGACGCGGAGCGTCTCGCACAAGACTCTCGTGGATGCGAGTCGGGGCATCCCTCGGTCTGTTCGCCCTGGCCCTCCTCGCGAAGGAGATGGCCGTGAGCTTCCCTGCTGTCGTCGTCCTGCACGGCCTCTTTCGGCCCGAGGGGGAGTCGCTCGCCCGCCGCCTGACCGTCCCGGTGCTCGCCTGCGTCGTCGCCGGGTTCTACTTCGCCGTCCGGTTCGCGATGTTCGGCGGCTTTCATCCGCCCCCTGCGCCGTTCGCGTTCCATCTCGGAGACGCGGGCTTGCTCTGGCACCTGGCGGCGTCCCCGCTGCTCTACCTGGCCGACCTCACGCTCTTCGTCCCGGCCGATCCGATGATCACGGTCCCCTTCTGGAGGGCCCATCCCCTGCTTCTGCTCGGCTTCTCGGCGATCGTCGTGAACACGTTCCGCGGCACCGTCCAACGAACGCCGCGGGAGCCGCCGGAGCGAGGGTGGCCGGTGCTCGCCTGGGGGCTCGCGTGGATGGTGGTGACCCTCGGGCCGGTGGCGATGCTCACGATGGGCGAGCACTTTCTCTACCTGCCTTCGGTGGGCTACTGCATCCTGGTCGGGTCGGGCGTGCCGCAGTCGCCGGCTCGCATCGGCGCGAAGGATCGACGAGCGCTCGCGATCGTCGCCGCGATGGTCGCGACCGTGTGCGCCGTGCGCGTCGGCCTTTTCGCTCGGGTCGCCTTCGCTTCGTCCAGGGTCAACGAGGAGGCCGCCGCCGCGCTCGACCGGGCGCCGGGCGTCGACCGCCTGCTGGTCGTCGACCTCCCCGCGTCCTCCTCCCTCGCGTTCCCCCAGGCCCTGCGGCTTGCCCGACCGAACCGGAGCCTCAGCGTCGACATCCTCAGCATCTCGCCGGCGCTCCGGCCGAGCGACCCCGCCGACTTCTCCCAGCTGGCCCTCCCCGCCCAGGACACGCTCGAGCTACGGCGCGACGACGGCTTCCTCGGAACCTACGTCGAGCGCGCCCTCGCCGGCCCGCGGGCGTCGTTCGTCGCCGGCGAGACGATCGAGCGACCAGGCTGCATCATCACTGTGTTGGACGCGCCCGGCGGTCGGCTCGGGGCGTTCCGCGTGAACGTGCGCGACGCCTCGCGCACCCTCGTGCTGCGCGAGGCGCCCGGCAGGGATCCGGCGGGATTCGAGACCGTGCGCTGGTGAGGTCCCTGGATCTCATGCGGCCTCGCGGATATTCTTCTGGTGTCGGGAATCGCTGCCGAAAATCGCATGAAGCGCTTTGCTCCGACCGATTGGGCGCTCATCCTGGGCGGGTCGAGCGGGTTCGGGCTCGCGTCGGCCAAGAAGCTCGCCTCGGAGGGGATGAGCGTCGCCGTGGCGCACCGCGATCGCAAGAGCGCGATGGCCGGCATCGATCGCGAGTTCGCGTCGATCCGCGCGGGCGGCGCGGAGCTCTTGGCGTTCAACGTCGACGCCCTGTCTCCGGAGGGTCGCGCCGCGATCCTCGCGGCGCTGGCCGAGCGCTTGGGCGCACAGGGACGCGTGCGCGTCCTGCTCCACTCGATCGCGCGTGGCAACCTCAAGCTCATCGCATCGCCCCGGCCCGGTCCGACGGGGGCCGCGCTGGCGCGCGCGCGGCTGGCCGAGCTCCTCGGGGTCGCAGAGGACAAGCTCGCGAGCGCGATCGAGGCGGCGGCCGGGGACCATGATGCCCTCGCGGAGATCGCGCTCCCTCCGGCGTTCGACGCCGAGCGCCTCCTCGACGAGGACGACTTCGCGCAGACCATCCATGCCATGGGGACGAGCATCGTCGGGTGGGCGATGGACCTGCTCGGGCGCCGTCTGTTCGCCGACGACGCGCGCGTGCTCGGCCTGACCAGCGAGGGCAACCAGGTGGCGTGGCGGGGGTACGCGGCGGTCGCCGCGGCCAAGGTGACGCTCGAGTCCGTCGTCCGTGCCATGGCGGTGGAGCTCGCGCCTTACGGCGTGCGGTCCAACGTCCTGCAGGCCGGCATCTCGGACACCCCGGCGCTGCGCCTCATCCCGGGCAGCGCCCGGATCAAGGCCGACGCGCGACGCCGCAATCCCTTCGGGCGCCTGACCACGCCCGAGGACGTCGCCGACGTGGTCTTTCTGATGTGTACGTCCGAGGCGCGCTGGATCAACGGTGCCATCGTCCGCGTCGACGGCGGCGAGCACGTGGGAGGTTGAATCGTGGGCCCGCTCTATCTGCACGCGCTCGGCCATTTCTATCCCGAGAACGTCGTGGACAACCGCTTCCTCGAGGAGCTCGACGTCGGCACGAGCGACGAGTGGATCCTCGAGCGCGTCGGCATCCGAGAGCGCCGCACCGTGCTGCCCCTCGACTACATCCGCCGCACCCGCAACGCGGACGTGCGGGCGGGCCAGGAGGCCGCCCTCTATTCGAACGTCGAGACGGGAAAGCGGGCGGCCACCGCGGCGCTCGCGCGCGCAGGCATCCGCCCGAAGGACGTCGGGATGGTCGTCGCCGGCGGCTGCTGTCCCGAGATGGCGATCCCCTCGGAGGCCTGCCGCATCGCCGCGGCGCTCGACATCGAGGCGCCCGCGCTGGACATTAACAGCGCTTGCTCGAGCTTCGCCGCCCAGCTGCACCTGCTCGCGTCCATGCAGGGCCTGCCGCCGTACGTGCTCGTCGTCAACCCGGAGAACACGACACGCGCGGTCGACTACGCGGACCGAGCGTCATGCGTCTTGTGGGGGGACGGTACGAGCGCCGCGGTCGTGTCGCGCGACGCGCCCTCGCGCGTGCGCATCGTGCAGACGACGCTGGCTTCCTCGCCCGCGGGGTGGGCCCACGTCACGATCCCGCGCTTCGGCCATTTCGTGCAGGACGGCGGCGCGGTGCAACGCTTTGCCATCCGAACCACGCTGGCGTGCCTCGAGGAGATGCTCCCGGCAGCCCGGGCGCGGCTGGCGCAGACCGGGGGCGCCCTGCACTTCATGGGGCACCAGGCCAACCTCCTCGTCCTCGAGTCGGTCGCACGCCGGGCCAAGCTCGCTGACGCCGAGCACTGGCTCAACGTCGTCGATCGCGGCAACACGGGAGCGGCGGGCGCTCCGGGCGTCCTCTCGCAGCACTGGGAAGAGTTGCGAGCGGGCGACGTCGTCCTGCTCGCCGTCGTCGGCTCGGGGCTTACGTGGTCGAGCCTCCGTATGGAGGTCGACTGAATGCGGTATGCGGAGTTTCTCGCTCGCACCTCGTTCTCGAAGGGGGATCTCATCGCCCTCGCGCACGGGACGCTCGTCGAGGATCCGCCGGCGGAGTTCGTGCGGATGCCGGGGCCGCCGCTGCTCATGGTGGACCGCGTCGTCTCCATCGAGCGGGCCGGCGGTCGGGGGCGAATCGTCGGCGAGCGGGACGTGCGCGTCGACGACTGGTTCTTCCAGTGCCACTTCCGGGGCGATCCGGTCCAGCCGGGATCCCTCGGCGTGGACGCCGTGTGGCAGCTCGTCGGCCTCTATTGCGCCGCCGCCGGGGCGCCGGGATCGATGCGCGCATTCGGATGCAAGGAGGTGGAGCTCAACGGGCAGATCCGGCCGCACGACGAAGTCGTGCGCTACGAGGTCGACATCCGGCGCTACATGCGGCTGGCGGGGTCGGGATCGGCGATGGCCATCGGCACTGCGCGGGTCCTCGTCGACGGGCAGCCCATCTACGCCATCCAGGACGCGAAGGTAGGGATGTTCCTTGGGGTGGCCTACTCGGACTATCCGGCTCCATCGCCACGGGGCCGCGGCGGCGCCTTGCCCGAGGGCGAGCGGTAACGCGAACAGAGGAATGCCATGGATCAGAAGGAAGTCTTCGACAAGGTCGTCGCCATTCTCAAGCCCTTCGTGAAAAGCCCGGAGGCCTTCGCCGCGGTCGCGATGGAGACCTCGATCATGCGCGACCTCAAGGTCAACTCCGCGCGTCTCGTGGACGTCGTCCTCGAGATCGAGGAGGAGTTCGGCATCCAGGTGAAGGACGACGAGGCCGACAAGGTACGTACCGTCGGCGACGCCGTGAGCATGGTCCTGTCGAAGACCTGAGGCTGGCATTGCGTCCGCGCGCGCGGAGCGAAGAGTTCGGACGGCGCACCCATCGTGGCGCTGCGAGCGTGGCCCGCCCTCAGCCAACGGGTGTGTACAAATCCAGTGATCCTCGGGTCGCGTCCGCAAGAACGGATTGCGAGTGAATAACCGACCCGCCTTCGGGACACTCCATCTCGAGGCCGAGACCGGTCGGCACGCGCTCTTTCGTTGCGCCGAACCGCCGGGATGGTCCGTCTCTAAGGGGTCGTCATGAGAACCTTGCATCTCTGCATCGGGTGTTGCTTCGTGCTTTCGGCGGCCGGTTGGTCCTGCGGTGGCGGGAGCAGCACCGGCGGCCTCGGACAGACCTTCGGCGACTCGGGTTCCGCATCCGGTAGCTCCGGGCATTCCGGATCGGGCGGGCCATCGAGCGGCACCTCTTCGGGGAGCAGCTCGTCGGGCGGAGGTTCGACGGGCCTCAACTCGACTGGCTCGTCGACCGGGTCGGCGAGCGCGGGCGCGGGCGACGACGGGGGCGGCACCCCGGGCGACGACGGCGGCATGGGAACCCCAGGGGGCGCCGGTCTGCCGGGCGCCGCGGGGGGCGCGGGCTTGCCCGGTGCGGCCGGGGGTGCGGGGACTCCGGGCGTCGCAGGCGCCGGCGGTGCGGGCCTCGCGGGGGCAGGCGGGGCAGGTCTCGCGGGGGCGGGGGGCGCAGGCGGGGCGGGCCTCGCGGGCGGGGCGGGCCTCGCAGGCGCAGGTGGCGCGGGTTTTCCAGGCGCCGGAGGCGCAGGCCTCGCCGGTGCGGGCGGCGCTGGATTGGCCGGCGCCGGGCGAGCCGGCGCAGGCGGGGCGGGCTTCCCGGGCGCGGGCGGGGCTGGCCTCGCCGGAGCAGGCGGAGCGGGCGTTGCTGGTGCGGGCGGCGCCGGTCTTGCGGGAGCCGGAGGCGCTGGCCTTGCGGGCGCGGGCGGCGCCGGCTTTCCGGGGGCCGGTGGGGCTGGCCTTGCGGGAGCGGGTGGAGCGGGCGTCGCCGGTGCCGGCGGTGCCGGCTTTCCGGGAGCCGGTGGAGCAGGCGTGGCGGGAGCCGGCGGCGCAGGCTTCCCCGGGGGTGCGGGCGGCGCGGGGACGGCCGGGACCACCGGCACCGCGGGAACCATGGGCATGGCTGGGATCCCGGGCGTCTGCGCCGCGCCCGACACGCCGATCGGAACCCCCGAGGGCGACCGGCCGATCGCCTCGTTGAAGGTGGGCGACCTCGTCTACAGCCTGGATCATGGTCAGCTGCGTGTGGTTCCCATTCGGGAGATCCGGCGGATGGCGGTCCTCCATCACCACGTGATGCAAGTTCGGCTATCGAACGGTGTCGAGCTCGACATCAGCGCGCCGCATCCGACGGCCGACGGCCGCTCGTTCGGCCAGCTTCGCGCCGGCGACATGCTCGACGGCGTCGGCGTCGTCAGCGCTCGATCGGTCCCGTACGACTACGCCTTCACCTACGACATCCTGCCCGACTCCGAGACGGGCACGTACGTGGCCGGAGGAGCGCTCATCGGCAGCACCCTCGGAGCGCCCGGCGAGGAAGAGGCGTGCTTCGTGCCGCCCCGCGCGGCGTCGGCGCAGTAGTCCTGTTCGAGGGGAGCGACCTCCGCTCCCCCTCGAGCTTCCCACCGGATCTGGAAACGAGGGGCACTCTCTCGTAGTACAATTGCCAACGTATGAGCCTTCCGTCCGAGGACGCGCTGCGGCGGATCGTCACGACGTACGCGCGGCTGCGCGCGGCCCACGGCGCGGCCATCGGCGCGCCCGACCTCGTGCAGCCGAACGGCCATTTCTTTCCCGACGAGTTCCGAGGCGACGTCGAGAGCGTCGGGCGGTTCTTGCGGCGCATGGTGTCGTACGCCCCGGTCTCCGACGCCACGCCGATCGAGCTCGTCGTCCTACCGCACGAGGCAAGCGGCGGGGGCTGCGGCTCGCTGGCGTGTGAGACCTCGGGCGCCGGCGCCGCGCGGGGTGTCGAGGCCACCGACGAGGGCTACCGCATCCTTCTACCGGCGCTCGACGCCGGACACGCCGACGTCCTCGGCGCGACGCTGGCGCGCGCCGTCGGGGCGATCGTCCTGTCCGAGGCGGGGGAGGACGTCGACGACGAGACGAGCGAGCTCGCGGCTGCGGCGTGCGGTTTCGGCGTGCTCCTCGCCAACGGCGCGGCGGTCTGGGCCAAGGGGTGCGGCGGTCTGCGGATGGCGAAGGCCACGGTGCTGCCGGTCGACGAAATCGCGACGGCGCTCGCGCTCTTCGTCGCGGTGCACCAGCAGAAGGCGGGGGCTGCGCGCGCCCACTTCGGCGCGACGCAGCGCGACGCATTCGACGCCGCGTGGGACTGGGTGGACTCGAACGGCGCGCTCGTCGCCGCGCTGCGCGAGACGCCCGAGATCCTCGCGGGAGGCCTGTTCGAGGTGCAGCCGGTGCGTGGCCTCTTCGGCCGGTGGTTCGCGCGCAGGAGTCCCCCGCCCGCCGTCCCCGGGCGCGCCCCCGTGTCCGCGGACCGGCAGCGCCGCCTCGACGAGGCGCGGGCCCTGGTCGACGAAGTGCTGGCCGAGGGCGAGCGCTGAGCGTCTCCACTACGGCAAGAACGTCCGGCACTCGAGCGCGCCGCCGTCGACGCTGACGCAGTGGACGGCGATGGTCCCGCCGTCGAGATCGGACCGGCCGTCCTGCGCCACGTGACCGGGGAAGTTCGCGCAACCGCGGCCGCAGCTGCTCGCGGCGGCGCTCTCGCACGCGGCCTTGGCCGAGAGGTACTTGCTCGCCACCCCGTACTCGAGCTGCTGTCCGCAATAGCAACCCGCCGAGACGATCCCGCAGTCGTTCGTCGTGGCGCAGGCGGCCACATCGGCGGGCGGGGTGGTGCAGCTCAGCGTCGAGCCATCGGTCGATGCTTCGGCGTCGCCGGCCGCTGCTTCCATCGCGTCGCCTCCGGGGGCGTCGCCGCTCGGCGCGCCGTCGTGTGGGGCATTCGCGGCATCGTTGGCGGGTGCCCCGTCGGCCGCCTCGTCGCCGGGTGCCCCGTCTCCCGACGGCGCCGACGCGTCGCGACCGCCGTCGGCGATCGGCGGTCCGCCGTCTTGGCCCGGCGCCCCACCCTCGGCCGGCGCGCTGCCTGACGTGCTGTCGTCGCTGCCGCACGCGACCGATGCGAGGACGAAGAAAGCGACCCACGCCCCCAGCGAAAGCTTCGCAAGACCCATGGCGACCTCGATGAGCAACCCCCGTGCCGGAGCGCACGCGGCCCCGAGGGTCTGGACCGCGGCGCAGCGTGGCACATCGCGGGTGTCGCTCAAAACCTGCGGATCCGGCCGTTCTTCCCGTTCGTTGTGGGTTCCCCAAGGCTCGGTCGTGCCCGGCACCTGCCTTGCTTTGCTCGCGCTGGCCATGGGAAGAACCCTTCACGGTGCCGCGCTCGCCGTGCTCTCGGTCGTCGCCGCCGCATGCGGGAAGGGGGATGCGGAGCGCGGATCGTCCGAGCCCGAGGCGGGCGTCGATTCGGCCTCGATGCCATCGATGGACGGAGGCGACGACGGCTTGACGCCCATCACGGGGGACGGTGCGCCGGGCGCCTGCGGCCGCAGCGTCACCCTTGCGGTCGGTGCGACCGACGGTGGCGCGCCCGAGCCCTTCGACGTCATCGTCGTCGCGGACAACGCGGACGGCATCACGTTCTCGAACGCCGACCTCGCGAACGGTCTCAAGAACCTCCTCGCCCATGTGGCGGGTCAATCGGTCCGATTCTTCCTCCTCTCGACCACGCAGTACGGCGCGTCGAGCAAAGCAGCCACCGATCAGCTGACGGGCAAGAACCTCGTCTCGTGGAGCAGCTCGGTGACCGGCGCGGCCGACGCCAACCCCGTCAGCGAATACTCGCAGACGTGTCTCGACACGACGGGGAAGTCCATTCCCTGTCCGACGCAGTGGATCGGCACCCAAATGTACAGCACGCACGGGCAGTGGACGTTCACGCTCCCGCCGCCGGTCGCCGCGATCACCCCGGGGATGACGTCGGCGCAGATCGCGGCGCAGCAGCAGGCGCTCTCGAGCGCGGTGCTCGCCCTCGGCGGGGGCGGGTCCGAAGAGGAGCAGCCGATCTGCACCCTCGCCCGGTACATCACCCAGAAGGGGTTCGCGTTCCCCCAGCGCGCGGTCTTTCTCGTCATCTCGGACGAGGACGACACCAACCCGCCCCTCGACTGCTTGACCGCCTACGACTTCTCGATGAAGCAGATCGCGTCTGGGGCACGTCAACCGTGCACGAGCGGCTGCGCTGGGTACACGTACCAGGTGACGAGACCCACCACGACCGCCACGGAGAACTACACCTGCGTGCCGAAGGACGACCAGGGCAACCTCTATCCATCGCTCGGCAAGGCGCGGTCGTTGGGCCTGGGAGGGACCTTCACCTGCGGCGCGTGCAACGCCGACGAGACGACGCTCGCCTCCAACGACTGCGGTGTCGGCTACGTCGTGCAGGGCTGTGCAGTCACCTGCGGTGCCGGGTCCAACTCGTGCAGCGTGGACCTGCCGACGAACGCGGTCGATGCGTGCACCCAGGCCTTCCAGGAGAACGGAACGAACTACGCGAGCCTGGTCGACTACTGCACGAAGGTCGACTTCGCGGGCCCCGGAACGGCCGACGCGGGCGCATGGGGAAACTGCACGGTGCAAGGCTACAGCCCGAGCGACGCGGGGGCTTCCTTCTCCGATACGGATCAGAAGACGCCCGTCTTCGACGTCGGCTCGAGCGCCGAGATGGTCTCGAGCTTCAAGAACGCCGCGAGCGTCGTCTTCGGAGCGACCGGGTTCAAGGTCGAGACCATCCAGCTCGACCCTGCCTTCTCCTGCCCCATGGGCCCGGGGCAGAGCTACGCACCTACGCTGCGCACGCTCGCGACGAGCAGCGCAGACGTCTTCTCCCTGTGTGGCAGCTACGCGGGAGCGCTCGCGCAGGTGCAGAGCTTCGCCGCGGGCGTGGTCGGCGACTACGCTCTGGCGCTGGGCCCGTCGGACGCCATTTCGACCGTGACCGTCACGACGTCGTCCGGGGCTGTCCGTACCGTTCCCGCGGGCGACTACTCGTATGCGGGCGGGGTGCTGACGTTCGCGTCCGGGACGCTCACGCCGGGCGACGCGACGATCCAGGTGACGATCGCGGGGCAGGCGTGCCGCGCCGATGCGTCCGGGACCACGCGCTGACGTCCGTCTCGTCCGGTCCTCGAGGCGCGACGGTCCCCCTCAAGGGACATTGCCGAACGAGGGCGCGCACACCCAGATGCTCGCCTGGCACGCGCCGTTCACGCACGCGCCGCAGTCGCAGTCGGCGTCCGTACCGCACGCGCGCCGCGCGCAGTGGTGCCAGTCCGTCGAGGTCGGGACACAGTCGAAGTCGGGGTAGCAAGTGAACCCGGCCGTGCACGAGATCGCCGAGCACCCGTTGGGGTTCAGCGGCATCGCGCCGCCGCACACCCACCCGGCCGGACACGCGTATCCGTCGCTGGCGCAGTTCGCGATCGCGCAGCCGTGGCCGTCCGCGCCGGTCCGCGAAGGCGCGCACGTCTCGGCCGTCGGACACTCGTAGCCGTCCGTGCACGACGCGATCGCGCAGTGGCCGTTCGACCCGCACTTCTCGCCGGCGGGGCACGATGTGGAGGTGCACCGCGGCAAGCACGCGTTTCCGGCAGGACAGCAGCCGCCCGCGGGCGCAAGGCACACATCGCCTGCAGCGCACTCGGAGTCGGCGGTGCACGAGTTCGTCGCCGCGGGACATCCGCCGGCGCATCCTTGCCCACCGCCCGCGGACACCGAGTCGGAGCACATGGAGCCGGCGGAGCAGTCTTTCTGCGAACGGCACAGGGGGAAGCCGGTCGGCGGCGGGGAGGCTCCCGGGCACAACGCCGACCCCGCATCGCCCGAGGTTCGTCCGCTCGAACCGGATGCCAGACCCGAGCCTCCCGAGCCTCCCGAGCCTCCCGACCCCGACGCCGAACCCGAGCCGCTCGAGCCAGAGCTTCCTTGTCCCGATCCGCTCGATGCGGCGTCGGCGCCCTGCCCGAGGGCCCCGCCCTCACCGGCCGAACCGGAGCCGTTCCCGCCGCCCAGGCCGCTCGCCCCGGGTGGAGGAGCGCCGGCCGAACCGCAGCCCACCAAGAGGACGAGCGCCCAGCGCCCCACGTGTGCTGTCGGGCAGGTTGGCCTCACGGGAGCGTCCCCACGACCGGCCCTTGCGCGGGATAGGCGAAGGGAACATCGACGCAGACCGGGGTCGTCGCCGGCGTGCTCCCGAAACATCCCGCGTCGCCCCGAAGACCGTACGCGCACATGTGAGCGGTGTACTGTCCGGGGGGCGCGCAGCCCCGCGTCGAGCACGCAAGTCCGCTCCCGCACGTTGCGCCGGGGGTCCAGATCGTCCCGTCCCAAGAGACCTCGGCGCCGCCGTCCGGCAACGGGGTGGGCTGCGGGCAGGCGCCCGAACAGCCGCCGCCGCTGCACGGCGCGCAGTCGACGACAAAACACCCGTTGTTCTCGCGGGAGATGGCGAGCGCCTGTCCGCCCGAGGCCTCGACGGTGATCGGACTGGAGAACTCGCACGGCATGTTCTCGCAGTAGCGAGCGCCGCCTGTGGGCTCGAGAAGTCGAAACGTGACCGTGCCGAGGCACGATCCGGCGCCGTCCGTCGCGGCGTCGTGCGCCGGGGCAGCCGTCTCGACGCCGGAGTCCTGCGGCGAAACGCCTGCGTCCGGACCGGCGGCTTCCGCGGCGGAAGCGTCAGCGCCGTCGCTCGTCGCCGTCGCAATCGTGTCCTGCGAGGTCCCGCCCGAGTCGAGCGCGGCGTTCGGGACGCTCCCGTCGGCTTCGCCCACGGGCGCCGAACCCCCCGAGCTCCCGCACGCGACGAGGGCCGCAAGAGCGCTTGCCGACAGGCCCAGGGACACGGCGCCCAAGCATGCGCGTGCGAAGGCGTGACGCCGGACCTGCGGCATGAAGGTAGCCCCGGTGCAATCCACGGGCCCGCGCGAGAGCCGGCGCACGGTGGGCCATTTCTTGGAGCTGGGGGCTTGGGGGGGGAACAGGATCTCCCGCAAGTTGGGTCGTTAAGTGCCAAACCGGGGCGCGGCGATCACGCCGCGGGAGGCTTCACACCCGCCGGAAGATCACCCCGATGTCGGTGGCCTTGCGCGTCACCTCTTCCCAGCGGGTCGGCTCGTGCCACTCGATCTTCGTCTTCTCGAGCAGGGGCAAGAAGACGAACCGCAGCATCCACGCCGTGATCCGCGGGAAGTACCTCATGACGAAGACGTAGACCGTCGCCGCCGGCTCGTGGACCGATTGCGCGTGCACCTCGAAGCGTTCGAGCACGTAGCCAGCCCGCTCGACCTTCGAGCGCAGCTCCTCCGGCTCGAACCGCCGAACGTGGCCCATGTACCGGTCGAACGAGCAGTAGTGCTTCATGCCGAGCGGCACCGTGAGCGCGAGGTGCCCGCCGGGACGCGTGATGCGAGCGATCTCGCGCAGAAGCCCCTCGTCGTCCGTCACGTGCTCGAGCACCTCGAACATCCCCACGACGTCGAACGACGCGTCCGGGAAGCGCTGGTCCTGCAGGAGGCCATGATGCGTGATCGCGCCCTGGCGGCCGAGCACCTCGAGCGAGCTCGCGGAGAGGTCGATGACGTGCGTCCCCTCGACGGGCAGGCGTGGAAACACGCCGGGGCCGATCTCGAGTCGATCCTTCGTGCCGTCGCACAGTGCCTTGAAGGCCGGCCACCAGGGCAGGTGGTCGGGCGTCCGGAAGGGCAAACGGCTCCAGAACTCCTCGTAGAGGGCCTCGTTGTAGCTCGTGCTGGCGTCGAGGGCTGTGTTGGCCATGGGAGCGAAGTCGCGCTGGATCTCGGTCGGAACGGAGATTCTACCACCCGCCCCCTCCCGTTGCCCCGGCCGAAGGCGCGGACACCACCTTGCGAATAGGGTGGGCCGGAGTTAAGTTCCCGCCCCTCGCCATGAAGGAAGGCATTCACCCGAACTACCCGGCGGCGCGCGTCACGTGCGCTTGCGGGAACACCTTCGTCACGCGCTCCACCCGGGGCGATTTCCAGGTCGACGTGTGTGCCGCCTGCCACCCGTTCTACACGGGCACGCAAAAGCTCATCGACACGGCCGGCCGGGTCGACCGCTTCCGGCGCCGATACGAGAAGAAGGCGCCCCCGCCCAAGGCGGACCCGAAGCCGGCGCCGGCGCCGAAGGCCGACGCGAAGGCCCCTGCCGGCAGCTGAGGCGCGGCTCCGCTCGTAGTCCGCAGGCTCGAGCGAAGCGAGAGAATCGGACGAGGGACACCCCCTCGGTCTGGACCGCGGGCGAACCGCGCCGGCGTCCACTACCATGAGCCTAGCCATGCCGTCCCCCCCCGCGCGCCCGTACATCGGCGGACAGGCCGTCCTCGAGGGCGTGATGATGCGCGCCCCCAAATCGTTCGCCGTCGTGGTTCGGCGACGCGACAAGAGCTTGCACGTCCGCGAGCGACCCATGCTGGACGGCGCGCGGGGCGCCTCGCGGTGGCCATTCGTTCGGGGGGTCGCGTCTCTGGCCGAGTCGCTGCGCCTCGGAAGCGAGGCCCTGCGCTTCAGCGGCGACCTCTACGAGAAGGACCTCGAGAACGCCCCCGCGACGATCGAGCGCGGTGCGGCTGGGTTGGGCGTCCTCGGCGCCCTGGGCCTGGCCGTCTTCGTTCTGGCGGCGGGCGACGGAGACGGGTCGGTCTCGGCGGGCGAGACGTCGCCGCGCTCGGGCGGCGGCGGGCGCAGCTGGGTGATCCTCGCGACGGCGGTTGCGTTCTTCGTCGCCCTGCCGCAGCTGGCCGCCGCCGGAATCAACCGCGGTCTCGGCCTCGGGCTCGAGGTGCAGGGCGCGGCCTTTCAGGCCATCACGGGGGTCCTCAAGCTCGCCATCATCGTCGGCTACATGCTTGCGATGCGCCGGATTCCCGAGATGCGGCGCGTTTTCCAGTACCACGGGGCCGAGCACAAGACGATCAGCACATACGAAGCGGGCGAGCCGCTGACCGTCGCTCACGCCCGCGCGAAGACGACGCTGCACCCGCGGTGCGGGACGACGTTCCTCGTGATGGTCGCGCTCGTCTCGGTGATGGTGTTCGTCCTCGTCGGCGCGACCTTGCCGCGAATCCACACGGGCAGCGCCGTAGCCGACAACGTCCTCTTCTTCCTCGCCAAGCTGCCGTTTCTCCCGATCCTCGTCGGCGTCACCTTCGAGCTCCAGCGGGTGCTCGCGCGGTACTGCTCCACGGGGCCGCTGCGCACCCTGCTCTGGCCGGGGTTCCTCGTGCAGCGGGTCACGACGGCGCCGCCCGACGACGATCAGCTCGAGGTCGCGCTCGCGAGCCTCCGCGTCACGCTCTTCCGCCAAGAGCAGGGGCACGCGTACGCCACGCAGGAGGACGTCCTCTTTCGGTCGTACGAGGATCTCCTCGCGGCCCAGGCGCTTCGGCCGGCGGCCTGATGCTCCCGATCGAGAAGCTCGAGCAGCTCGCGCGCCGCTATGGCGAGCTCGAACAGCTCATGTGCCGGCCCGAGGTCCTCGGCGATCGCGCGAAGCTCTCGAAGCTGAACAAGGAGCGAAGCGACCTCGAGCCGCTCGTCGACGCCTTCGCCCGGTACCGCGCGCTGGAGAAGAAGATCCGTGAGGACGAAGAGGCGCTCTCGGACCCGGACCTCCGTGCGCTGGCGGAGGCCGAACTGCCATCGCTCACCGGTGAGCGCGGGCAGCTCGAGCAGTCCATCCGCCTGCTTCTGCTCCCTCCCGATCCGAACGACCGCAAGAACACGATCCTCGAAATCCGGAGCGGGGAGGGCGGCGAAGAGGCCGCGCTCTTCGCGTCGGACCTCTTCCGGATGTACGCCCGCTATGCGGAGCGCAAAGGGTGGAAGATCGAGGTGCTCTCGCTGAGCGAGAGCGCCACGGGCGGCACCAAGGAGTGCATCGCTCTGGTGAGCGGCAAGGACGTGTACTCCCAGCTGCGGTTCGAGGGGGGCGTGCACCGAGTGCAGCGCGTCCCGGTCACCGAGCAGCAGGGGCGGATCCACACGTCGACCGCGACGGTTGCCGTGTTGCCCGAGGCCGACGACGTCGACGTCCAAATCGACGAGAAGGACCTGGAGATAAGCATCGCGGCGAGCGGCGGTCCCGGCGGTCAGGGCGTCAACACGACCAACAGCGCCGTGCAGATCCTCCACAAGCCGAGCGGCATCATCGTCAAGTGCCAGGACGAACGCTCGCAGCTCAAGAACAAGGCGAAGGCCCTGAAGGTGCTCCGGAGCCGTCTGCTCGAGGCCGAGCGCGAAAGGCAGGAGGCGCAAGAGGCGGCCACGCGCCGGAGCATGGTGTCGACGGGCGAGCGCTCGCAGAAGATCCGCACGTACAACTTCCCCCAGAACCGCGTGACCGACCACCGCATCCGGCTCACGCTCGCCAAGCTCGATCGCGTCATCGAGGGCGACCTCGACGAGCTCGTGACCGCGCTCCGGACGAGCCGCCAGGCCGAGCTGCTCCAGGCGGCGGGCGTGGCTCCTGCTGCGCCGCCGGAGCGCGACGGCGACGAGCCGGGCGAGGACTGACCGTGCGCGCGCACGTGGATCGCGATGCCCTCGTCGTGGGCATGACGCTCGTCCCTGCGCTCGTGTCTCGCAACAAGAGTTTCGCGCTCTTCGAGGACCCCGAGGTGCGCCGCGCCCGCGCCCGCTCCGCGCTGCTGCGCGGCATCGTGAGACAGCTGACGGGCGTACAGGGAAGGGTCGAGTCGCTCGACGTCGTGCGCGGAGGCGATGCGCGCGAGCTGCGGTATCGCATGCCCGGCCTTCGAGTCGAACGGCGAGCCGTTCTCACGGAGGTCGAGTACGCGTGCGTCGCCTACCTGGCGGGGCGCTCCGGCGTGCCCGGTCTCCAAGCCACCGACGAGGACCGCGCGCTCATCGACGTCTTCCTGCACCGCCTCGCCGGGGGCCTGAACCTCGCGAGGATCGACGGCACGGCGGGGACCTGATCTCTCGACCCCGACACTCGGAACATTTCGTCCAAAAGGAGCGACTATGGGGCCATGGGGCTCCGATGTCTCTTCGCGCGTCGGGTGGCGTGGTGCGTCCTGTGCGTCCTCGTGATCCTTCCTCGGCTCGCGCTCGCCGACCCGATCGACCCCAAGGCCGTCCCCGAGGCGCTCCGGCCGTGGGTGGGATGGGCGCTGGACGGCAAGCCGGAGGGGGGCTGTCCCTTCTTCCTGGGGCGAAGCGACTTCACGAGGTGCGCGTGGCCGTCGAGGATCGAGCTGACGCTCGACGAGCACGGCGGTCGCTTCAAGCAGATCTGGCACGCGGACGCGCCGGAGTGGGTCCCGCTGCCAGGCGACGACAACAGGTGGCCCGCCGACGTGAAGGTCGACGGCGTGCGCTCCGTCGCGATCGATCGGAGCGGCCCGAGGGTCCACCTCGCCGCGGGCGACCCGGTCCTGACCGGGACCTTCGCGTGGGACTCGCTCCCGGAGTCGATCCGCGTCCCCCCCGAGACGGGGCTCGTCGCGCTCGTCGTGCGCGGCAAGCCCGCGGCGTGGCCGAACCGCGACGCCGACGGGACCGTCTGGCTCCAGAAGGCTGCGACGAACGAAGAGGGCGACGCGCTCGAGGTCGTCGTCCACCGCAAGCTCGCCGACGACA
>DATGJA010000817.1:0-16290 GCA_035295445.1 Polyangiaceae bacterium | reverse complement strand
TCTGGAAGGGCAAGGGATTTCCGACGAAGACAGGCCTCGAGCCCTGACGCGGGCGATCGAGGTCGCTCGCCCGGAATTGACACGTGTGGACCGTTGCCCAAAGATGGGGAAACTCGGAGTGAAACGGTCATGAGCATGTCGGTGCCGCCTTCGGGATCGGCGACATCGAAGCTGGCGTTTGCGGGCGCCGTCGTAGGGGCCAAGTACCGCCTCGAAGAGGTGATTGGTTACGGGGGGATGGGGTCGGTCTGGAGCGCCACGCACCTTGGCCTCGGCGAACGGATCGCGATCAAGCTCGTGTCCGCGAACTTCGCTCGTTCGTCCGAGGCCCGCCGTCGCTTCGAGCTCGAGGCCAAGGCGGCGGCCAAGATCAAGAGCCGGCACGTGCCGCAGGTCTTCGACAACGGCATGCTGGACGACGGCACGCCGTATCTCGCGATGGAGCTCCTCCAAGGGGAGTCGCTGGCCGCGCGGATCGTCCGCCAGGGGCCGGTGCCCTTGCCGGAGACGGTCGGCATCGTCGACCAATGTTGCCGCGCGCTGACGCGGGCGCACTCGCTCGGGATCGTGCATCGCGACCTCAAGCCGGACAACATCTATTTGGCGCACTCGGTGGACGACGAATCGTACGTCGTCAAAGTGCTCGATTTCGGGATCGCCAAGTTCACCGTCACCGAGGGCGAGGCGACGAGCTCGACGCGCACGGGGGCGCTCCTCGGCACGCCGCTCTACATGAGCCCCGAGCAGGCGCGCGGCCTTCGCGGGTTGGACGCGCGGACCGACATCTATTCGCTCGGCCTCGTCGTCCACACGATGCTCACGGGGAGGACGGCGTTCAACGCGGAGTCGATCGGCGACCTGCTGCTGCAGGTCTGTGTACAGCCTCTCCCGAGCTTGCTCGCCGGCGCGCCGTGGCTGCCGCCCGCGATGGAGGATTGGTTTCGCAAGGCCTGCGCGCGCGAGCCCGAAGGGAGATTTCCGACGGCGCAAGCGCTGCTGGACGGCCTTCGCATCGCCGCCGGGGTGTCCGCATCATCGCAGGGCGCCGAGCCACCGCCGGGGGGATGGGGCAACCGCGTCTCGGCGCCCACGTGGGACGCCGGGTTCGCCGGCAGCTCGGTCGTCGGCGCGGGGGCGTCGACGGCCGGCGGCCGCGGGACCGGGGTGCGCAGCTCAAGGGGCCCCGCGGTCGTTGCCTCCCTGCTCGGGGCGATCACCCTGACGGTCGCCGGCGCGATCGGGGTCGTGATCGCCGTCCGGGGACACCGCGCGCTCGCGCCCAACGACGCGCCCGGCGCCACCGCGCCCAGCCACCCCGCCACGGTGACCGCGCGTCCCGTCGGGACCGAGCTCCCGGTCGTGACGCTCGATCCAATCGCGGCCGACGCCTCGCCGGCGCCGGGCCCCTCGCGCGCGCCCGTTCCGCCGTTGACCCCGCCGGTCCGGCCGACCCTCGAGAAGGGCCCCGTCGTGGCTCCCCCCCCCGTGGGCGGCAAGCCTCCACCCGCGGCGGCCACCTCCGCCAAACCCAACGGAGCGATCGACCTTGGCTATTGAACGTAAGACGGTTCGTCGACTTCGTTGCGGTGCCCTATGGGGGGGCGCTGCGGTCGTCGCGCTTGCCGGGACGGCGCGGGCCCAGGGCCAAACGCCGGCTCCGTCGGCCGAGGACATGGCCTCGGCGCGCGTCCTGGGGACCGAGGGGGTGCGCCTTGCCGATGGCGGGGACTGCGCCGGCGCGATCCCGAAGCTCGAGGCCGCCGAAAAGCTCTACCACGCCCCCTCGACGCTCGATCGCCTCGGCGAGTGTCAGATCAAGGTCGGCCGGCTCGTGGACGGGACCGAGGCGCTTCAACGCGTCGTGCGCGAGCCTTCGGCGCCGACGGCGCCTCAGGCGTTCGTGGTCGCGCGCCAGCGTGCGCAGCAGGCCCTGGCGGCGGCCCTGCCGCGCATCGCCAAGCTCCGTATCCACGTCGACGGAGCGCCTCCCGACCAGGTGGCCGTGACCGTCGACGGCGCGAGCGTCCCCTCGGCCCTGCTCGACAGCGATCGTCCCACCGACCCCGGCACCCACGAGATCAAGGCGACGGCGCCCGGCTTCACGACCGCCACGGCCACCGTGCAGCTCGACGACGGCGCCGGCGCGCCCGTTTCCCTGCACATCGACCCCGCGCCGAGCGCACCCGCGGCGGCTCCCGCTCCAGCGCCGGCCCCCGTCGAACCGCCTCTGCCCGCGCCCACGTCTTCGTCGGGCGGCGGCCGCGGTCTCGCCATCGCCTCGCTGGCGGTGGGCGGCGTTGGGGTCGCCGTCGGTTCGATCTTCGGCGTCCTCGCGCTGTCGACCAAGTCGACGCTCGACTCGCATTGTCCGGGCAAGGTCTGCCCCCCCTCGGAACAGGGCGACATCGACTCGCTCGGCTCGCAGGCGACGGTCTCCAGCGTGGGCTTCGGCGTGGGGCTCGTCGGCCTCGCGGTCGGCGCCGTCCTGCTCGTCACCTCCCACGGATCGGCCGAGGCGCATGCGGATCGAGGGCCGCCCCGTCCGTCGGTCGAACCGTGGGTCGGCGCGGGCGCCGCGGGCGTCGGAGGCACCTTCCAATGACGGGCCGACCGCGCACCCTGATGGTCCTGGCCGCGATCGGCGTCGCGACGTCGGGCGCCGCGAGCTGCAACGTCATCGTCGGTGCGGGCGACTACGTCGTCGACGCCGCGGCGGCGGACGGCTCGGGCGCCGAGGCCTCCGGCGACGCCGCGGGCAGCGCAGCGGCCGACGGGCCGGACGATCGCTCGACGCAAGAGTCGTCCAGTCCATCCAAGGACGGCGGCGGCCCCCGCGAGGCGGCCGCCGAGGCGTCGATGGTCGAAGCCTCCCTGCCCGACGCGCCGGCCGACGCGCCGATGATGATCGTGGTGCCCGAGGCGGGGCTGACCGACGTCCAGCAACTCGTCGCGTCGTGCGTGTACTCGGTCAGCTGCGACCCGTTCTTCTTCGCGACCACGATCTCCGATTGCATCGCCCAGGACTATCTGCAGGCTACGCCGGCGCTTTCCTGCCTCGCGACCATCGACGGATGCGCCGCGTTCACCGCGTGCCGTCACGTGAGCTACGCGACGCTCGCCGAGTGCCCAGGCACGGGCGCCGCCGCCCACTGCGACGCCGCGACGAACCGCGCGATCAACTGCCTCGACCAGGCGAACGGTACGGTCCGCGATTGCGCGAAGCTCGGCGGCACCTGCGCCACCTACGCCGACTCGACGGGCACGATGGTCGCCGACTGCATGGTCGTCCCGAGCTGCACCGAGACCGACACGCTGCTGCACTGCTCCGGCGACTCGGTGTACCAGTGCATCAACGGCAGCGGCTTCGGCGAGCACTGCTCCGCAACGTCGAGCACGTGCGCGACGGTCGGCGGCGACACCAACTGTTACTTGAACGCGGCCGCCTGCAATGCTCCCGGCTATGCGTGCTCGGGCTCGACGCTCGACTGGTGCACGAGCGGTGGGCAGCGCTTCACGCTCGACTGCGCGCGGGCTGGCCTCTCGTGCGAGACGGACGACGCCGGCAACGGCGATTGCGTGTCGACGACGGCCAGCCCCTCGTGCACCGACGCGTGCGCCGCGGACGGCAAGACAATCGTGGCCTGCGTCGGCGGCGCGGCGATGAACATCGACTGCACCCAGTACGGGTTCACCCAGTGCACGACCGCCACGGACAATAGCGGCACCCTGTACGCGTACTGTCAGTAGCCCCGGCTCAGTCCTCGACGAGCCACACCGTAAAGACGCCGACGTCCTGTGCGGTCGTCTCCTGCTCGACGTGGAGCGGGCCGTCGCCGAGGTCCGAGGGCAGCGGGATCTGCAGATACTGAAAGAGCGTCTGCTGCGGCTCGAGGTGTGCGTTGGGCAAGGGCTGCCCGTTGACCTTGGTCGTCAGCTCGCCGCGATAGAAGCTGTCGGTCCGGACGACGAGCCGTCCGCCGTGGGGGGCCGGCGCCAGGTCGTAGGCGATGGTCTTGCCGTTGCGCAGGATGCCGCATTCGTCTTGCACCAGGTAACCGAAGGTGTCCATCAGGCTGCGGGGCTGCCGAAGCGTCTCCCCGATGACGAGCCGGTGAGCGGCCTCCTTCTCGCCCGGGCCGACGTCGAAGACGTCCGCCACGTGACCGCCGCGCAGGACCTGCTTGGGCAGGAAGGCCGCGTCGTAGTGGTGGTTGCGCACCATCGTGCCGACCAGGAGCAGGGCGGCGGCGACGAGCGTGGCCGCCCCCACCGTTCGCTCGCGGCGGCGCGGCTCCTGCGCGATGGCGGGACGCTCGATCCAATACAGCGACGAGATGATGAGGATGGCCGCCACCCAACCGCACGACAGGAGGAAGCTCTCCGTGATGAGGTCGTGCTCGTAGCGCAGCATGACGATCGACGCGACGAGCGCAACGCAGACGACGAGGAACCGGGCGCGCGCCCACGGGCTGTTGCGGTTGGACAGCATGACCGCCGCGAAGACGCCGACATAGATCGTGTAGTAGCTCGCCGGCATGGTCCAGAACACGAGGAGGCCGGACCCGACGACGACGCACGCCTCGGCGGGCCGGGCGCGCAGGGCGCCCGCGACGGTCCAGATCGAGATGACCGCCGTCAGCAGCATGTCCGAGATCGGCATCCGATGCAGGCGCGCCACGAGGGCGCGGTTCCACTCCGGATAGACGAAGTCGCTCGCGCCGAAGGCCTGCCGCGCCACCTCGGGCGCGAACGTGACGATCTTCTTGATGCCGAGGTGGTTGTCGAAGAACGTCACCGAGTGCACGCCGATCCGCTCGCGCCACTCGAGCCATGGAGTGACGCCGAACCGCAGGAGCGACAGCGCGATGAGGCCCACGAGCACGGCCGCCGCCGCGCCGACGAGGCGGATCAGCTCGGCCCGTGAGCCCGTGCGGTACCAGCGATAGCCGAGCGGTACCGTCGCCCCGAAGAGGAAGAAGACCGGAAAGAAGACCGCGGCCGTGCACGCTCCGAGGGCCGCGCCCGCCCAGCCCCAGCGCCGGCGCGCCAGCGCCGCCACGCCGAGCATGAGGAAGAACACCCAGAGCTGGCGCAGGAACGAGCCGCCGGTCCAGTTGTACGTGCGAAACGGGGTGTTGCCGAGGATGACCAGCGTGAAGAGCGCAGGGACCGGGCCGAGCGCGTACGCCATCGCACCGACGCCGATGCCGAGCAGGGCGAAGTCGAACCCGCCGAGGACCCACTTCCACGTCGCGTCGTTGAGCGGAACACGGTTCGAGAGCGCGCTGCTGATGACCGCGTAGCTCGGCGGCGGATTGAAGCCGGAGTCGAGCATGACCCCCTGCCACCACGAGTTGTTCCCCTCCTTCTCGCGCAGAAACGAGAGGTCCCGCTTCAGCGAGGCCCACCTCTCGGGCGAGAAATGCGTATGCGCCGCCTCCACCATCGGCAAGAAGTCGTCCCGCCGCAGGAAGTGCGCGCTGCCGCGCAGATCACGGATGCGTTCGAAGCGGATGGCCTTGCGCGGCTCGTCGCGCCCGATCTCCTCGAGCGCTGCGACCGTCGCGAAGTACATGCCGTCGTAGCCCCACTCCTTCAGGTACTTGCTGCCGAAGTAGTAGTGGTAACAGTCGTGGGAGTGGAAGTTGATGTGCCCGTAGACGCCGTGGTCGTGGAAGTCGCCGAAGAACGTGAACGTCCAAACACCGAGGCAAGCGCAGACCGCCATGAGCAGGCGATGAAGTCGCTCCCAGTGCTTGCTCAGCCAGCCGCGCGGCTTGGCCCACCGGGGTCCGAAGCTCCAGCTCAGGCCCACGAGCATTCCGGCTACGACGATGGTCAAGAGCAAGTGCGGCTTGATGGCCTCGAGCATGATCGGGCGTCACGCTAGCATCAGCGCGGCAAAAACGCGCGAAGCCGACTCGCCGATCAGGGTGTGGCACAGCGCGGCGCAGGCCGAGCGTGCGGGAGGACCGGGCCTGCGGAGTCCGGGTCTTGCGTCACTGCTTACCGCATGGTAAGGAGAGGCCTCCCAGATGGTAGCAGCACGCCTCTCCCGGCCTCGCTTGCGCCGCGTCGACGGCCCCGCGCAGGTCCGTCATCGAGGCGTCGCCGACAGCGACGACGTGGACGTGCGCGCGGCGACCGTCGCGGCGGCGACGCGTCTCTTCGCCGCCCACGGCTTCGAGGGGACCGCGCTCCAGGACATCGCCGACGCCGTCGGGGTGACGAAGCCCGCCGTCCTCCACCATTTCCCGTCGAAGGAGCACGTGAGGCAGGCCGTCCTCGACGCCATCCTCACGCACTGGAACGAGGCGCTGCCGCGCCTCTTGCTGGCCGCCACCGCGAGCCACGATCGCTTCGACGCCGTGTTCGGCGAGACGCTCCGCTTCTTCGCGGCCGATCCGGATCGGGCGCGGCTGATCGTCCGCGAGACCCTGAGCCGCCCCGCCGAGATGCGCCGCCTCCTGAAGGGTCCGGTCCGACGTTGGCTGGCCGCGGTGGCCGACTACGTCCGCGCGGGAAAGGCCAACGGCCGCCACTACGCCGACGTCGACCCGGAGGCCTACGTCGTGCACGTGCTCCTCCTCGTCATCACCGCCACGGCCGCCGCGTCGGTGACGTCCGCGGTCCTCGAGGACGGCGTGGCCTCCGCGGGACGGCGCGGCAAGGACGAGGTCGACGGGCGCTTCCGGCGGGAGCTCGCGCGCATCGCGCGGGCGAGCCTGTTCCCGAGCGAGCGGACCAGCGACGACCGGCGCATCGCCGATCGCAAGCGAAAACCTGACGGCACGACCCCACCCGGGGCGCGGCCGCGCGTAGCGAGGTAGAGGCCATGGCGAGCTTTCTCACGGACAACGACGATTTGCTCTTCTACCTGCACGAGGGCGTCGACTGGACCTCCCTCGCCGAGGTTACCGAGTACGGCTGGCGCACGCCGGACGGCTTCAAGAACGGCAAGGACGCGAAGGAGTTCTACGCCGAGGTCGCCCAAGCGATGGGCGAGCTCGTCGCCGAGCAGCTCGCCCCCCGCGCCGCGAAGATCGACCGCGAGGGCACGCACCTCGCGAACGGTGAGGCCGTGGAGAGCGCGTCGATGAAAGAGTTCTTCGACGCCGTGCGGGGCGCGGACATGCACAAGCTCTGCATTCCGAGGGAGCTCGGCGGCTTGAACGCGCCGCTCCTACTCTACTTCCTCTGCGCCGAGATGGTCGCGCGGGGAGACCTCGCCTGCATGAATCACTTCTCCTTTCACGGGGGGATGGCGATGGCCGCACTCGCCTACTCGGTCGAAGAGGGGACGACCGACTTCGACGTCGAGGGCGGTCGGATCCGCTCGACGCGCTTCGGCGAAGCCATCGGCGAGATCGCGCGTGGGGACGCGTGGGGGTGCATGGACATCACCGAGCCGAACGCCGGCAGCGACATGGCGGCTTTGCGCACGCGTGGCGAGCAGGACGAACACGGCAACTGGTTCGTCACGGGCCAGAAGATCTTCATCACGTCCGGGCACGGCAAGTACCACTTCGTCGTCGCCCGGACCGAGGAGGCGAAAGACCCGAACGACCCGTTCGCCGGCCTGGCCGGGCTCTCGATGTTCTTCGTCAAGACGTACGACGACCTCCCCGACGGTACGCGCAAGCGGTACGTGACGATCGAGCGCGTGGAGGAGAAGCTCGGTCACCACGGCTCGGTCACCGCGGCGCTCGCCTTCGAGCGGGCACCGGCGCTCCTCATCGGGAAGCGCGGCCAAGGCTTCAAGTACATGCTCGTGCTCATGAACAACGCCCGCGTGGGCGTCGGCTTCGAGAGCGTCGGCCTCGCCGAGAACGCGTACCGCATGGCGAAGGCGTACGCCGAGGAGCGCCGGTCGATGGGCAAGCCCATCGCCCGCCACGAGATGCTCGCCGATTACCTCGACGAGATGCGGACCGACATCCAGGCGATGCGCGCCCTCGGGGTCGCAGGCGCCTTCCACGAGGAGATGTCGCAGAAGCTCAAGCTCATCGGCCGGTTCATCGAGCACGCGGGGCCGACCGAGCGCGAGCGAATCAAGCGTGACCTGCCGCGCCACACCGCCCTCGCGCGCCGCTACACGCCCCTCTTCAAGTACCTTGCCACGGAGAAGGCCGTCGAGATCGCCCGCCGCAACATGCAGATTCACGGCGGCGTCGGCTACACGAAGGAGTTCGGCGCCGAGAAGCTGCTCCGGGACTCGCTCGTCCTGCCGGTCTACGAGGGTACGAGCCAGATCCAGTCGCTCATGGCGATGAAGGACACGCTCATGGGGATCATCAAACGGCCCCAGGCGTTCGTGACCCGCATGGGGCAGGCCCGCTGGCGGTCGGTGTCGTCCCGGGACGCGCTCGAGAGGCGCGTCGCGAGGCTCCAGGTCTTGTCGATGTCCGCGCAGCAGTTCCTGATGACGCGCACGGCGGCCGGCAAGCTCAAGACGCTGACCGACGTGCCCGTCGCCAAGTGGCGCGAGGTGCTCACCGAGCAGTGGGACCCGAAGAAGGACTTCGCGCTCGCCATGCTCCACGCGGAGCGCCTCACGCGCATCCTCTGCGACGAAGCGGTGGCCGAGCTGCTCCTCGAGCAGTGCAAGGAGCACCCGCAGCGGCGCGAGCTGCTCGAGCGCTGGCTCGACCGGGCCGAGCTCCGCTCCAAGGCCCTGCACGAAGAGATCACCACGACGGGCGCGCGCATCCTCGCGTCGCTCGCTTTCCCGGGCACCGGCGCGCAGCGCGCCGCGGCGGAGTGACCATGTCCGTCTCGATGAAGCACGCGTTCGCCCAGGGCCCCGCCGTCGCGGCGCTCGGCCGCGTGGCGTTGTCGGGGCTGCGCAACTCGCAGCGCCCCGCGTCGCCGCAGCAGGGTCCCGGTCCGTGGGTCGAGGCCCGCCTCCCCGCTCGCCCCGAGCAGCTCGTCCGTGACTACATCCGTCACGTCGGCGGAGACCCGGCCTGGTACCGCGGCCGCCTGCCTCCGCACCTCTTCCCGCAGTGGGGCTTCGCGCTGGCAGCCCGAGCCCTCCTCGGCCTGGGCTACCCGCTCGCGCGCGCCATCAACGGCGGGTGCCGGATCGAGAACCGGGCCCCGCTGCCGGCGGGCGAGCCGCTCGACGTGAGGGCGCGGATCGAGTCGATCGACGACGACGGTCACCGCGCGATCATCACGCAGCGCGTAGTCACGGGCACGGCCGAGGCGCCCGAGGCGCTGGTCGCCGACCTTCGCGCGTTCATTCCGCTCGGCGATCGGAACGCCGAGAAGGCCAACGGAAAGAAGCCCGCCAAGGCGCGCCCGACGGTGCCGGCCGGCGCGCACGAGATCGCGTTCCTGCGCATCCGTGAGGACGCGGGGCTCGACTTCGCCAAGCTCACCGGCGACTTCAACCCCATCCACTGGCTCAAACCGTACGCGCGCGCGGCGGGCTTTCGCACGGTCATCCTGCACGGGTTCTCGACGGTGGCGCGCGCCGCCGAGGCGCTCAACCGCGCGCGGTTCGCGGGCGATCCGTACCGGTTGAAGACGCTCGACGTGCGCCTGTCGCGGCCGCTGGTCCTGCCGGCGCGCGTCGGCGTCTACGTGAGCGCGGAGGGCGGAGTCCGCACGCTCGAGCGAAGCGAGAGTTCGGACGACACACCCAAAGGAGTCCGCACGCTCGAGCGAAGCGAGAGTTCGGACGACACACCCAAAGGCGCCCGCATCTGGGTCGGGGACGCGCCCGGAGGCGGCGCGTACCTCGAGGGACGTTTCGAGGCGGAGGCACGATCATGAGCGACTTTCTCGTTGAGCTGGGCAAGAACCCGCGCGCGCGCGCGCTCGTGCAGTCCCTCGGGCTGCCCATCCCGCTGCCGCAAGCGCTCAAGCGCGAGCGCGGTCCGTGGCGCGAGCGCCCGCTCGCCGACGCCACGGTCGCCGTCGGGGCGACGAGCGGGGCGGAGCTCGTCCCCGCCCTGGCCGAGTGCCTCGCCGCCGCCGGCGCGAACCCGTACCTCTCGGTCCCCGATTCGCTCGCGGGCTCGTTTCGCGGGCCGGGCGAGACCTTCGGACGCCCTCCGCGCGCGCTGCACGCGCTCTCCGAGACCGCGAAGGCGAACGCCCTCGTCTTCGACGCGACGGGAGTGTCCGACGTCCGGGGCCTCCGCGCGGTCTACGACTTCTTCCACCCGCTCGTCACGCGCATCGCGAAGTCGGGACGCGTCGTCGTCCTCGGCCGCCCGACCGACGGCGCGAAGCCCGAGACGGCCGCGGCCCAGGCGGCGCTCGACGGCTTCGTGCGCAGCCTCGCGAAGGAGGTCGGACGCGTGGGCGCCACGGCCAACCTGGTCGTCGTGGCCATGGGCGCGGAGGGGCGCGTCGGCCCCGTCTTGCGCTTTCTGCTGTCGGCACGCTCCGCGTTCGTGACCGGGCAGCCGGTCTTCGTGGGCACGCGCGTGAGGGCGATCGCGGAGCCGCCGCTCGTGCGGCCTCTCGAGAAGAAGATCGCGCTCGTCACCGGGGCGGCGCGGGGCATCGGGGAGGCCACCGCGAAGAGCCTCGCCGCCGAGGGGGCCCACGTCGTCTGCCTCGATCGACCGGCGGACGACGGCCCCACCAGTCAGCTCGCGCGCTCGATCGGCGGCACAGCCCTGGGTGCGGACATGGCCGACGAGGACGCGCCCGCGAAGATCGCCGACGCCCTCCGAGGCCTCGGCGGCGTCGACGTCGTCGTGCACAACGCGGGCATCACGCGCGACCGAACCATCGCCCGCATGAAGCCCGAGGTGTGGGACCAGGTCCTCGAGATCAACCTGGCGGCCGTAGTGCGCACCACCGCGGCGCTCGAGCCGCTCCTCCGGGAGAACGCGCGCATCGTGTGTCTCTCGTCGATCGCCGGGATCGCGGGCAATATGGGGCAGACGAACTACGCCGCGTCCAAGGGCGGGATCGTCGCCTTCGTTCGCGCGACGGCGGAGCGGTTGGCCGACCGGGGAATCGCCGTGAACGCGGTCGCGCCCGGGTTCATCGAGACGCGCATGACGGCCGCGATCCCGGTCGCCATCCGCGAGGTCGCGCGGCGGCTGAGCGCGCTCGGCCAAGGCGGACAGCCGGAGGACGTCGCCCAGGTGATCACCTTCTTGGCGAGCCCCGGTGCACACGGGATCACGGGCCGCACGCTGCGCGTGTGCGGCGGGGCGTTCATCGGCGCGTGAGTACGGACGAAAAGGAGAGCGAGAGATGTCGAAACAGAACGGCGGGCGGCGTGCGGTGGTGGTCGGTGGTGTCCGGACGCCCTTCGTGAAGGCGTTCACGGACTTCACCAAGCTCGACACGATCGCGCTAGGCGTCGCGGCGGTGTCCGGGCTCCTCAAGAAGGCCGGCCTGCGTCACCGTGACGTCGAGTCGATCGTCTGGGGCGGCGTCATCCTGCCTCCCACCCAGCCCAACATCGCGCGCGAGATCGCGCTCGATCTTCGCCTCGACCCGGGGTGCGAGGGTCACACGGTGACTCGGGCATGCGCCTCCGGCCTGCAGGCCGTGACGGCCGCCGCAGCCGAGATCGAGCGCGGTAACCTCGACGTCGTCATCGCCGGCGGGAGCGACTCGACCAGCAACGCGACGATCGCCTTGCCGCCCAAGGTGGTGCACGCGCTGGCGCCGCTCGCGCTCGGAAAACCGTCTCCGTCCGACTACCTCGGCGTCCTCAGCCAGCTCACCCCGATCACCGAGATCCTGCCGCGCCAGCCGAAGATCGCCGAGCGCACGACGGGCGAGGTGATGGGCGAGAGCGCCGAGCGGATGGCCAAGCGCAACGAGATCACGCGCGAGGCGCAGGATGCCTTCGCCGTGCGCTCGCATCACCGCGCGGCGGCGGCGATCGCGTCGGGGAGGTTCGACGACGAGATCACTCCGGTGCAGTCGCCCGAAGGCAAGTGGGTGCACGCGGACGGGCTGGTCCGCGCCGACACGAGCGTCGACAAGCTGGCGAAGCTCCGCCCGGCGTTCGCGAAGGACGGGACGCTCACCGCGGGCAACTCGAGCGCGCTCACCGACGGGGCGGCGTCCGTGCTGCTCATGAGCGAAGAGAAGGCGCGCGCGCTGGGCATCAAGCCGCTCGCCGCGATCTCTTCGTGGTCGTACGTCGGGGTCGACCCGGCCGATCAGCTCCTGATGGGCCCCGCCCTCGCGATGCCCAAGGCGCTCGATCGCGCGGGGCTGAAGCTCCAGGACGTCGACCTCGTGGACATGCACGAGGCGTTTGCCGCGCAGGTGCTGAGCGTGCTGAAGATGCTGGCGAGCGGGCCCTTCGCGCGCGCGCGGCTCGGCCGCGACCAGGCCGTGGGCGAGGTCGACCCCGATCGCCTCAACATCCATGGCGGCTCGCTTGCCCTGGGCCATCCGTTCGGTGCCACCGGCGCGCGCATGGTGACCACGATGGCGAACGAGCTCGCGCGCACCGGCAAGCGAACGGCGCTCCTCGGCATCTGCGCTGCCGGCGGGCTGGGCGCCGCCGCGGTCCTGGAGCGCGTCGACTAAGTGGGTGAGCGAAATCCGAAGCGGGGGGGAGAGGCCCCATGAACGCCGAACCGCGAGGATAGACCCGCCCACGCCGAGCCCAGGTCCCGCCTAGGTTCCGCCCAGAGAGCCCTTGGCCGCCGAAGCTCCTTCCTTTGGCTGCAAGGGGACGGCGTGGGCTAGTATCTCTGCAAGAATACGGAGAAAATAAACTGCGGGCTCCCCGGGGGGTCCGCGGGTAGGGCGCCGCTCGCGCGAGATTCGCGCTGCCCCGATCGAGGCCGCATGTGCTAAAAGTGACCACCAAGAGGCACTAAACAGGCGCAAGCGGTACACAGGCGAAGAGAAAGCGAAGAGAGACCATAGACGCGCACCGTGCGCGCGTCCTTGCACTCCTGCCCGCCCTCGCGCCCCCTTTCTTCACCGGAAAGAGACCCGAAAAGGTTATGTTTAGCTCTTGGATGTCTGAGCCAAGCGAGGCGACGCAGGCCCCCCCCAGGGGGTGGATCGCGGCGCGCCGCTCGTAAGGAGGAGCTCGCGTTGGACCGACGAGACGACCGCAGCTTCGCTTCGAGCCGGGGGATGCAGCCCCTGCGCGTGCTCGAGGGCGGGACGATGTCGTCGGCGCGAGCTTCCACCGCCGCGGCGGTCGATCATCCCGTCGCGGCGTCCGACGCGGCCCGAGAGCTGGCTCCGGAGGTGACGCCCGACGTCACGCCCGACGTCACCGTCGGTCGTTACGGCGTCTATGCAGAGATTGCCTCTGGGGGGATGGCCACCATCCACATCGGTCGCCTGCTCGGCCCCGTGGGGTTCGCCCGCACCGTTGCCATCAAGCGACTGCACCCGCAGTTCGCCAAGGATCCCGAGTTTGTCGCGATGTTTCTCGACGAGGCGCGCCTGACGGCGAGGATTCGTCACCCGAACGTCGTCTCGACGCTCGACGTCGTCGCGACCGAGGGCGAGCTCTTCGTCGTCATGGACTACGTCGCGGGCGAGTCGCTCGCGCGTTTGCTGCGAATCGTGCGAGGGCGCAAAGAGGCGGTGCCCATCCCCATCGCCGCCGCGATCATGGTGGACGTGCTGCACGGGCTTCACGCGGCGCACGAGGCGCGCGACGAGCGGGGCGAACTGCTCAACATCGTGCACAGGGATGTCTCGCCCCACAACATTCTCGTGGGGACCGACGGCGCCGCGCACCTCATCGATTTCGGCATCGCCAAGGCCCGCGGCCGCGCGCAGGTGACGCGCGACGGCGAAATCAAGGGCAAACTCAGCTACATGCCGCCGGAGCAGCTGCTCGGACAGCCCCTCGATCACCGCGCGGACGTGTTCGCGGCGTCGATCGTCCTCTGGGAGGCGCTGACGGGGCGCCGCCTCTTTCAGGGGACCGACGACGGCGACATTCTCGCCAAGGTCCTGCTCGGCCAAGTCGACAAGCCGAGCCTCTACGCGCGGGGCCTGGGGCGCGAGGCCGATCAGATCGTCCTTCGCGGTCTGGCGCGCGAGCGGGACGACCGCTACCCGACCGCGCGGGAGATGGCCCTTGCCATCGAGGCAGCCATGCCTCTGGCCCCGCCGTCGCAGGTCGGCACGTGGGTCGAGGCGGTGGCGGGCGAGGAGCTCGTCGAGCGCACGATGCAGATCGCGAGCGTCGAGGGCGGCGTGCCGGTGAGCGCGGCGGCGTCGTCGCGCGTGAAGGCCATCTCGGTGCCCCCCGAGGGTACCCACCGACGTTCGACCCACTCGCGACGCACCCAGACCGAGGCGGCCATGCCGGCGCACGGCTTGGGGTACAGCGCGCCGCCTCCGCGCCTCGAGCCCACCCAGCCCACCGTGCAGCTCGGGCTGCGTGCGCGGACCGGATCGGGCACCACGTCCGCGCGGCTGACGTCCGGCCTGGCGGCCGACGACTCGCTGGCGGCGGTCTCGGGCATCCCGGGCTCGGGCCGGCGGAGTGCGGTCCTCGCGGCGAGCGTCGTCCTCATGGCGGCCATCGGGGCGGTGGGCTTCGTTCGGGTGCACGCCCATCACGTCGCCGCCGTGGGCCCGTCGGTCGGCGTGCCGCAGGTCATGCAGGGCCTGGTCGTCCCCAACGTGAACGCGACGTCGCCGAGCGCCTCCGCGGTGACGGCCGCGAACGCGGGGGGCTGGGTCCCGGTCCCGCAGGCCCCGGCGGTGCCCGAGGAGGTCTCGCCCGAGCAGATCCCACCGGCGGCGCCTGCGGCCGCAGGGAAGCCTCCGGCTGTCCGCAAGGCGCGCCCCTTGCCCGTCGCGCGTCCGGTTCGAGCGGCGCCGCCGCCGCCCGACGCGGTCCCGGCCCCCGCGCCGGCGGCCTCGGAAAACCCGAGCTGCGATCCGCCGTACTGGATCGATCCGGACGGCAACAAGCGATACTATCGACACTGCGCTGGCCGCTGAGATTGAGCCCAAGACCCTGGTGCGAGGCGTCCGCGTGCGAGGCGCCCGCGAGAGTGGCTCGTGGGCGACGGGACTCGTCGCCGGAGCGATCGTGTGCGTCGCCCCCGCCGCGCGGGCGCAAGAGGCCGGCGGCGGGCCCCCTGCGGCCACGGGCGGAGAGGCCGAGGGGTGCTTTGCGGCGGCCGAGCGCGCACAGCCCCTCATGCGCCAGCACAAGTTCCGCGAGGCGCGCGCGGACCTCGAGACGTGTGCGCGGGACGTGTGCCCCAAGGTCGCGCGGAACGACTGCCGGGCCTGGCTTGCGCAGGTCGTCGAGCAACAGCCGTCGATCGTGATCGTCGGCCACGCGGAGCGGGGCGGGGAGGTCCACGAGGTCCACGGGATCCGCGCCACCGTCGACGGCGGCGAGATCGTCGAGCACGCCGACGCGGCCCCCTTCGCCATCGACCCGGGGCCGCACCACCTCAAGCTCGAGCGTGTGGGCGCGCTCCCCGTCGAGGAGGACGTCGAGGTGGCCCCGGGGGACAGGGAGCGCGTCATCCCGGCGAACTGGCGCGACGCGGCGCCGCCCCCACCCCCCCCGCCACGTCCGACGGAGCCGGCGCGTCCCGTTCCCCCGAGCGTCTACGTGATGGGCGCCGTGGGCGCGATCGGGGCGGGGGTGGGCGCGTACCTCGAGATCGCCGGCCTCTCGAAGCGCAGTCAGCTCGACACGCAGTGCAAGCCGACACGGACCTGCGCGCAGACCGACGTCGACACGGCCCATGACTACACGCGCGCCGGCGACATCACCCTCGCCGGTGCGGGGGTCTTTCTGGCGGGCGCGCTGATCCTCTACCTGGTCCGGCCGGTCGAGGGGCCGGCGAAGGACGACGGGGCGGGGTGGCTCGTCGGTCCCGTCCCCGGCGGCTTCCTCGCGGGGATCCAGGGCCGCTTGTAGGAACCGCTTCGAGGACCGTCCCGCAGTCGACGCGTCGCGGGTGCTTCCTGGCCGCTTGCGCAGGGGGCCTCGGCATGAAACGATCCTCGACGGAGACGTCGCTACGGCACCCCGGGTCACGTCGCCCGACCAGCATGCGAACGCGCGAAGACGAGCTTACCGGCACGAAGAAGCACGCGTTCTTGTCTCCAGGCCGCCCGCACCTCGTGGTGATGTGGCCGGGAGGGACGATCGACCGGGAGCTTCCGGAGACCGGCAAGCTCACGGTCGGCCGCTCGAAGACATGCGACATCTCGATCGATCACACCTCGGTCTCCCGCGAGCACGCGATCTTCCACGCGGGTCGCCGCGTGGAGGTCGAGGACCTGGGCAGCACGAACGGCACCACCGTGGGCGGGGTGCGCGTCGCCAAGGGGGCGCGCGTGCCG
>DATGJA010000816.1:0-30921 GCA_035295445.1 Polyangiaceae bacterium | reverse complement strand
GCACGGCGGACTTTCTGCGCGGGCTGAGCGCCTCCGATGTCCGGACCGCGCAGGACGCCCTCAAGTTGCAGACGATGCTCCCGGCTGTGGACGGCACGGTCATCCCGATGGGGGGCGTCGGGACGCTGCTCGGAAACGGCTCCTACGAGAAGGTGCCGGTGATGGAGGGCTCCAACCACGACGAGTGGGCCCTCTTCGTCGGGCTCTACGTGATCCAGACGATGATGAAGCTCTCGACCGACATGGACTATCAGACGGCCGCCGCGGCGACGCTCGGCGTCTCGTCGACGATCGCGAGCAGCCTCACCGCGGCGTACCCGCTCTCGAACTATATGAACAACCCGAACCTGGCGCTCATCGCGGCCGGTACGGACTTCGTCTTCTCGTGTCCGGCGCGGGCGACCGACATCCAGCTCGCCGCCAACGCCCCGACGTACGCGTACGAGTTCAGCGATCAGGCGGCGCCCGAGTTGCTCTTGCCGATCCCGCCCGCCGACCCCTCGTTCAGGTACATGGCGGCGCACGCGAGCGAGCTCCAGTTCATCTGGAACCTTCCGACCCCCATGGGCATGGCGCTCGGCAGCGACGAGCAGGCACTCTCGACGACGATGGTGAACTTCTGGACGCAGTTCGCCAAGACGGGGAACCCGAACCCGGCCGGCAGCATGACCTGGCCGGCCTACACGACCGCCAACGACTCGATCCTGACGCTCAACACGCCGGCCTCTGGTGTTCAGGTGACAACCGGCTTCAAGGCCGCTCACAAGTGCAACTGATTTGTTTGGGCCCGGCAGGCGCGCGGCGCCCCGTCGCGCGGCTGCGCACGTGCGCAACGCGCTGCGCAATATTGCGCAACGCCCCCCTAGACTATTCCCTCGTTGTTCCGAGGAGATACCGACGGCCATCCCTTGGCCCGACTCCTGCGAGGGGAGCAGACATGGCCCTCCCGGTCTACGAGATGGAGTTGCACGGGCACACGTTCAGCTATCGCATGGCCGGTAGCGGACCCACGCTCGTGCTTCTCCACGGGATCACGTGCACCTCGGAGACGTGGGAAGAGGTCATCCCTGCGCTCGCGAAGCACTTCACCGTGATCGCGCCCGACCTCCTCGGCCACGGCCAGTCGGCCAAGCCGGCGACGGAGTATTCGCCCGGGGCGTACGCCGCCCTTGTGCGCGATCTGCTCATCGGTCTCGAGCAGACTCGGGTCACGCTCGTTGGGCACTCGTTCGGCGGCGGGATCGCGATGCAGTTCTCGTATCTCTTCCCCGAGATGATCGAGCGCCTCGTCCTCGTGTCGAGCGGGGGCCTCGGCCGCGAGCTCCACGGCTTGCTGCGGATGGCCGCGGTGCCCGGGGCCGACGTCGCCCTCGGCTGGCTGTCGTCGCTCGGCTTGCACGGCCTCGCCGAACGCGGCGCCCGGCTCCTCGGCCGCACCGGTCTCCGACCCAGCACCGATGTGCGCGAGGTGTGGCGCGGGTTCGGCACGTTCGCCGACGTCGAAACGCGTCAGGCCTTCTTTCATACGATGCGCACCGTCGTCGACCCGGGGGGCCAGCGCGCCACCGCGGCGGATCGCCTTTACCTGGCCGCCCACATGCCCACGCTGATCGTCTGGGGCGAGCGCGACACCATCATCCCCGTCGCCCACGCCGAAGCCGCGCACGGGGCCATCGACGGGAGCCGGCTCGAGGTGTTCGCCCAGACGGGGCACTTCCCGTACATCGACAGCCCGTTCCGCTTCGTCTCGGTGATCACTGACTTCGTCGCTTCGACCAAGCCGGCCCGGGTCGATGCCATGACCGTCGCGGACGAGCTCCGCGAGCGCTCCACGCCTCGGCCCAAGCTGCACGCCGCCTGAGGCGGGCGAGGTCGGTCCTGCGCGTGCCGGGCGCGGGTGCTAATCGAACGGCGACCCGTGCGCCGCCAACCGCACCTGCCCCCTGCTGCACTTGCGATCGCCCTGGCGGGCGGGATCGGATGCTTCGAGCCGGAGCACCCCGTCGCCCAGCCGCGCTATGCCAGCGCAGTGGAGCGAGCCCCTCCCCCGAGGACGGGCGTGTCGTCGAGGCGTGGGACTCGAGCGTCGATGGCACCCCCGAGGTCGGCGCCGCTCCGTCCACGGCGCTCCAGCAGGCCTGCTACGCCGGGGACGCGGAGCCGCTCTGGCGGTGCGACCTTGCCTGTCCCGACGGGTCGCGTGGCGCCGTCGTGACGGGCACGGTGCTCGATCCGGCGGGGAGGGTGCCGGTCTACAACGCGAGGTCTACGTGCCATGGTTTCGTCGAGCGCTGTTTCCGATCACTCACGGGGTGAGCGCCAAGGCGGACCTCGAGCCGTACGACGACGTTCTTCTCCGTGGCGACGCCCGCTGGCGGGGTCGACGCCGGCCCGTTTGCGTCCCTGACGTGCGGCGAGGCCGTTATGAGCGATATTCACGTCACCGGCCACGGCATCCCCGGGCCGGCCTCGGTACCGGACGATTGCGCAACCGGGGACTTGACGCCGGCCGAGCTGACCGTCGAGTACGCCCTCTTCGAGTTTATCCAGCCGTGCGTGGAGCCGAGTACCATCCCGCCGCCTCCGCCGGCGCTCCGTCGGTGAAGGTCGCGCGTCGGAACCGACATCCCCCCGGGCGACGTCAGGGGTCGAACTCGATCTCGCCGCGAGGCGATCGGTCGCCCCATCCACCGCAAGAGCGAGGTCCTTGATCCACCTCTCGCAGCGGCTCACCGAGAATCACGGTCGGATCGTGCGTCGAAAGTGGAACCGGCCGCTCACAGGGCCACCGGCACAGGTCGGTCGTGTCGCGGGACGGCAACTGCGGCCCGGCTCAAGTAGTCGTTTCCGTCGCGGGCTCGCAGCCGAAGTCGGTCGGCATCCCGAGCGCACGGAGGCGCACCTGATCGAGCGCGCGCTCCGGCAACACGCGCGGCAACGTCACGAGCAACCTCGCGTCGGCGCCGACGGGGTAGCGGAGCCGTGGGCGGCGCGAAGTCAAAGCGTGGTGAATCGCCTCAGCGACCACCACGGGCCGGCTGCCCTTGGTCTCCCGCTCGTGCCCACGTCGCATGAACTCGCGAAGCTTCGCGCCGTATCGCGCGGCGCCTTCGGGCGGCAGCGAGTGGACGAGCGCCTCGACGTCGCCGAGCGTCTTGTCGACGGCGGGCGTGCTGATGGCGCCAGGCTCGATGATGCAGACGTGGACGCCGTAAGGGCGCAGCTCAAGCCGGAGGGCGTCGCTGAGCAAGGTGAAAGCGCCCTTGGAGCTGCAGAGCGCGCCGCCGAAGGGAAGGGCGATGTGGCTGCCGACCGAGCCGACGTTGACGATGCGGCCTCGTGCCCGTCGGATTAGCGGCAAGAAGGCCTGCGTGACGGAGACCTGCCCGAACACGTTCACCTCGAACTGACGGCGGAGGACGTCCGCGCTCATGTACTCGACGGGCGCCGGTGTCGCGATCCCTGCGTTGTTCACCAAGCCGTCGAGACCCCCTTCGCCGGCCGCGGCGCGCACAGCTTTCTCCGCGGCGGAGATCGTCGCGCCGTCGGTTACGTCGATCTCGACGGGGACGACGCGACCTCCGCTCTCGATTCGGAGCGTCTCGGCGTCCGCCGGCTTGCGCACCCCGGCGAAGACGCGAAACCCCTTGTCCGCCAGGTAGAGCGCGGTGGCTCTACCGATCCCGCTCGACGCGCCCGTGATGACGACCGTCCCTTCCTCATGCTCTTTCATGATCGCACCTCCGCTTTCTCGGGAAGTCCGAGGGCCCGCAACGCCACGCCGACGACCGCGTCCTCGATGTCGTTCAAACGCCGCGGGCTGTAGTCCTCCCAGTCGAGGCGACGGCAGAGCGTCGCGCGCGCGACCAGGAAGGCGAGCGCCGCGCCGATGAGGGCGTGGGCCTCGATGGCTGCGCGAGCCGTCCGCGGTCCGAAGCCCCGCGCCGCCGCCACCACCGCCGTGACGGCCTCGTGCACCTCGCGGACGTACCCCTCGTAGAGAATGTCGAACGCGGGGCCCGGCACGAGCTGCTCCCGGACGATGAAGGCCGCGCGAAAGCTCTCGCCCATCGCCCCCACGAGGCCGCGCGTCAGCCCGCTGAAGATCGCGCGCGCGAGCTCGGCCAGTGCGTCGCGGCCAAGCGACTCGGCGGGGGCGGCTTTTAGGCGCTGGTGCAACGGCGCAAACGCCGCGCGCCCGCCCGCTGCCACGTCTTCCGCCGCCGCCTTGTGCAGCCCGTCCTTGCCCCCGAAGTAATAGGGGATCGCAGCCTGGTTCGCGCCCGCGGCGTAGGCGAGCTCCCTCGTCCCGACCGCGTGGTATCCGTTCTCTCCGAAGACGCGGACCGCAGCCTCGACCAAACGTCGTCGTGTCGCGTCTCCCCGGCCGGCGTCGTCGCTCGTGTTCGTCTTCATGCCGATCATATTAATTCAAACGAATGACTTAGTCAAGTGCATGTGCACAGAGCAGGGCTGCGTCGAGTAAGCTGCGGACCACCCGATGGTAGAGAGGCGGATCATCCTCGCGTTCGCGAGCGCGGCTCTTGCGCTCATCGGCTCGTCGACCGAGGCCTTCGCAGCGGGCCGGCAAGGCCCCCTGACGGACGTGATCCACGTGCGTCCGGGCGCGACGTGCGTCGAGGCCGCGACGCTCGCCGAGCACGTCGCCGCCTGGCTGGGCGCCGACACCGCTGACGCGGACGTGTGGGTCCGTGTTCAAGGCAGCCAGGACGACCCGCGCGACGTGTCCTTCGAGTTGGGGCGCAGGGACCGCGTTCTCGCGCGGCGCCGCTTCGCCCCCGGACCGGCGCGGTGCGATCACCTGCAGGCGGCCATAGGCCTGGCGATCGCGCTCGCGCTGCGGGTTTCGCTGCTCGAGGAGCTCGTGGGTCCAAGCGGCGAGGCGGCCTTCGAGGCACGCTCGCCGTGGTCGGTGGGGGGCGGCCCGATCGTCGCACTCGGCGTCCTCCCGGGAGCGTCGCTCGGCGCCGGCCTTCGGATCGAGAGGGCGTTCCCGCCCAACTTCGCGCTCCGCGTCGGCGCGATGGGGCTCGGCGCCTGGGACCGGACGTTCTCGACCGTGGGTGGGTCCTACGACGCCGAGACATGGGCCGTGGAGGTCGACGCGTGCGTCCGGCTGGACCTAGCGACCGGCCTCGCCGCGCACGCTTGCGTGGGCCTGCTGGCAGGCGAGCTGCTCGCGCAAGGCCGCGATTTTGCGTCGTCGCGCACCGCATCATCGGGCTGGAGCGCCGTGGCCAACGCGGTCGACTTGGACGTCGCGCTGGCGGACCGTTGGGCGCTGTTGGCGGGGGCGGCGCTGGTCCTGCCCCTCGGGAGCACTCAGGTAGGGGTCTTATCGGCCCGGGGAGACGTCGTGGAGGCGCGTGACCTCTCGGCCATCGGGGTCACAATGACGCTCGGGCCCCTCTACCGCTTTTGACCCCCCGGCGCCCGCTCTTTTCGCCAAGGTTCCCTGGCGTCGACGTCAGTAACCCGAGGAATCGACATGGGAGAGCCGCTGACGACGCCGGGCGAGGGACAGGTGAGCGCGGAAGAGCTCTTCCGGCAGCACGCCCCGTTCGTGGCTCGCTTCCTGTTCCGACTGGGGGTCCGCTCCGACGGGATCGAAGACGCCGTACAAGAGGTCTTCGTGGTGGTTCACCGTCAGGGGGGCTACCGGCCCGGGACCGCGAAACCCACCACCTACCTCGCGAATCTCGCCGTGCACGCCGCCGCAGCTTACCGGCGTCGCGAGCGGGTGCGCGCCGGACGCGAGGTCGACGCCGTCGTCGAGGATGTCGCGTCGACGCGCGGCGATCCGGTCCGCGTCCTCGAGACGAACGAGCTGCTCCGACGTTTGCAGGCCGCGCTCGGCCGGCTCGAGCCCGATCTGCGCACGACCCTCGTCCTCGTCGAGCTCGAAGGCGAGACGTGCGCCTCGGTGGCCGCGGCGATGGGCATCCCCGTGGGGACGGTGTACTGGCGCCTGCACCAGGCCCGCAAGAAGTTCCAGCGCGCGCTCCAAGCGACGGAATCGGCCCCGCACGGCGCACTCGCCGTGCAGCCGGCGGGCCTCGGCGGCGACCTGGGCTCCTTGCCCCGATCGAACAAGGAGCGAACGGGCATGATGATCCTCTTCATGGGCGAGCGCTCCTGGTCCCACGCGGAGGTGCGCGATCTGCTGCGTCTCGGGGCCGCGCGGCCTCCCGTGGGCTACGCGGTGGAGGAAGGGCTCGCGCGACACCAATTCCTCGCCGCCTCGGGCGCCCCGACGCCGTCGTGGGCGAACGGGGCTGGAGTCGCGGCGAAGGGCGCCTCGTGGGTGGCGCTGTCGGCCGTCGCCGTCGCGATCGGCGCCGCCGTCGTGATCCTGGGCAGGGCAGGGGCGCCAGCGCGCTCGTCGCCGTCGCCCAGCGCGACCTTCGTGGCCGGGGCTCGCACACCTCCCGCCGGGCCTTCCTCCGCCTTTGCGTGGGAACCAATCGCGCCGCCCGACCCGGGTGCGTCCGATCCGGCCGTACCCGTGGACGCGTTGCCCTTTGCGTCCCCGGCTCCAGCGGCGTCCGGCGTCGCGCGGCGCTCCGCGACCGGCGACTCGTCCCGGGATGCCCGTCGCCTCGCGCCGCTCGCCGAAGTAGCTTCCGCCGGCGCGCCGCTCGCGTCGCGCGCGCCGCCGAGCGACGACGACTTGGTCGAGCTCCAGCAAGTGGCCCTCGCCGAGCGCCTTCTCTCCACGGATCCGGCGCGGGCGCTCACGCTCGTCCGATCCGCCGAGGCTCGCTTCCCCCACGGCTACGTACGAGAAGAGCGTCGCTACGTCGAGATCGCGGCGCTGGTCCCCTTGGGCCGTTTCGACGAAGCACGACCGAAGATCGCCGCCTTCCTTCGGGACTATCCGGAGAGCGCGTTCGGCCGGCGCGTACGCGAGGCTTCGCGGCGCGTCCACCTGGGTCCATGATCCTCCATGCGACGCGGAAGGCCTGTGGCATCGCGATCGCGATCTCTCTCTGCGCCGGCGGTTGCCACGATTTCGAGGCGGTTGGCGTCCTCGCGGTCGACACGGACGCGCGCGTCGTCGCCCAAGAGGCGGGCGGCTTCGACGTTCGGGGGGATGCGCGCCCGGAGGGCTCCTTCGAAGCGGGCCCGGTGGTCGTCAGCATCGACGAGTGCCAGGGCGGTAGCGCGACGAGCCTCGACGAAGCGACCGTCGGTGCGCTCGTCGAAGGCGATGGCGGCCCGGGCGTCACGTGGCTCTATCCGTACGACGGGACCGTCTTCCCGAGCAATCTCACCGGACCGCTCTTGATGTGGAACGATGGGTCGATCGGCGAGGACGCCGTCTACGTCCGCATGCGCTCGTCCTCCTTCGACTATCGGCTGTGCTCCAAACCGACCGCGCCCGGGCAGCTGCAGTTTCCGCAAGCCCCGTGGGCGCTCGCCGGGGCGGGCACGGCCGGCGCGGCCGATCCCTTCTCGATCGAGCTTCGCGTCCTCACCGGCGGACGGGTCCTCGAGGCGAAGGCGGAGCAGGTCGTCATCTCCGCCGGGGCGTTGAGCGGCTCGGTCTACTACCAGACCATCGGCGTCGGGCTCGGCTCGATCTCGCGCATCCAGCCAGGCCAGATCGCGCAGCCGTTCCTCACGGCGATCGGCTGTGTCGGCTGTCACTCGGTCTCCGCGGACGGGAGCCGAATGATCGCTGCCGTCAATGACGTGGGCACCGCCTACACGCTCCCGGCGGCGGCGGGGAGTCCCTCGATCGTCGGCTCGGTTCCGGGAGGGGAAAGCCCCGGCATCATGGCCGACGGGACGCTCTACGTGGCCTCCGCCCACCCGAACGGGATGGGTCCAAAGACGTACGGGGGGGCGGGCGTCATGACCGCGGGTCTCTACGAGACGACGACCGGATCGCTGGTCGCCGACAGCGGGGTTCCGACGGGCGCGATGATGCCGGCATTCTCGCGCGACGGTGGGCTTCTCGTGTTCAACGACTTCGCCATCGACGCCGGCAGGGGTCTCGCGCTGATGGACTTTTCGGAGGCCGCGCGGACGGCGTCGAACTACCGCACCCTCCTCCCGAGCTCTGACAAATACCCGGCCTGGCCCTCGTTCTTGCCCGACGGAAGGTCCATCGTGTTCCAGCTCGGCGCCAGCTCCGAATTCTCGGGAGGCGGCGCGGGTATTCTGCAGAGCGTCACGTCCGGCCCCGCCGGCGATCTGGTTCTCGTCGACGCGCAGACCCGCGCCACGACGCCGCTCTCGCGAGCCATGGGCTTTGCGAGCGCTTCGGACGCTGCATCGGGCAACACGTACCTGCCGTTCGGGATCGGGGAGTCGCACCAGAACTACGCGCCGTCGGTCTCGCCCGCCGCGACGGGCGGCTACGTTTGGTTGTTCTTCGACTCGATGCGGCACTACGGAAACGTCGGCCTGCTGCGTGGAATCTGGGGCACCGCGGTCGACGTCGCCGCGAGCGGGTACACCGCCGACCCGAGCCATCCCGCGTTCTATTTGCCCGGCCAGGGCATGGGCACGGGGAACTTTCGACCCGTCGCCGCGCTCGACCGCTAGTCTGCAGGCTCGAGCGAAGCGAGAGTTCGGGCGACACACCGGACGAGATTCAATTCGCGCCAAGGGTTTCGGCGCCCGCGCGCAGTAACGGGGGTGAGGTTCGCGCCGATCGTGCCCGTCGCCCTCGGCGCCCTCGGTGCGGCCCTCGACGCGTCGGCGTCGCCGCTCTTCGATCTGACCGGCGGGAGCGACGGCATGGGCGGTCTTCAGGCGCGCACGGTCGGCGCCGCCGCGTCAGCGGCGTACTTCAACCCGTCCCTTCTCGTTCAGGCTCCCTACGGGTTCACGGTCGGCTTCCTCACGCTCACCGAGCAGATCGGGGTGTCGCTCGACGGCCGGCCGGGGACAGAGTTCGCGGTCCCCGAAGGCGTCATCCAAGCGTCTCAACCCAACGGTTCGGCGCTCCCGAACGTTCCGCTTCCCACGAACTGGCTCCAGAACGGGCGCCCGGCGTCGGGCGTCAACCCGGCGCTCGCAGCGCGCCCCAGGCAAGGGGCCGGGACCGGACACCAGACGTTCACCTACGAGACGGTAGGCTTCGTCGCGAAGATCCTCGAGGACCGCCTCGCCTTCGGCTTCTACGGGATTCTACCCGACGGGGATTTCACCAGTCTCGGGGCATTCTACTCGGACGAGCGCGAGCAGTATTTTTCGAACAGCCTTCATCCCGAGCTCTACGCGGATCGACTGACCTCACTGTCGATCGCCTTCGGAGCGGGCTGGAAGGTCACGGACGACTTCTCCGTCGGACTCGGCGGGAGCCTCAGCCTCCGCGCGGGCGTCGGAGCGCCCACCTACGTCGCGAACGCGGGCGCGCTCCAGAACCTCCTCATCGACACCGACGCGAAGGTCAACGTCGCGATCTCGCCCAACCTGGGAGTGTCGTACGAGCCCGGGTCCCGGTGGCACTTCAGCGGGACGATCCACGCTCCGGAGAAGGTCGACCTTGGCGTCGACTTCACGTTCCTCTTGCCGACGCCGCTGCAGCAAGGCTCGAACTTCACGCTCGTCTACGACTACATGCCGTGGCAGGTGGGCGCTGGCGCCGCATACGACGTCCTCCAGAGCCGGAACGACACGCTGACCGTCGCGGCGACGGGGGTCTACGGCAAATGGTCGGACTACGTCGACCGGCACGGCGAAACGCCCGTCTCGGCGTACGGCTGGTACGACACGCTCGCGCCGACGGCCGGACTGCGCTACGCGCACCGCGAGACTCGCGCCTTTCTCGACGCGCAGTACAAGCCGACTCCGGTCCCGCCGCAGACCGGACGATCGAACTACGTGGACAACGACCGACTCGGCGGCGCCGCCGGCTTCGACTACGGCTTCTCCTGGCTGCACACGTCGTTCCGAGTCGGCGTGCAGGCGCAGGCGTATTGGCTCATGCCCAGGCATCAGCGCAAGCTGCCGACGCCCGCCGAGCCAGATGGCCTCGATCACTACCCCGCGCTCGTGAGCGACGAGGTGCCCGATAACGCGGAGGTCGGCGGCGAGCCGCTCGTCGGCAGCCGGGGCCTCCAGACGAACAACCCCGGGTGGCCCGGCTTCGGGAGCCAAGGCGCCATCGTGAGCGGCGGCCTTTACCTCACGGTGATGCCATGAAGTGGGTGTGCGCCTTGCTGTGCGCGTGGTCCGTTGCGTGCCGGTTCGGCGGGCCGAGCTCGAATCCGGACGAGTACGTCGCGTTGCTCGACGCCGCGATGCAGGACGCCTCCGCTTTCGCGACTCCCGTCGAGGGGGACGACGGGGGATCGACGCCGGCGACCGGGGCGTCCAACGCGCCCGGCGCGGACGAATCGAGCGCCCCGGACCAGGGCGACTCCGGCGCGGCGGACGATTCGAGCGCGGCCGACGACGCGACCGAGGCGGGCGCGTGCTCGTCGTCCGTGGCGGTGTGCGATCCGATCCACAACACCGGCTGCAACGCCATCCAACAGTGCGACGTCGACCCCGCGCACGTCGATGCCCCGACCGGCCAGTGCCTGCTCGACTTCGGGGGCATCGAGGCAGCCCCCTGCGCCGCGTCGTTCCTGTGGGCGAGCTGCCCGCCGCACTCCACCTGCGTCAGCGGCGCGTGCCGACAGCTGTGCTTCTGCAACGCCGATTGCCCCGCGGGGCAGTGCTGCTCGGACACTTCGGGCCCTCGCGGTTTCAGCCTCTGCCACGCGTGCCCGTAACGCGCGCGAAAGGTCCAACACGAGAGGAGACGCAACGCATGACGACACGACGACTCGCATTCATCGCGGCAGCCATCGTCTCGAGCGCGACCAGCGCTCCCGGGTTCGCCGAACCGGCGGCGCCATCGCCCGACGAGGCAGCCGGTCAGCCCCTCGACACGACGTTCCCGCCCGAGTCCATTCTCGGCGAATGGTGCACCCAAAAGGAGGAGAACCGTCCGCCAGCGAGGGTGAATTTCGTCCTCGCCAAAAACGGTTCGTACATGGGCATCCTCAGCTGGTCGTCCGAGCCGAGAAAGGACGTCCACAACAAGGATCCGAATCTGCGCGATCGCTCGGTCGTCGGCATCGTTCTCATGTGGAACTTGCACTACGACGACGGCGAATACGTCGACGGCTACGTCTATAACCCCGAGGACGGGGGCACGTACCGCGTGAAGCTCGAGCTGGCGAGCCCTGAGTCGCTGAAGGTGCGCGGGTACCTGGGCATTTCGCTCCTGGGACAGACCAAGGTGTGGACGCGCTTTCACCCGTAGCCGGAGGCGCGAGATGATCCACATCGGCGATAGAGGCGGAGCGTGCGTCGCTCTGATCGCCTCTGCGGCGGCCCTCGCGGCCTGCGAAGACTCGGTGGCCGACGGCTACTACGGCGCGTACGAGGCCGACGTGCAGGCGGGCGCGAGTGCGGGCGCGAGCGTGAGCGCCGGCGGGGGCGCGAGCGCGAGCGCAAGTGCGGGCGCCGGCGCGGAGGGAGGCGCTGAGGCGGGCGCGAACGTGAGCACGGACGCGGAGGCCGGCGCGACGGCGACGTCCGGACCGTGCGACCTGAGCGGTCGCTGGCTCGTCGCGTTGCGAATGGTGACGACCGCCCTCGGCACCACCACGGCGGCGCACGAGTGGTTCTACTACGAGATCTCCCAGTCGGGCGCCGAGGTCACAGTGTCCAAGGGGCTCCACTGCGGTGAGAACACGCACGGCATCTCGGCCGTCTCGGGGAACGCCGACTTTCCGAAGGTGTGGCCGGCGATGCTCTCCAAGACGACGGACACCGGACGCAAGGGGGCTAGCGCGTCGGCTGCCGGCGGCTGTCAGGTCTCGTTCGAGAAGCGTTACGAGGTGATCTCGGCCACCAATCCATATTACCTCGACCCGAGCAAGACACTCCCGACGGCCTCCGAGCAGGCGTCCGGAAGCACGCCTGGCTGGGAGGACTGGGACCAGGACGGGCAGCCAGGCTTCACCATGAGCATCTCCGGCATCGCGTCCGGGCAGCTCTACATGACGACCCGGGCCTGGACGTCGATGAGCGGCAAGGTCGCCTCGGCCACGACGTCTTTCGACTTGCCGCTCGACTGGAACAGCGAGCAGAGCGTGCTCGGCGTGAATGGCCCGCCGATCCTCTCGCAGTCAGCCTCCGCCACGAAAGACAGCGATGCCTCCCAGCACTTCGCCACGTTCGTACGACTGACGGACAAGCAGGCCACCGGCGACGACGCGAGCGTCTGCTCGACCATACGGTCGCTCGCGCCCACCGTGGCGTCCAAGGCGTCGAATTGAGCGTCTCGATCGTCATGGTGCGCGTCCTCGTCGACGCGGTCGAACGGGCAGGCGTGGCTCGCGAGGATCTCCTCCGATCCCAGGACGTCGACGCGGCCCGCCTGGCGGAGGCGGACGGCCGCGTCGACACCGGGGGATTCGCGGCTCTGCAAATGCGCGCGATGGATCTGACGGCGGACGAGGCGCTCGGCCTCCACATGGCGGAACGCACGCACGACGGCGCGTTCGACATCATCGCTCACCTCGTCTCGCACGCGCCGACGCTCCGCGAGGCCCTCGCGCTGTGCGGGCAGTTCCAGCGTCTCATCATGGACGATTCGCATATCACGCTGCGCGAGACCGCGACCTGCGGGGCGATTCGGTTTCACTTCGCGCGGAGCTTCGAGCGCGCCGATCGGATGCAAGCCGAGTTCGCGCTGGCTGGCTTCTTGCGCCTGGCGCGGGTGTTCGGAGGTCCTGGCGTGGCGCCGCGGGTCGCGTCGTTCGAGCACGCTCGACCCCCGCACCACCGCGAATACGGGCGCGTCTTCGGGGACGTCGTGCGCTTCGGTCAGCCGACGACGGAGCTGGCGTTCGACCGCGCCGTCCTCGACCGCGAGCAGCTGCACCAGCACCCCGAGCTCTTCACCGTGCTCCGCTCTCAGGCCGAGCGCGCTCTCGCGCGAGTGGCCGTCGGACTCGGACCGGCCGACGAGGTCCGGAGGTACCTCCTCGCGCGACCCCCCTCGGGGATCCCGGACGCGTCGACCGCCGCGCGCGACCTCGGCTTGAGCGCTCGGTCCCTCCGCCGGCGCCTCGCGGCGGATGCAACGTCGTACAGGTCGCTCGTGCGCGCGACGCTCGAAGCATCGGCCGGCCACATGCTCTGCGACCCGAGGCGATCGATCCAGCAGACAGCGGACGCCCTCGGTTTCTCGAACGTGGGCGCCTTCCACCGGGCATTCAAGCGCTGGACCGGCGAGACGCCCGCGCAGTACCGGGTGCGACGCCGAGGGAACGGGCTCGGCGAAAAGTGAGTCCGCGGGCTCGAGCGGAGCGAGAGTTCGGACGACGCACCCGAGCAAGACCGCGCGCGCCGCGCACGCGGTCGCTTGCCCGCGGCAAAGTCACGTCCTACGGTCGCCTCCCCGCGGAGGATGGCCACCATGGAATACCGACGCCTCGGCAACACAGGCCTGAACGTCTCTCGAATCTGCCTCGGCTGTATGAGCTACGGCGATCCCGGCGCGATGCTCCCGGGGGAGTCGATGCGCTGGGAGTGGGCGCTCAAGGAGGACGAGTCACGGCCGTTCTTCAAGAAGGCGCTGGATCTCGGGATCAATTTCTTCGACACGGCCAACGTGTATTCGTTCGGGGCGAGCGAGGAGGTCACTGGCCGTGCGCTGCGCGACTACGCACGCCGGGACGACGTGGTCATCGCCACGAAGGTCTGGGGGGCGATGCGCCCGGGCCCCAACGGCCGGGGCCTCTCGCGCAAGGCCATCCTCCACGAGATCGACGCGAGCCTGAAGCGGCTCGGCACCGACTACGTCGACCTCTACCAGATTCACCGCTGGGACGACGCCACGCCCATCGAAGAGACGATGGAGGCGCTCCACGACGTCGTCCGCGCCGGCAAGGCGCGTTACCTCGGCGCGTCGTCGATGCACGCCTGGCAGTTCGCAAAGGCACAGCACGCGGCCGAGCGGCACGGCTGGACGCGGTTCGTGTCGATGCAGAACCACTACAACCTGCTCTACCGCGAGGAGGAACGCGAGATGGGGCCGCTCTGCCGAGACCAGGGGGTGGGGATGATCCCGTGGAGCCCTCTCGCTCGCGGGCGTCTTGCGCGCGGTCCCGAGGAGAAAGGCACGAAACGCTCGGAGACGGATCGCTTCGGGAAGATCCTATACGGGTCGACGGCCGAGGCGGACACGCGCATCGTCGCGCAGGTCGATGCGATCGCCAAGGCCCGCAAACTGCCTCACGCGCAAGTCGCCCTCGCCTGGCTGCTGCAGAAGGGCGGGGTGACGGCCCCCATCGTGGGTGCGACGAAGATGGACCACCTCGACACCGCCGTCGCGGCGCTCGGCGTATCGCTCTCGAAGGAAGAGGTGCTCGCGCTCGAGGCGCCTTACGCGCCGCACGCCGTCGCCGGCTTCAGCTGAAGTCAGCGACGGGGTCCCACGAAGAGCGTCTGCGTGGCGGTTCCGAGGTAGCCCCCCTCGTCGAACAATTCGGCGGTAGTGTGCCCGATGCCGTCCGACTCGATCCTCGTCTCGGCGCGCATCCCGACCCACTCCGTCCGCGGGTACCGGCGCACGCACACGTCGAGGGCGACGGGGACGAAGGTGTACTCGATGAACGAGATCGCGGAGCTGATGCCATTGGCGGAGTCGACCATGAGCAAGACCCGTTGCAGCGGCGAGAGCGGCTCGCCCTCGATCAGCGGCAAGCGCGCGCGTGTGTAGATCGCCGCGGGCCCGAGCTCGAAGAACGACCCCTCGACGAACCGCCACTCGAGTGCCTGGCCGTAGCCGAAGGAGGGCAGTTGCTCGAACACCTCACCCCCGGGGGGAGGTACTCTCGGCGCCGGCCGCGCATCCGCCACGAGGGGGACGCCGCCGCGCTGCAGCGCGATCCGCCACGCGGAAGCCTCCATCGCGGTCCTCCCGCCCGCCGACAGGCGAGCCCTCGTGAGCTCGACGCGCGCACCCGGGCGAACCTGCTCGGCCGTGACGTGCACCTCGTCGACCGGCACGGGCCCGAAGAAGTCGAATGTGACCCGGGCGACGCGCACGTCGTCGCGTGAATACGCCTTTTCGATCGCGCGCATCAGCAGGGTCGCCGGCGGGCTCCCGTGTTGCAGCTTCGTGTCCCACGGTCCGATCGTGGCCGACGTCGCGGCGAAAGACCCCTCGGCCCCGGTGGGCCGGTAGAACGAAGCGGGCATGGAGGGACCCTAGGGGCCCGGTTCGCGCCCGGCAATGGGCTCGAGGTGCGCGCGCCTCTCAGATCCGGATCCCGGGCGCCGGGTACTTCCCACACACCTCGCGGACCTCCCCCGCGACGCGCGCGAGCGTCCCTTCCCCCCCGGGGTCCTTGGCCACGCGATCCATCCAGTCGGCGATTCGCGCCATCACGTCGACGCCCATGCCGCGGCTCGTCGTCGCCGGCGTACCGATGCGAACGCCCGAGGGATCGAACGGCTTGCGAGGGTCGAACGGGATCGCATTGTAATTGAGCACGATCCCGGCGCGGTCGAGCGCCTGCGCGAGCTGCTTGCCCGTGAGGCCGCGGCTCGTGACGTCGACGAGGAGCAGGTGGTTGTCCGTGCCGCCGGTGATGAGACGAAAGCCCCGCTCCGCCAGCCCGGCGCCCAGGGCGCGCGCGTTGTTCACCACCGCTCGGGCGTACTGCTTGAACTCCGGGCGCGCCGCCTCGTTTGCGGCCACGGCAATCCCTGCGGTCACATGGTTGTGCGGGCCGCCCTGGAGGCCGGGGAACACGGCCTTGTCGATCGCCGCTGCGTGCTCCTTCTTGCAGAAGATCATGCCGCCCCGGGGACCGCGGAACGTCTTGTGCGTCGTCGACGTCACGACGTCCGCCACGCCGATGGGCGAAGGATGCGCGTCTGCGCAGACCAGCCCCGCCAGGTGCGCCATGTCGACGACGAGGAGCGCGCCCACTTCGTCGGCGATCGACCGAAAGGCGCCGAATTCGAGCGTCCTCGGGTACGCCGTCGTCCCGCACCACAGGAGCTTGGGCCGGTGCTGCCGTGCGAGGGCTCGAACCTCGTCCATGTCGATCCGGTGGTCGTCCTGCCGGACACCGTACTGCACGCTCTTGAAGTACTTGCCGGTGATCGAGACCAAGTGGCCGTGCGTGAGGTGACCGCCGGCGGGCAGGGACAGGCCCATGACCGTATCGCCGGGGGAGCAGAATGCGAAATAGACGGCCAGGTTCGCCGGACTGCCCGAATACGGTTGGACGTTGACGTGCTCCGCACCGAAGAGCCCCTTGAGGCGCGAGACCGCGAGCTCTTCGAGTGGATCGATGACCTGCTGGCCCTCGTAGTAACGCTTGTGCGGGTAGCCTTCCGAGTACTTGTTCGTGAGGACGGACCCGGTGGCCTCCATCACAGCTCGGGACGCGTAGTTCTCGCTCGCAATGAGCCGGATCTTTTCGTGTTCCAGCCGGTTCTCGTCCGCGATGTGGCGGGCAATGGTCGGGTCGGATTCGGCGAGCGGGGGATCGAACAATGCGCGCATGGCGCCGTTCTCTACCATCCCGGACGCCGACGCGCGATGCGGCCCCACGTTTGTGCTATGGGTCAAGCGGCGATGCTCCCGCTCGTCGTCTGGGCTGCACCTGGCGCGGTGGCGGCGGTCGCGACCGGCGATCGACCGGCCGCGTCGGACAAGGAGACACGACCGCGCGCGCGCAGCGGCATCGCCGTCGGCTTCGCCCTCGGCGGTGGCCTCGCCGGGGGCAGCGGCTACCCGAACAACGCCACGCAGATCGGCGACCCCGCCCACTACGTCTCAAGCGGTTGGATGGGCGGGACGACGGAGACGATCCTCGCGATGGGCGCCATCGCGGACTATCTGAACTTCGGTTTCTTCTTCTCCCACGCGTCCTTCGAGAACGGCTACTTCCGGTCGAACGGCAACGGGGGTGGCTTGCGCGTCGAGGCGTATCCGTTCGTCCGCCTCTACCCGCGCTTGTCGGGTGCCGGCTTCTTCGGGCAGTTCGGAATTGGCGGGGGCAACCTCGTCTCCAAGCAGCCGAACGGGGGAGGCGCCGAGGGGACGCAGTCGTTCGTCGGCGCGGGCGCTCTCTACGAGTGGTCGGTCGTCAAGATCTTCGGGGGTCACGTGGCGGTGGGCCCCAGTCTCGAGTACGACGCGATCTTCTCGCAGCCGTTCGAGCGCCACGGCTTGCTCGCGACCGCCCGGGTCGTCTTTTACGGCGGGCCTTAGATGGTGGACCCGTTCGGACTGGTCGGCCAGGTGCTGGACGGGCACTTCCGCGTCGATCGGTACGTCGGCGAAGGAGGCTTCAGCGTCGTTTACCAGGGGACCCACGTCGGGCTGAGCGAGCCCATCGCGGTCAAGTGCCTCAAGCTGCCGGCGCAGCTCGGCTCTGCGCTGGTCGATACGTTCGTGAAGCGGTTCCGCGACGAGAGCCGGCTGCACTACAAGCTTTCGCAAGGGAACTTGCACATCGCGAGGAGCATCGCGAGCGGGACGACGATCGCACCGGCGACGGGAGCCCTCGTCCCGTACACGGTGCTCGAGTGGCTCGAGGGTCGCTCGCTCGCGGACGATTTCGCCGAGCGCAGGGCCCAAGGGCTCTGCGGGCGCACAATGAAAGAGGTGGTCCAGGTCTTCGACTCGGCGGTCGACGCGCTGGCGTACGCGCACGCGCAGCGTGTCGTGCACCGCGACCTCAACCCCGGCAACCTTTTTCTCGCACGCACCGGGTCCGGCACAAAGCTCAAGGTGCTCGACTTCGGCGTCGCGAAGATCATGGCCGACTCGGCGCTCGCCATGGGACCGAGCGCTCGCACGCTCGGCAACGTGCGCATGTTCGCGCCCGCGTACGCGGCCCCGGAGCAGTTCGACGAGCGGATCGGCGCGATCGGGCCGTGGACCGACGTGTACGCGCTCGCGCTCGTCTTGCTCGAGGCCCTCACCGATCGCACCGTGAGGGAAGGGGAGCACCTTGGCGAGTTCGCGGCGAAGGCGCTTGACGACCACAACCCGCCGACCCCGCGTTCGATCGGCGTCGCCGTGGGAGACGAGGTCGAGGGTGTCTTCGCGCGCGCGGTCGCGCTGAAGCCCGACGGGCGGCCGGGGGACGCGGGGGAGCTCTGGGGCATGCTCAAGCATGCCGTGAGGGTCGACCTCGACTCCGGGCGCCCCTCGCGGGTGGAGTCCGCGCCCAGCAAGGCGCCGCCGATTACGCAGCGCATGAGCGAGGCCGTTCCGTCTCGCGGCGACTCGCCCTTGGTCGAGGTCGACCGTTCGGTGGCCCCGCGGCCCTTCAGCGGGACCCTGCGCATGGAGAACCGGCCGCCCCGCACGGCGAGCGACGCGCTCGCGGCCACCCCTTTCCCGCCGCGCGTCGGCACGCCGCTACCGCCGCTGCCGCCTCTGTCGATCCCCCTGCCGCCCGCGGGGGACGTTTCGATCGCGTCGGCGCCGATGAGCGGGCCGGCCGGCGTCCCCGCGCGTTCTCGGGTGTGGGTGCTCGTCGTTGCGGTCGCGGTGCTCGCCCTCGCGACGGGCGCCATCCTGGCGGCCCTGCGGCGCAATTGAACATCGAGGAGGATCCGGATGTCGCAACCCAAGGGGTCGCTTTTCGAGCGGGCGTGCCGGGTCATCCCCGGCGGCGTCAACAGTCCCGTGCGCGCCTTTCGCGCCGTGGGCGGGAACCCGGTCTTCATCGAGCGGGCCGAGGGGGCGTACCTCTTCGGCGCCGATGGCCGGCGCTATGTCGACTACGTCGGCTCGTGGGGTCCCATGATCCTCGGCCACGCGCACCCCGCCGTGGTCGAGGCCGTGCGCGACGCGGCCGGTCGCGGCACGAGCTACGGCGCCCCCACCGAGCTCGAGGTCCGCTTCGCCGAGCGGATCTGCGAGCTCTATCCGTCGATTGAGATGGTCCGGGCGGTCTCGAGCGGTACGGAGGCGACCATGAGCGCGCTGCGCGCGGCGCGCGGCTACACGGGCCGAGACGCGATCGTCAAGTTCGAGGGGTGCTACCACGGGCATGCGGACGCTCTGCTCGTCAAGGCGGGGAGCGGCGCCGCGACCTTCGGCGTCCCGGACTCGGCCGGGGTGCCGGCGGCGTCCGTCCAGAACACGTGGACGTTGCCCTTCAACGACCCCTCCGCGCTCGCGTCGCTCTTCGCCGAGCGGGGCACGCAGATCGCCGCGGTGATCGTCGAGCCGGTCGTCGGCAACATGGGCGTCGTGCCGCCCGCGCCGGGGTTCCTCGAGGCCATCCTCGCCCGATGCGCCGAACACGGCGCGGTCTGCATCTTCGACGAGGTGATGACGGGGTGCCGCGTCGCGCGCGGCGGGGTGCAGGAGCGGGCGGGCCTCGCGCCCGACATGACGTGCCTCGGCAAGATCGTGGGCGGCGGTCTCCCCCTGGCGGCGTACGGCGGCAAGCGCGCCATCATGGAGAAGATCGCGCCGCTCGGGCCCGTGTACCAGGCGGGGACGCTCAGCGGGAATCCGGTTGCCGTGAGCGCGGGCCTCGCCACGCTCGAGCGGCTCGACGCCTCGCTCTACGCTCGCCTGGAGGCCCTCGGCGGGCGCCTCGAAGAGGGGCTCGCGCGCGCGGTCTCGCGGAGCGGCGCCAAAGCGCGGGTCCAGCGTGTCGGTTCGATGCTCACGCTCTTCTTCTCGCCGGAACCCGTCCGGTCGTGGAGCGAGGCGCGCCGCTGCGACACGAAGGCGTTCGGCGTCTGGCACGCTGCGATGGTCGAACGCGGCGTCCACTGGCCGCCGGCGCAGTTCGAGGCGGCCTTCCTGAGCGCGGCGCACACCGACGCGGACGTCGACGCGACCGTCGCTTCGGCTGAGGAAGCGCTCCGCGAGACGCGGTTTTCCTGACGCTGTACGTTGTTGCCATGAACACCGTCGACTGCGTGACCGAGGAGCCCGGCGGATATCGGCATCGGCTGACTGTGGGGGGTCACGAGCTTCGCGCCGACCTGACTAGGGAGGAGGGTGGGCAAGACGCGGGGCCCGACGCGCACGAGTATTTCGACGCGAGCCTCGCCGCTTGCAAGGCGCTGACGGCGATGTGGTTCGCGAAGAGACACGGAATCCCCCTCGAGCGCGTCGAGTCGCACGTCGAGAGCGACAACCGCGAGGAGCGCAGTGGTCGCTACAAGCTGCTCGTCCGCCTCGCGTTCCACGGTCCGCTCACGCAAGAGCACCGCGATCGCCTCTACGCCGCGGTGGAGCGCTGCCCCATCGCGAAGCTGATGACGACCACCGAGGTCCTCATCGAGACCCTCCCGCTGGGCTCCGCCTGAACGCGAACCGCGGCACGGACGCGATCGAGCGCCTGATCCTCGCCCGACCGCGCGACGTCGCGGGATTCACCGTTCGACGCGCCCTTCCGTCGATGCAGCACCGTCGCATCGGGCCGTTCGTATTTCTCGACCACGTGGGTCCGATCGAGCTCCCGCCCTGGCGGGGGATGGACGTGCCGCCCCACCCGCACATCGAGCTCGCGACGGTCACGTACCTCTTCGAGGGCGAGCTCGAGCACCGAGACAGCCTCGGATCGCACAAGGCAATCCGCCCGGGGGACGTCAACTTGGATGGTGGCCGGCCGGGGTATCGTTCACTCCGAGCGCAGCGGCGCCGACGCCCGCACACGCGGGGCGAAGATGCATGCGCTGCAGAGCTGGGTGGCGTTGCCGCTCGAGCACGAGCTGGCCGAGCCGCGCTTCGAGCACCATCCCGAGGCGACGATCCCCACGGTCTCGCGGGACGGTGCGGCGCTGCAGATCGTGGCGGGAACCGCGTACGGTGCGCGATCGCCCGTCGGCGTTCTCTCGCCCACCCTCTAGTTCACGTCCGCCTCGACGAGGAGGCAGAGCTGCCGGTCGACGACGGGCACGAGGAGCGCGCGGTCTACGTGGTCGAAGGGGCCGTGCGGTGCGAAGGGCGCCCCCTCGAGGCGGGGCTGCTCGCAGTCTTGCGCCCTGGGAGCAAGGGCTCGCTGAGCGCCGAACGTGCGTCGCAGGTGATGCTGATCGGCGGGGAGAGGCTCTCCGGCGAGCGGTACATCGACTGGAACTTCGTCTCGAGCTCGCGCGAGCGAATCGAACGAGCCAAGGACGACTGGCGCAGTGGGCGTTTTCCCAGGGCGCCGGGCGATGAAGTCGAGTTCGTGCCGCTCCCTATTTCGCGAGGGCGTACGTGAGATTCATGAGGAAGCGCGCGCCGTCCGCGAGCCACTTGGCGGGCCGTCGTTCGTCCGGTCCGTGCGCCGCGTGCCCGCTCATGGCCTCGGCCTTCGTGGTCGGCGACACGCTCACGCCGTACGCGCGGATGCCGATCGCGCGCAGGTGGCGCGAGTCCGTGGCGCCGGTTCCCATCGTGCGGATCACCGTGGAGTCCGGCCAAACGGCGGCGGCGACCTGGCGGATGGACGCCTCGACGTCGCTGTCGAGGGCCGAGTAAGGTCCGTAACCAAAGTCGCGGACGGGCGCGATCTCCACAGCGGGGTCCCCGACGACGCGCTTCAAGGTCGCGAGGGTCTGCTCGGGCGTCTCGTCGGGGAGAATCCTGCAGTTGACCGTGGCTTGCGCCGAGGTGGGGAGCACGTTGTCCTGGGGAGACCCCTCGAGCTGGGTCGTGACGCACGTCGTCCGCAAGTGCGCGTTGACCATCCGATCGCGCGAGAGGACCCGCTCGTCGTCCGGCGTTACCTCGCCCGTCGCGGCCGCCCTCGCCTCCGCGTCCGACACGGGGGGCTTGCCGACCCGCGCGTCGGCGGCCAGCTCCTCGCGCTCGGCAGGGAGGACGCGCGCCGGGAACCGGAACTCACCGACCTTCACGAGAGCGCGCGCGAGGGTCAGCACCGGATCCGCGTCCGTCGGAGGCACCGACGAGTGGCCGCCCGACCCGCGCACCGCGAGGCGATAGTCCTGGAACGTCTTCTCCGCCGCGCCGATTCCGACCTCGATGACCCGGTTGCCGTCGTCGTCCAGGCGCGCGAGGCCGCCTTCGTTCAGCGCGATCTCCGGGTCGATCAGGTCGCGCCGGTTGTGCGCCAGCCACTGCGCGCCGGACACGCCGCCCGTCTCCTCTCCCGACGTCAGCGCGAAGATGACGTCGCGCGAGAGCACGGGCCGGCTCCGCACGAGCTCGAGGGCGATCGCCACCATTGCGGCGGCCATGCCCTTGTCGTCGTTGACGCCGCGGCCCCAAAGAAACCCGTCCTTCTCCGTCAAGCGGAAGGGCGGCACCGTCCAGGGCTGCCCTTCGACGGGCACGACGTCGACGTGCGCGATGAGCAAGAGCGGCTTCTTGGCGCCGTTCCCGCGGTAGCGGGCCACGAGGTTCCCGTGCCCGGGCGAGCTCTCGACGAGCTCGAGGGGCAGCGAGCCGCGGAGCTTGTCCGCCAACGGACGGAGCGCGTCGGTCTCTCGGCCATGGCTCGTATCCACCTGAACGAGGTCGTCGAGAACGGCGCGCGTCTCGTCTGCGAAAGAAAGCGCTTGCGCGGGCGCGGGCGTCGGCGGCCGGAGCGGCGGGGCGGGTCGAGCGCACGCGGCCAAGGAGCTCGAGCACAATAGGACAGCCAGGGCAGATCGCATGGCCGCGCAGGGTACTTCAGGGCGGCTCCGATGGCGTCCGCGGCGGCGCAAAAGTCAACGAACACGCGCCGGTAGATGGGCAGCCCTGGTAACCAGAGGGAGCGGACTTAACTTTGTGCCCCATGAACACGCTGCTGCATCTTGCAGTTCTGTCGGTGACCTTCCTGCTCCTCTCGCGGTTCTTCACCAGCGTGAGAATCCGGAGCGCCCGAGCCGCCGTCGTCGTGGCCATCGCGTTCAGCGTGCTCAACTTCTTCTTGGGCTTCGTGCTGTCCGCGATCGTTCATGCGGCGCTCTTCGTCCCGGCCTTGCTGACGCTGGGGCTGCTCTTTCTCTTCGTCCCGCTCCTCGTCAACGCCATCCTTCTCTGGCTGACGGACAAGCTGCTCGCGAGCTTCCAGATCACGAGCCTAGGGGGGCTCTTCGGATCCGCCGCGGTGATCACCCTGGTCAACGGGCTCTTCTTGGCCTGCTGCTCGTCGCACGCGAGCTACCTTCACATGCGCTGGGTCTGAGCGGTCTCCTCGCGGGGCGGGGAGCCGGCGCCGCTTCTCGAGGTGTGTCCTCCGATCAAGCCCTGCGGCCGCGACGGATGACGACGCCGGCGCTCGATACGCGCGCGAGCGTCTCGTTCCCCATGAGCCGCACGGGGGGGATGTTGTGGACGGGTCGGACGGCGCTCGGCGGTCCGTCGCCGTCCACTTCTGGCGCCCGCTCGTGCACCGGCGGCGCGGGCGTGACGACCACGGGAGGCTCGAGCGCGATCGCGGCGAGCAGCGACTCCGGATCTGTGATCTCGGCCACCGGCGCCGGCATGCTCGACGACGGCGACGAGGGTCGCGTGGCCTCGGCCGAGAACGCCATACGCGGACCCCGGCGGAGGCCGCGGCGTGACGTCGAGTCTCGACGCGCCTCGCGCGGAACTAGGCCGTGGGGAAGAACGACGCGCGGCTTGGGGAGCTCGCGATTTCCGTCGGCATCGACCACCAGACCGCGGAGGTCTTCGATCGTCGCTCGCCGGACCAAGTTGAGGACGTCTTCGACGAACTGGTCAATGAGTGGTTGGAGGTGGCGCATGCCTGAGCGTAGTCCTCTAGCACGGGTGCGAGCGCACGTCGCTGACGCGTGGGCGTGACGCGCCGCGTTCGTCGCGCAACACGGGATGTACCGTACGACCAGGTTCCGCACTACGCGGTCGCGGGGCCGCCGTTCTGTCCACGCGCCCGCAGGGCGGCCTGGGCAGCGGCCAGTCGCGCGACGGGCACGCGGAACGGACTGCAGCTCACGTAGTCGAGCCCGACCCTGTGGAAAAACGAAATGCTCAGCGCGTCTCCCCCGTGCTCGCCGCACACGCCGAGCTTCAGCTTCGCGCGTGCGCGGCGGCCCCGGTCCGCCGCCAGCTCGACGAGCGCCCCGACGCCCTCCTGGTCGAGCGACACGAAGGGATCTCGAGGCAAGATTCCGGTCTCGACGTAGGCGGGCAGGAACTTGCCCGCGTCGTCGCGCGAGAGACCCATGGTCGCCTGGGTGAGGTCGTTCGTGCCGAATGAGAAGAATTCGGCTGCCTTGGCCAGCTCGCCGGCGAGCAGGGCGGCGCGCGGCAGCTCGATCATGGTTCCGAACGAGAACGCGATCGGCCGACCTGCCTTGTCTTTGACCTCTTTGGCCACGCCGTCGACGATCTCGCGGGTGAGCTCGAGCTCTCCTCGCGTCATCGCCAGAGGAATCATGATCTCGGGATGCACGTCTCCGCCCTCGCCGGCGACCTGCGCGGCGGCCTCGAGGATGGCGCGCACCTGCATGGCGTAGATCTCAGGATACGTTACCGCGAGCCGGCATCCGCGGTGCCCGAGCATGGGGTTGAACTCGTGCAGATCCTTGGTCCGCTGGGCGAGCTTCTGGACAGGGACGCTCATGGCGCGCGAGAGCTGCTCGAGCTGCTTCGGCTCGGTCGGCAAGAACTCATGAAGGGGCGGATCGAGCAGGCGGATGGTGACCGGCAGGCCGCGCATCTCCCGAAAAATGCCGACGAAGTCGTCGCGTTGGAAGGGAAGGAGCTTTGCCAGGGCGGCGCCTCGGCCCGTCGGATCCTCGGCGAGGATCATCTCTCGCATCGCCTGAATTCGCTCTTCTTCGAAGAACATGTGTTCGGTACGGCATAGACCGATCCCCTCGGCGCCGAACGACCTCGCGGTTCGGGCGTCGAGGGGCGTGTCCGCGTTGGCGCGCACCCGCATGGTTCGAACGCCGTCCGCCCAAGACATGAGCTCGCCGAACTCGCCGCTCAGCGCGGCGCTCACGGTCGGAACGGCGCCCTCGTAGACGTGCCCGGTGCCGCCGTCGATCGTGAGGACGTCGCCCTTCTTGAGGGTGATCGTGTCGACGGGGTTCTGTCCCCTCTGAGGCGAGGTCTCGTCGTAGACGGAGATTGTCATCGTCTGGGTTTCGTAGTTCACCGCGACGGCGCTCACGCCCGCCACACACGGCTTGCCCATCCCGCGAGCGACGACGGCGGCGTGGCTGGTCATACCCCCACGCGCCGTGAGCACGCCCCTCGCGGCTTTCATCCCGTGGATGTCCTCCGGCGACGTCTCGACCCGCACCAGGATGACGGGCTTTCCCTGACCGGCGCGCCGCTCCGCCTCGTCGGCGGTGAAGACGATGTGACCGCTGGCTGCCCCGGGGCTCGCGGAGAGACCGCGCGCGAGGAGCTTCTTGGGCGCCTGGGGGTCGAGCGTCGGGTGGAGGAGCTGGTCGATCCCGCCAGGGTCGAGGCGGAGCACGGCCTCGTCCTTCGACACGAGGCCCTCCTTGGCCATGTCGACCGCGACGCGAACGGCCGCGCGCGCCGCGCGCTTTGCGTTCCGGCACTGGAGCATGTAGAGCTTGCCATCCTGGATCGTGAACTCCAGGTCCTGCATGTCCCGAAAGTGACGCTCGAGGGTCGAGGCGATGCGTTCGAGCTCACGAAAGGCGTCGGGCATCTTGGCTTCGAGGGAGTCCGTCCCAGAGCGGCCGCTCGCGCGAATGGGGAGCGGTGTCCGGATGCCCGCGACGACGTCCTCTCCCTGGGCGTTGGGCAGCCACTCCCCGTAGAGCTCCTTGTCCCCCGTGGACGGGTCGCGCGTGAAGGCGACGCCGGTGGCGCTCGTCTCGCCGAGGTTGCCGAACACCATTGCCTGGACGTTGCACGCCGTACCCCAGTCGTCGGGGATCTCGTGCATGCGTCGGTAGACGACCGCGCGGTGGTTGTTCCAGGACTTGAAGACCGCCGAGATGGCTTGCCACAGCTGCTCGCGCGCATCGGCGGGGAAGTCGCGGCCCGTCTCCTTGCGGACGGCGCCTTTGAACGCCTTCACCAGCATGCGGAGCTCGTCGGCCGGGATGTCGGCATCCGGCACGGCGCGCTTGAGCTCCTCTGCGTTGAGGCGCGTGCGGTCGATGGACTTGGCGGCCGCTACGCGCGCGCGCGCCAGGTCGAGGGCCTCTTCGAACGGCTCCCGGGGGACGCCCAGCGCGATGCCCGCGTGCATCGCGACGAAGCGCCGGTAGGCGTCGAACGCGAAGCGCGGGCTGGCCGTCCTCGCGGCGAGGCCCTCGGCGACCGCGTCGTTCATTCCCAGGTTGAGGATTGTGTCCATCATCCCTGGCATGGAGGCGCGCCCCCCGGATCGAACACTCACGAGAAGAGGCGCGCCGGGATCGCCGAGCCGGGCGCCCATCGCCTTCTCGAGGCGCTGGAGGGCGGCTTCGACCTCGGCCCGCGCCTCCTGCGGGATCTCTCCCGAACGCGCAAACGCGTTGCACACGTCGGTCGAGATCGTGAAGCCCGCGGGTACGGGAAGGCCGAGCGCGCTCATGTCGGCGAGGCCCGCCCCCTTTCCGCCGAGCAAGTCGCGCCGCTTGGGATCCCCTTCCGGACGCCCGTCACCGAAGAAGAAGACGCTCTTGGCCATGGGGCCGGAACTCTAGCAGGGTGTTGCCCTACTCGGCGGCCAGGGGCGTGCGCTCTTCGCTCGCGAGCTCGACGATGCGATTGCCCCCGTCAACGTGGACGACGCGCGGCTTGTGACCCGCCGCCTCATGCTCCGTCATCCATCCATACGAAGCGAGGATGACGAGGTCGCCCGCTTTGACGAGGTGAGCGGCGGCGCCGTTGATGCCGACCTCGCCCGAGCCGCGCCGGCCGGGGATGACGTACGTCTGGAGCCGGGCGCCGTTCGTGACGTCGTAGATGTCGATCTTCTCGTTCTCGAGGAAGCCGGCGGCCTCGATGAGATCGGTGTCGATCGTGATGGAGCCGACGTAGTCGAGATCAGCGCGCGTCACCGTTGCGCGGTGGACTTTGCCGAGCAGAAAATGTCGCAGCACGTTTGCCTCCGGTCGGGGCCTTCGAAGAGGTCCCCGCCACCAGTAACTTTGAGCCCATTCGTGGTTCTCGTCAATCCCTACGCGCCCTTACGCAGGGCGCCGCCAATCCCGATAGAGGGCGAGGATGAACTCTCCGGCAGGGTGGGCGCGGAGCTCCGCGCGGTCGGCCAGGAGCGCATCCGGAAGGGGAATCGGTTGGGGCGCTTCGGACGGCCCGACCAGCGGCCCGCCGAGGGCGGCGAACGTCAGGTCGGCGGCGCCGAAGCGGTCGCCCGTGAGGTAGGGCCTTCCGTCGCGCAGCCTTGCGCCGACCGCGTCGAACTCGCGCCGGATCTGGTCTCTCGACGCCGCCGATCGCGGCGCGTCGATCTGCATTCGTCTGCGCATGACCCGCGCGAGGAACGGGTAGACGGCACGGAGCGCGAGGCGCTCGCCGCCCGGGGTGCCTTCGCGCATGAGACCCTCGGTCAGAGGGCGCTCCGGCAGGAGGTGGAAGTAGCCATACCGCCGGACGTGGGGTCCGAGATCCACGTCGAAGGCGCGCTCGAGGGCGATAGTCTGGTCGCGCTGCGGTCCCTCGGCAGGCAAAAGCTTGCGGTCTGCGGGCGCCTGCGCGTCGGCCCAGCGAACGATGAGGGGCGAGTCGTCGAGGACGTGCCCCCCTCCGAGGACGAGGACGGGGACCGTGTGCCGCCCTCCGGCCCGCCGCGTCGCGAGATAGTGGAAGCCCGGCACGTGGCCCTCTTCCCGGTAGCCGACGCCCGCGTGGTCCAGGGCCCAGCGAGCCTTCTCGCAGTAGTGGCTGAACGGGATCGTCAGCAGGGTTGGGGTCGTCACGAGAGCCTCGAGAAGTCGGCGATGCGCAGCATCGAACGAGCGCCGTACGCCAGGGTTTCGAGGCGCGCCTTGGTAAGCGGGTCCGCCGGATCGTTGACGAGCGTCTCGACGAAGATGCGATCGAGGTCCGTTGCCACCGTCTCCATGCGCATGAGCGCCTCCCGGACGGCCTTCTCGCTCCTCAAGCTCCGAGTGGCCGAGTCGAGGTCGCGAACGAGCTTGTGGATGGCGACGTCGTCGGGTTTCGCGCTCCGGTCGAAGAGGCTGCCGGGGTGGAGCCGCGGCTCCGCCTCCCGGCTGATGCCGGCGAGACGCTTGGCGACGATCTTGGCCTTGCCGAGCCAAGGCTCCCCGGCGTCCACCACGGCTTGGAGGGCGGTCGCCCTCGCCATCGTGGCGACGACGTCCTCGAGGACCCCGGGGCAGTTCGCGGCGTGGACCGCGTCGGCCACCGCCGGACTGGTCGCCGTCGCCATCAAGCCGCGCAGCCGCTCCGTCGCGAAGTCCTCGAGCTTGGCCACCGTCTCGGGCTTGGAGAGGTCGACCTTCTTGCCCTCGAAGGCGTCGTACGCGAGGCCCACGACATCGGAGAAGGAGAGAGACGCGTACCGTCGATCGAGCATCGTACGCAGGGCCCCGATGCACGCGCGCCGCAACGCGAACGGATCCGCCGCGCCCGTCGGGGCGAGCCCGACGGCGAAGCACCCGGCGAGCGTGTCGAACCGGTCCGCGAGGCCGACGGCCGCGGCGACGTCGTCCCCAGCGACGTCGTCCTGAGCGCCCACGGGCTTGTAGTGGTCGCGGATCGCGTCGGCGATTCGGGGGGTCTCGCCCTGCGCGAGCGCGTACGCGCGGCCCACGCGCCCCTGGAGCTCCGGGAACTCGCCCACCATGAGCGTGACGAGGTCGCACTTGCAAAGTCGCGCCGCCCGATCGACGGCCGCGCGCTGCCCCGCGTCGAGCCCGATGGCGTCCGCGACGAGGCTGGCGAGCCGAGCCATCCGCTCGACCTTCTCGCGGACCGTCCCGAGGCGGTGGTGAAACACGATGCCCGCGAGCCGCTCGATGCGTTCGGAGAGGGGCGTCTTCTGGTCCTCGCGCCAAAAGAAGCGCGCGTCCGAGAGGCGCGCCTTCATGACGCGGTCGCACCCCTGCGCGATGAGGTCGGGGCGGTTGGCGGTGTTCACGACCGCCAGGTAGTGGGGCAGAAGCTCGTCTACTTCGCCGTCCTTCTCGACGCAAAAATACTTCTGGTGTCCGCGGGCGACCGCGCGGATTACGGCCGGCGGAAGCGAGAGAAAGGCCGGGTCGAAGGACCCCGCGACAACGTGGGGCTCCTCGACGAGCGACGCGTTTTCGTCGACGAGCGACGGTTCGTCGTCGAAGGTGCCCCCCGCGGCGCGCGCCGCGGCGCCGACACGTTCCATCATGGTCCGCACGCGCTCTTCGCGGCTCACGAGGACGTGGCGCTCGCGGAGCTGCGTCACGTACGTCTCGGGGCCGGCCACCTCGAAGGAAGCGGGCGAGAGGAACCGATGACCTCGCGAGAGGCGACCGCTGTCGATCCCGGCGAACGACACTCGGATCACCTCGGCGCCGAGGAGCGCAACGAGCCACTGGACCGGCCGGCCGAAGGTCGCGGGCAGGTCTGCCCACCGCATGGACTTGCGAAACGGGATCCGCGCACAGACCGTGGCGAGCACCGGACCCACGAGCTCCGCGGTGGCGCGTCCCGTCTCCGAGCGCCGTCCCACCACATAGCGGCCAGGCTTCTGCTTGGGGCCCGCCGGGCGTTCGACGATCGCCAACGACTCGACATCCACCCCGAGCTTCGACGCGAAGGCCTCGGCCGCCTTGGTGGGCCGGCCGTCCCGAAAGGCCGCTGTCTCGGGGGGGCCGACGACCTCCTCGTCGAGGTCGAGCTGTCGATCGGCCACGCCCTCGACCAGGACCGCGAGTCGCCGGGGGGTCCCGAGCGCGCTGACCTCGCCGTGCGAGAGCCGTGCGCTGGCCAGCTCGTCCGCGATGATCTTGGGGAGTGCGGCGAGGGCGGCGTCGACGAACGACGAGGGCAGCTCCTCGGTGCCAATCTCGAGCAGGAGCGGCAAGGACGCGGGCATGGCGCGGGTTTAGTGCGGATGACGCGGGCGGTCGAGGTCGGCGTACGGCGCCGCAAAGGCCCAGATGGGTGCGTCGTCCGCTCTCTCGCTTCGCTCGAGCCTGCGGACGCAGGCGGGGTACGCTCGGCGCCGCGTGCCGTTCTCGTTCGAGGCCATCGGCGTCTTTCGTTCGCCGTTCGACGAGCGGTCGGCCGCGCCGCGCCAGGCCGTCGTCGCTCGGGACGTGGAAGGGCGCATCGAGCTCGAGGCGGGTCGTGGCTACGAGGACGCGCTCGACGGTCTCGGGTCGTGGGACTACGCGTGGGTCGTCTTCGTGTTCCACAAGAACCTCGAGCAGGGGCGTGGGTGGCGGCCCAAGGTCCAACCTCCGCGGAGCGACGCGAAGCGCGGACTCTTCGCGACCCGATCGCCGCACCGCCCCAACCCGATCGGTATCAGCGCCGTGCGCATCGTTCGCGTCGACGGACTCTTCGTCCACGTCCGCAACGTCGACATTCTCGATGGCACCCCGGTGCTCGACATCAAGCCGTACGTCGCGTACGCGGACGCGTACCCGGGGGCCGGCAGCGGGTGGCTCGACGGAGGCGAGCCGGAACGCTCCTGGCGCGTCGATTGGTCCGACGACGCACGTGCACAGCTCGACTGGCTCGCCGCCAGGGGGGTCGACCTGCGCGTGCCGATCGAGTCGGCGCTGAGTCTCGGGCCGCAGCCCCACGCGTATCGAAGGATCCGGCGGAGCGCGGGGGGCATGCGGCTCGCAGTCAAGGAGTGGCGAGCGGACTTCACCATCGACGAGACCCGGCGGACGGTCAACCTTCTCCGGCTGAGCAGCGGCTACCGTCCGAGCGAAATTACGCAGCAGGACACGCTATCTTTGCACCGCGCGTTCGCCGCCCTCTGGGGCTGAGGAAGCGTTTGGGTGTGTCGTCCGAACTCTCGCTTCGCTCGA
>DATGJA010000815.1:0-5025 GCA_035295445.1 Polyangiaceae bacterium | reverse complement strand
AGCCGCGCGTGCGATCTCTCCCGCACAACCTTTCCAGCGGCTGCGCGCATCGAGGGCTCGCAGCCGCTCGTCGTGCAGAGGAAGAGCGCACGCTCGCCGCCGCCCGTGACCCATTCGCCCGCGAACGCGAGCGCGGCTCGTGGATCGTGGGCCGAGTCGCCGACCACGATCCGTCGATAGCTCCCGGGGTCGCGACGCGCGACGAGCGCGACCTGGCTGCCGCCCATCGAGAAGCCCGCGAGCACCAAGGACCGGGTGTCCGCGATCCACGGGCCGAAGGTCTTCTTCGTCGCGGCGAACGCGCGGGCGATGCGCTGGTTCGTGTCGGAAAGGCCTCTCCATCCGAGCCGCGCCTCGTTCCCGCCCCAGCCGTGGGGGCAGACCACGAAAGGGTACGCGTCCGTGATGCCGCGCCACGCCCGACAGGCGCGCTCGGGCCTCTCGCTTCCGCCGTGGAGCGCGATCATGATGGGCCGCGGCTCGCGCGCGCCGAGCGGTACGGAGACGACGCCGAGCTTGTCCTTGCCGTCGAGCAGCTCGAGCTGCTCGGGAAACCCGTCGAGCGGCTCGCGCTCGCCGGCGTCCCCCGCGGCGCCTGCGTCAGGGGCGTCTTGGTGTGTCGTCCGAATTCTCGTTTCGCTCGAGCCTGCGGACGCGTCCCGCGTGTCGCCCCCGTCGTTCGCGTCGCGGACGACGACCGGCTGCGCGGACCCATCTCCGAGTGGGGTCGCACGCTCGGCGGGGGCGCGAGGAGCGCACGCGACGGCGAAGAGCACGAGTCCGATGGCCGCAAGGCACTCAATCCGTTCCGCGACGCGCACGTCTTCGTCGATCTTCCCTGGAGACGGGCCGGGTGTCCACGTGTTCCCATGGGCCGCGATGCCGCCTACGAGCGATGAAGCTCCGCGCCTCGCGGAGCTTATCGGAGGCCTCTCGCTCGCGACCGATCTGGTGGCTGGCCTTCCGCTCGAGACCGCGATGAGAACGGCCGTCGTCGCGTCGCGCCTGTCGGCCGAGCTGGGGCTGCCGGTGGGCGCGCGGCGTGCGGCATACTACGCCAGCGTCCTGCGCTTCATCGGGTGCGCCGCGTCGGCTCCGGACATGGCGCACATCGCGGGCGGCGACGACATCGGTCTGCTAGGCGCGCTCAACCCGATCGATACCCGGGACGCTCCGGGCGCGCTCTCCGCGACGGCCCGCAAGATCGGGATGGGCGCCGCGCTGCGGCTGGCCATGGATCCGCGCGGTCCGGCCAAGCTCGCGAGCGCCCACTGCGAACTCGCCTCGCGCCTTGCCTCGATGCTCGACATGCAACCCGAAGTCGTGCGTGCCCTGGCAGAGGCCTACGAGCGCTTCGACGGGCGCGGCAACCCCCACCGGCTACGCGGCGACGCGATCTCGGTGGTCGCGAGGGTCCTGCACACGGCCTTCCGCTGCGAGGTCCATCGGGCCCTCGCCGGGATCGACACCGCGATCGCCGTCGTACGTCGGCTGCGCGGTCGCGAACTCGATCCGTCCTCGGCGGACGCGCTCGTGCGCGTCGGCAGGGATGCCCTCTCCGATCTCGGCGCGCCGAGCGCGTGGGACGCGTTCCTGGCGGCCGAGCCTCTCCCCACGCTGCGCGTCGCCAGGGCACGCACAAGCGACATCGCTCGCGCGTTCGCATATGCCGTCGACGCCAAATCGCGTTTCACGGCCACCCACTCGACCGGCGTCGGAGCGCTCGTCGAGGCGGCCGCCGATCGACTGGGCCTGTGCCACGACGATAAGGCGAACGCCGTCGGCGGCGCCCTGCTCCACGACCTCGGGCGCATGGCCGTGCCGAACGGGATCTGGGACAAGGCAGGGCCGCTCGGCCCCGTCGAGCGCGCGCGCATGCAGGGCCACGCGCAACAGACCGAGATGGTGCTCTCGTTCTCGTCGCTCACCCGGCCGCTCGCCGCCCTGGCCGCCTCGGCGCACGAGCGCGTCGACGGCTCCGGATATCCGCGTCGCGTCGCCCCCCCGGAGATGGGCGCGCGCCTCATCGCTGCGGCCGATGCCTACCACGCGATGACCGAGGACCGACCGCACCGACGAGCCCTCTCGCCTGCGGAAGCGGCCCGGACGCTCGTCGACGAGGCGAAGGCGGGACGATTCGATCGCGCGGCGTCCGAGGCCGTGCTCGCGGCCGCGGGCCATACGCACGAGATACGCGCGCGGGGCGGATGGCCCTCGGGCCTGTCCGACCGTGAGGTCGAGGTGCTCGTCGTGCTCGCCCGCGGTCGATCCAACAAGGAGATCGCGCGCGCCCTGCGAATCTCCGAGAAGACGGTTCAGCACCACGTCACGCACATCTACGAGAAGACAGGGATCTCGACGCGCGCCGCCGCCGCCGTGTTCGCGGTCGAGCACCGGCTCCTCGACGCTCTGGGCCCCGTCGGACGATAGGCGATCTTCCCTATCGAAGGACCGCGCCGAACGCCGCACGTTCATGGCATGGAACACGTCTACTCGACCGCGACAGAGAGCCCGACGACTCAGCCGGATCCCACGCACGCGACGGCCGCCCAGCTCGCGCGGGCTATCGCGAACGGAACGATGCGATCGTGCGACGTCGTGGCGGCGCACGTCGAGCGCATCCGCGCCGTGAATCCCCGCCTCAACGCCGTGGTGCTCGAGCGCTTCGACGAGGCGCGGCGCGAGGCCCAGGAGGCCGATCGGCGCGTGCGGACCGGCGGATCCCTTCCACCGCTGCTCGGCGTCCCGATCACGTTGAAGGAGTGCATCGACCTCGCGGGGACGCCCTCCACGTTCGGGATCGACGGCCGCCGGGCGCTCGCCGCTTCGGACGCGCCCGCCGTCCGGCGGCTGCGGGACGCTGGCGCGATCGTGCTTGCGAAGACGAACGTCGCGCAACATCTGATGTTCTTCGAGACCGACAACCCGGTGTTCGGCCGCACCCACCACCCCGCGTCGGCCGAACGCTCGTGCGGCGGCTCGTCGGGAGGCGAGGCGGCCCTCATCGCGTCCTTCGCCTCTCCGCTCGGCATCGGCACGGACCTGGGCGGGTCGGTGCGCAACCCGGCGGCCCTGTGCGGGCTCGCGAGCTTCAAGCCGACCGCCGGCCGCCTCGTCGACGAAGGCACCGGCTCGGCGCCCACCGGGCAGGAGCTCATCACGAGTCAGGTCGGATCGCTCGCTCGAACGGTCGACGACGTGGCGATCGGCGTCCGCGTCGCCATGGGCGACGGCGACGACGGGCGGGGGCCGCTCGCGTCGCTCGAGGACGTCGACGTCGGGAAGCTGCGCGTCGCGATGATGGAGGACGACGGCGTGTTTGCGGCATGTCCGGCGGCGCGGCGCGCGGTCCGTGAAGCGCGCGACCGGCTGGTCGAGCTGGGGGCGCGAGCGGTGGACGTCTCGCTACCCAGTCGACGGCGCGCGCACGAGATCTTCTTCGAGGTCATGTCCGCCGATCGCGCGAGCCACATGACGGCCGTCCTGCGCGGGTCTCGCGTCGACCCTCGCATCCGTCAGCTCGTGGACTCGAGCACAAAGCCGCGCCCGCTGGTCAACCTGCTCTTGGGGTTGACCGGGCGCAAGGAGATACTCGCCATCGTGCGCCACTTCGGGGACGGGACGGCGGCCTCGTACTTCGCGCTCGTCGACGAGGTGCGCGCGATGCGCCGCCAGGCGCTCGCGGCGATGCAAGGCGCCGACGTCGTGCTGACGCCGCCGTGCCCCCTGCCGGCATACAGGCACGGCGCGTGTCTCGAGGTCGGAACGCTCGGCACGTACACGACCTACTGGAACGTGCTCGGATGGCCCGCAGGCGTCGTGCCGTGGACGACCGTTCGCGCAGACGAGGAGAGCGATCGGCCGCCGTCGAAGGACCCGTGTCACGTGGCGGCGAGAGAGGCCGAACGCGGCTCGGCCGGTCTCCCCATCGGGGTACAGATCGCGGCCGCGCCGCACCGGGACCACGTGGTGCTCGCGGCGCTCCGGGCGCTGGAGTTTTGCTCTGTCAGTGAAACCCTGGATTGGGGGACTCACTAACCGAGTGTTGAAAATGGCGAAGAGGAAGAGGAGGGCAAACCAGGACGCCAGGGTCGCCAAGAGAGACCGATTGTTGATTTCCTGGTCTCGGATGGCGTTCTCGGCCTCATGGCGGTCAAATTTCTCGTTTCTCGACAGCGAGGCTTAAAGTCGGTGCCGGCGTCCGCAAGGCAGTTCCAAGCCGCGCCACCCTCGACAGCAGCGCAGACGCACGACGTGCATGCACCCGACGGGTTGCAGGCGCTGAAGCGACAGCCGACCCACGCTGGCGCGGGGCCGCACCACGCGGAGGTGTTGGTACACGCCGCCGCGTCACCGCGCTCCGGGCAGACTCCGCCGCCGTTCGTCGTGGTGCAGTTTCCGTTGTCGGAGCCGCCGCCTTGCACCGGCGGCTCTTCGCCGAGCCCGCTGGGGATAGGCTGGACGCCGAGGGCACACGCGGCGGCCGCCGCGCCGCCCACGAGAGCGAGCGTCGTCCGCCCACATCGCAGACGGGACTTCACTGACAAGCCGCCGTCGCGATACCGGGTATGCAATGGCCCGATGCACACTGGTAGTCGTAAAAGCAGAGTCCACCCGACGCAATCATGCAAGCGGTCGTGACACCGCCATCGGGCTGCGTCGTCGAAACCTCGACGAGACCGTCGCAGCACGAAGAGATGACCTGCGGATATTCCGGAGAACTGGGTACCCCCTCGCCGACTTGCGCGCAGACGAACCAGCACTGGGTCCAGCTCTGCGATACCGTACGGCAGTGGTTCTGTGTCGGGTACGGACAATCGGCGTCCGAAGTACATGATCCATCGGACGTGTTTTGAGCAGGACAGTACAGAGTCGAGTTGTTGCTCATGACCTGCGTGCTGAAGGTGCCGGTTCCCGCAGTTCCGCCGGACGTGTTGCAACAACCGTCGCCGGATACACAGGGCTTCCCCGGTGGTTGACCGCTGCACGCGCACGCGCGAGGCGGGTCCGCATCACCGATCTCGC
>DATGJA010000814.1:0-5760 GCA_035295445.1 Polyangiaceae bacterium | reverse complement strand
GTGGACGCGCGGGACCCCGTTGCGGAGCGCGGCCAGATCGACGTACTCGTCCTCATCGGCCAGCTGCGCCTCCCCATTCCGCCGTGCTCAATCGGGCGACCTCCTCTTCGAAAAGCAGCTTCAGGATCTGGTCGCGAGTTTCGTATTCGCCCTTGGTCTCCTGGTCCAGGAGAGCTCGTGACGCACGAACCACTCCAGGCGCGGCGGTCGGGAGCGAGACAGCTCGCGGCGTTGCAGTAGCGCAGCTCAGCCCAGATTCTGAAACGGACCGGACTTTCCGGCTCGGGCCGTCTTCGCAGGTTGCAAACTCGACGCGCGAAAGACGAGTCACCGACTGTAGCGCCCTCGGCCGTCGTCGGTCGGAAGACCCTCGGTCGGCCTCTGCAGCTTCGTCAAGCGAACGAGCGCCTTCTTGGCGACGTCATGGAGGGCGACGCGACCCTGTTCGTGCGCGAGGACGCCGTCGAAGCCGGGTGGCGCAAGTCGACATCGAGGTAGAGCACTCGCTCACCTTGCAGGCCGCACCCCTTGACGAGCGCGACCGTGTAGAGCGAGCTGGCACACGCGATGCGTCTGGAATGGAAAAGCAAGAGCTCCAATCGGTGGAGACTCGGCTCACGACAAAAAGTTAGAAAGCAACGAATGCCATGGGCGAGGTCATCAACAAGGCCAGATCAACCAGATCGTGGGCGTCCTGACGGGCAGCGATAATCTCAAGGCAGAGGCCAAGCTCGACGAGCTCACACGCCACGTCAAGGGGGTGTTGGGGGGCGCCAAGCACGCAATCAAGGACGCCGCGCAGTCAAAGTAATCGGGCACCGTCTCGGTTGCGCACAGTCGGAGAAGATAGCAATGAGTACAAGCATGATTCTGGTGGTCCTCGTGGTCCTTTTCCTGTTCGGCGGGGGCGGCGGCTATTACTGGCACCGCAGAAGCCGGTAAGTGCCGGCTGCAGCTGCGACAGCTCGCAGACTGCCGAAGTGTTGCCAGCGAAAGGCCGTGTGACGCCGCAGCTCGCCGCCGATCGGAAACGGGGCGGTACGCCTTGGACCATACCATGGCGCAGTCCGAGGTCGACGCGGTTGTCGTGAAGCTGCGCGACGCGGCCGCGAACGAGATCACGGCCGAGTGCAATCGGCGAGTGACATGGGAACGTGCGCGGGGTCACGTTTCGAGCATGAAGAAGGCGGCCGACCTGGGCTCCCTGAACACGACCACGGCGTCGGCGTGGGACGCCGCGAAGGCGCGCCTGGAAAGAGAGTACGCGGCCCTCAAAGCTGAAATTAGCAAGGCGTCCTTAGATACTCGCCTTACCGGCCGGGCGGTCGCATGGAGCTTGTGCGTTGCTATGAGGCCGGCCGGGCAAGGCCGCGCGGCCGACCTTGTGAATTCCAATGTTAGCCTGACGTCCATGCCGCTTCTTGCCTGGTCCGCAAAAGAACCCGGCGGTTCCGAAGTTGCGCACGATTGCTTTTCGTATCCAACGGAACCCGAGCCAATCCGACTCGAGGATCCATTCGAAGCCATCAACAGCTACGAGCGAGGGACCCATGGGTGAACTCATCGACAAGGTCAAGGGCAAGATCAAGCAGGTTGCAGGCGCGGCGTCTGGCGACAAGAAGCTCGAGCGCGAGGGAAAGCTCGACGCAGCCAAGGGCAACGTCAAAGGCGCCGTGGAGGAGGCCAAGCACGCGGTCAAGGAGGCCGTGAAGCAGTAGCCACCTATCGGCGAGCCCTGCGCGGGAGCTGGCCTCCGGCGAAGCCGTTGCACGTCGGGACGCCAGGAAAGAACGCTCGCCTTCTCCTACTGGTTGACGTCGCCGCCGAGGACTTCCGCCTCGGCGGCGCGCGTCAACGCTCGGGGGGGGCATGGGGCGGGGGAAGGGCGAGCGGGCCTCGTTGACTCCCTTTGCGGTCGTCGGCGCCAACGGCCGCGTCTCCTACCCTCCCGCGCGCTCCGTCGGCGTCCGTGGCGCGTCGATTGCTCGCAGCGCGCGCATGGTGCGTTCCTCGTTCCGTATCGGCGACCACGTGAGCTGGAACTCGGAGGCGGGTCGCGTGAAGGGAGTGATCAAGAGCAAGCTCGTCGCACCTACCAAGATGAAGGGCTACACGGTTCGGGCGTCCGAGAAGGAGCCTCAATACGTCATCGTGGGCGACAAGACGGGCCACGTCGCGGTGCACAAGGGGTCGGCGCTGCGCAGGCTACGCAGCCCGGCTCCGGCGACCCGTGATTGACCGCACCCTCGCGTCCGCAACGGGCGGTCTTTCGCCCCATACGAGTCGGAACGCCTCGTGCCCACAGCCCTTCGGGCTCAGGCCGACAAGGATGAGGGTGACGTGGCCCGAATGCGCAGACGAAGGAGGACGAGATGCAGGTCGGAATGGTCGGGCTCGGACGGATGGGGTCCAATATGGTTCGCCGGCTCCTCGGCGCCGGCCATGAATGTGTGGCGTTCGACGTTCATCCGCCGGCATCGGGCGACGTGGTCAAGGCTGGCGCGACAGCGACCCGATCGCTGGCCGAGTTGGTGTCCAAGCTGGAGACGCCGCGCGCCATCTGGATCATGGTGCCTGCCGCCGTCGTCGAGTCCACCGTCGGTGAGCTCGCATCGCTCCTCACCAAGGGCGATACCATCATCGACGGGGGCAACTCGTACTACGCCGAGGGCTTGAACATCCTTCGGCACGCCAACGCCGGAAACGCCGAGCGCACGACCGACGCCGAGACTGCGCCGCTTCGTCGACTGGATGCCCTCGTGGATCCGATGCTCGAACAACAAGCCTTGGCAGCGAACCCCCTGCGGGCACTCCGCGCGTGACCCTCTTTGCGGAGGCGGTCGGCTTCTTCCATTGGATCGGCATCAGCCACTACCTGAACCTGCTCCTCGTCGGGTTCATGGTGCGAAGCGGTCTCCAAATCCTGAGCGCGCATCCTAAGCTGTACTGGCACGATGACTGTTCGCCCGGCAGCGAGTGGTTGCGCTTCAGCCGAAAAAAGATGCCGGCGGGTCAACTGTGGACTTCCGCCGATGAGGAGACCTCGTTCCCGTCCGTCCTCGCGTTGCCTGGTGGGAAGAACCTCGGCATGGGGCGTCACTGGCACTTCTTCTGCGCGATTTTCTGGATGCTGAACGGCGTCGTCTACGTCGTGCTTTTGTTCTGCACCGGCGAGTGGCGGCGGCTCGTCCCGACGTCGTGGAGCCTCTTGCCTGAGGCGGCTCGCGATGCCTGGACGTATCTGCATCTGCATTCGCCGCCCGCGGGTCATCCGTACAACGCGCTCCAGCTGCTCACGTACGCCGGCGTCGTGTTCGTGCTCGCGCCGTTACTGATGTTCACCGGAGCGGCGATGTCGCCAGCCGTCGCCGCGCGTTACCCCTGGTACCTTCGCCTGTTTGGCGGCCGACAGCCCGCGCGCAGCATCCATTTCCTCTCGCTGCTTGCGATGGTTGGCTTTGCAATCGTCCACATCCTCCTCGTCTCGGTGGAGGATTTCCCGCGCAACATGGCGTGGATCATCCATGGGCAATATTCGCGCGAACGGGTTGCGGTGTGGATCGGACTGGCCGGGCTGGTGGTCGTGCTCGCGCTGCACGTGTGGGCCACGGTCTTCAGCTTGCGTCACGCCCGCTCGGTGCAGCGGTGGCTGGGCCGAGTCATCGAGCCCGTGCGCCGGATCCTGCTCCATCACGTCACCTCGCGGCAACGCTACCCCAAGGACGCGGTATCGTCGTTCTTCCGCGTCAACGGCTCTCCGCCCACGTCGCCGGAATACCAACGTCTCGCTGACGGCGCGTTCGCCGAGTGGCGGCTCTCGGTCGCCGGCCTGGTGGAGCGCCCTCTCCAGCTCTCGCTCCGCGAGCTGCGCGCACTGCCCAGGCAGACCCAGATCACCAAGCATCACTGCATTCAGGGCTGGTCCGCCGTCGGCGAGTGGACGGGCGTGGCCGTCGCCGAGGTGCTCGACCGCTGCCGACCCCTGGCCAGCGCGCGATACGTCGTGTTCCGAGGGTTCGACGAGGCCGACGGTCGGGAATACTACGAGACCCTCGACCTCGAGCTGGCGCGCCTTCCACAAACGATCCTCGCGTACGAGATGAACGGTGCAACGCTCCCCATTCCGCACGGCGCGCCGTGCCGGTTGCGTGTCGAGACGCAGCTCGGGTTCAAGATGGTCAAGTATCTGCGCTCGATCGAACTGGTGGACGACTATCGCCGGCTCGGCGACGGCCAGGGCGGGTTTCGCGAGGACACGCAATTCTACGGGTCGGAGGCCGGCATCTGATGGAAGTCGGGCGCCCATGCTTGGCGCATACGCGGCGGCCGGCCGCCGTTCAGCAGGGTCCGCGTCTTGCATCGCGGTGAACATGGCAACGCAGGCGAAATCGTCGATGCGGCTCTTCATCGCCGGGGCGACCGGCGGCATCGGGCGAGCTCTGGTGGACCAAGAAGAGGTCGCCGGCAAGACCGGCGAGGACCTCAGCTCGCTCGGCGCAGGGGCCGACTCTTGCATAGGTGTTCTGATTCGAATTGCGTGCGCGCCGGCGCACTACAACGCCTTTGCGTGGGCGTGGGGAAGAACCGATGTCACTACAGCAGTTTCTTGCTGACAATCGACTGGAGCTCATCAATCGCACCAGGGCGAAGATCGCCGCGCACTCGTCTCCGCGGCCGAGCGAGGCGGAGACGGAGCATGGGGTCCCACTCTTCTTGTCTGAACTCTTGGCTCAACTGGCCACGGCGCTTTGCGCTGAGGATGCGCGGGATCCTGCGCAGAAAAGGGCGCCGAGCCTTCCGTGCGAGGCAAACATCGCGCGGAGCGGCGCGTTGCACGGTCGGAACCTGGGCAAGTTTGGATTTAGCATCGAGCAGGTCGTCCGCGACTATGGAGATGTCTGCCAGGCAGTGACCGAGCTGGCCGACGACGATGGCGCCACGGTCACCGCCGCGGAGTTTCACACGCTGAATCGGTGCCTGGACAGTGCAATCGCTGGGGCCGTTACTTCGTGGAGCCGAGAGCGAGAGAAGTCCTTGGTGAAAGGGGAGGGAGGGCGGGACCGGCGGCTCTTGACGCTCGTCGACGCCGCCGCCGTCTCCCTTGGAGCTCTTCGCGCCGGGCGCGTCGGGAGCGGCAGCGACACCGCAGCGGTCATCGAAGAATGTTTGGTCGAAATGCGCTCCGTCCTTATCGACCCGAATCGGCCGAACGACCCAACGCATCCGACGACCTCGTCGTAGGGATGTGCTTGGGGGACTGTGTTTTTCGCGGCGGTGGCGCAGTCCGGACGAGGGTCGCCGTGCCCTGTGAAGCGCACTCATCGCCCGGGATGCCAGGGCCGGCAACGGTTGGGGCAGGCCGGGAGCCGGGGACGCGGAGCACCGCGCGATCCGAGCGGACCCGAATGCGATCAGCAAGCTGTGATGCCGAAGAATTCATTTTCGGGACCGAGAGCCCTGGAGGGCCAGTACCACATGTCGCTCGACGGCGATGCTCCGACCTGCCCAGACCTCTCGACCCGCTCGTCCAACGACGAGAAGAAAACCGTTGCGACGAGGACACGGCACGTTCTTGCTTCTCCCGGGACCTCGGGATCAGAAGCCAGGAATCGCGTATGGAGTCATGTCCGCGATATCACCGAAGCCGGAAGTCGGGTGCCCGAGCGCGTTGAGCGCATGATAGCCGAGGATATTGTGCGGCTGCTGGGTGCCCGAGTGCCCCGCCGCAACGTCGAGGACTCGACCTCCCTTGCTGATCCC
>DATGJA010000813.1:0-5367 GCA_035295445.1 Polyangiaceae bacterium | reverse complement strand
TCCCGCAGGCCGCGTGGGACGCTGCGACCCGATCGAACGCCGGCGAGCCCCTCCAGGTGACGCTCGTCCTCGGTCAGGGATCGAACGCCTTCGGACCGTACACCGAGGCCTGGACCATCGCGCCGGCGACGCTGCAGGGCGCCATCTACTACAACTCGTACGGCACGTCGCTCGTGAAGAACTCGGGCACGGACGGGTTGGACCACTACGGCAATCAATACGGGGCCGCGACGCTATCGATCGCCGCGCGCGCCACGGCGCCCACTTTGGTCGCCGGCGTGACGAGCGCCAACCCGAAGGGCGACGGCACCGGGTGCCGCGTCTGTCACACGGTGGCGATGGACGGCAAGTCGCTCGTCACCCAGGCCTCCAACATCTCGGCGTCCGACTACACCGACACGGTTCGGATCGACCTCACGAACGACACGACGCGGGGCGCCGGTACCCCGCTCGCGACCGCGAGCCTGGCGTTCCCTGCCCTGTCTCCGAATGGCTCGCTCCTCTTCTCCAGCGCCGGCGGCATGATCGACGGAGACTCGACCAGTCGTCTCCTCGCGCTGCCGTCGGGGACGCCGGTGCGCGGCGTGACGGGCGTTCCGTCCGGGCTGCAGGCGGCCCTCCCCACGTTTTCGCCCGACGGCAAGCACGTCGCGTTCAACACCTGGTCGGGGTCGTTCGGCGGTGCGAGCAAGGCCGACCGCATCTCGCTCGGCGTTCTCGACTTCGACGGTACCTCGACGTTCTCGAACCCGCGTGTCGTCTACACGCCTCCCCCGAGGGGGTCGGCGCAGCCCGCGGTCACGTTCTCGTCGTTCCTCCCGACCGGCACGGGCGTCGTCTTCGACCTCGAGCTGTCGAATCCGTCCGGAGAGTGGGGCTTCACGCGCAACGGAAACACGAGCGAGCTGTGGTGGGTCGACGTGGCGACGCAGCAGGCCCACCGCCTCGATCGGCTGAACGGCAACGACGCGAGCGGCAATCCGGCGCTCCCCGACAACGCGTCCGGCGCCGCCACGCACACCGCCGCCCAGGACGTCACGCTCAACTACGAGCCTACCGTGTGCCCGATCGGCGCGGGCGGCTATGCGTGGGTCGTCTTCACGAGCCGCCGGATGTACGGCACCGTGGCGCAGCTCGGGCCGTGGGTCAGTGACCCGCGAAAGTACCCCTGGCTCGATCAGGTCACCGACAAGAAGCTCTGGGTGGCGGCCATCGATCTCAACGCGCCGCCGGGGACGGACCCGAGCCACCCGGCCTTCTACCTGCCGGCCCAGGAGCTCCACGCCGGCAACTCGCGCGGCTTCTGGAGCTTCGCGAGCTGCAAGGCCGACCAGCAGAACTGCGAAACCGGGGCGGAGTGCTGCGGCGGCTACTGCGAGATGGGCGACGGGGGGCTCGCGTGCACCTCGAGTCCGCCCGCATGCGCCGCCGTCTACGAACGGTGCGCAAGGGACTCCGACTGCTGCGGCGCCCAGGGCAATGCATCCGGCGTCGCCTGCATCAACGCCGTCTGCACGCAGTCGCAGCCGACCCGCTGATACCCTGGGAGCTGCTGGCACGCGGGTTGCTCTTCACCCCGTGCCACCCCCGAGGGGAGCGCGCTGTGAACGCTTGCCGTGCGCCGGCTGCAACAGGCCGTCGCTCGGGCGCGACATGGGAGTCATCGTATGGGTATCGAAACGGCCACGCCGTCCGTCTTCCTCCGAGTCTCCGCCGCCCTCGTGATCGCGACCGCTGCCCGGACGGCCGCGGCGGACAATGGCGACGCCCTTCCTCCCACCGCGGCCGCGCAAGAAGCGACCGGCACCGACGTGGTCCGTCGGAAGGACGGTGGGCTGCTCCGGGGGACGATCGTCGAGACGACCGCGGGCGTCCAGGTCCGTATCCAGCTTTCTACGGGAGAAGTCGCGACCATACCCTGGAGCGAGGTCGAGCGAATCGACTCCGTGGCGGTCAATTCGGAGCGCCCGTCGCAACAGGTCTTCGTCCACATGGACGCGCCCCCGGAAGCGCGCATCCAGCAGGACAAGACGGGCGACGACGACTGGGCCACGGTGTGTCAAACGCCCTGCGACAAGCAGTTACCGATGGAGTTCTGGTACCGCGTCGTCGGTGAAGGGATCCGTCCCTCCGGGGAATTCGCCCTTCGCGGCACGCCGGGGGGGCGCGAGACGGTGCGCGTCGACCCCGCGTCGAAGGCGGCCTTCACGGTCGGCGTCATCTTCCTGCCGATCGGCCTCACCGCCGCCTACTTCAGCCTCGCGGCTTTCGAGCTCGCGGGTCTTCAAGCGGGGTTCTCGGGCGACGGGTCGAACGCCGTCACCGTCGCTTGGCTGTTGCTCGGGGGCGGGGCGCTCGTCGCCACGATCGGCCTCGTGATGGTCCGGTCGAACTCGAAGAGCGGCGTCACCCAGTGGGGCCTCGTCCCGCGCACCGCGTCCGCGTCGCCGCCCCTCTGGGCTCGCGCGCCGTCGTGGAAGGAAGCCTCGCCCGAGAGCAAGAGCCTCCCTGCGGCGTTCGGCGTGCCGATCCTGCGCGGGAGCTTTTAGCAGGCGCCAGTCTTCTCTCAGGGCCCCGCGGCGAACTGAGCCTCGTACCGGCTGATCCAGAACATGCACTCGGCGCTCCGGAAGCCGGTGACGACGCTCGGCATGAGCGTGAACTGCATCCGCTGGTCGTTCATCGCCGAGAACTTCGGCCACATGAGGTCACTCCCGCCGTTGGGGTCCCCGGCGGCCGCGAAGCGCGTCCAGTAGCGTTCCATGAGCTGGCTGATCGACGCCTGCGCCATGTCCGTCGCGAACTGCGGCGACGATCCGAACACGAAGGAGAGCTCCGATCCGTGCGACGCGCCGAGATAGAGCTCGCCCGACATCGTGCCCACCACCCCCGGGATGTCGACCGGAATGTCGAAGTCGTACATGTACACGGGGCTCCCCTGCGCCGCGGCGAGCAGCGCCGAGTCGTACGTCGAGCACACGAGGATCGAGTCGCCCACGATGCGTGTGACCGCCGCCTGGTACGGGTTGGGGACCCCGCCGTCGAACTCCGAGACGGGATAGAGCTGCGCCACCGCCGCACTCGCGTCGCCGTATTGCTGATCGAGGTATGACGTGAGCCCAGCCTGATCGGTCACCGGCGTCTGGCCCAGCACGAAGAGCGTGCCCTCGTCTTGGTTGCTCCCGAGGAGGTACGGCGTCTTGGCGATCTTGCCGTTCTGATAGAGCGTCCGGGGTTGGTCCGCGAGAAAGTCCCCGTCCACAACCGGCTCGAACGGCCCGAGCATCCCGCCCGCGTCCGAGGCCGACGCCATCGACAGGAGGGTCGCCACGCTCGCGTTGCGCATGCACGACAGCGCCGAGTCCGCGCCCGCTTCCGCGCTCGCGTCTGCGCCCGCATCCGAGCATCCGACCTGCGCCGCAAAGCTTTGCATGAGCGTCCGCCCCTCCGCGAGCGTCGGCTGGCGCGTCGTGCAACCGCCGCTCTCGCTGATCGCGCGCTCGAAGAGGGCTGGCGTCTGCGGCGATGCCTCGTGCAGACAAACGTCCAGCGACCCCGCGGACTCGCCGAAGATGGTCACGTTGCTCGGGTCGCCGCCGAACTTGGCGACGTTGCTCTGGACCCACTGCAGAGCGAAGCGCTGGTCCCAGAGGCCCTGATTGCCCGCCTTCGATCCCTCGTCGACGAGGCCCGGGTGCGCGAAGAACCCGAAGACGCCGAGTCGGTAATTGAGGCTCACGACGACGACGTGGTTCGACGCCAGCGTGGCGCCGCCGTAGAAGGAGCCGCCGCCGTCCGCGAACGGCACCGGATCCGACGCGGAGCCGCCGACGTTGCCGCCCCCGTGGATCCACACCATGACCGGGAGCTTCGACGCCGACGGGTCGGGCGTCCACACGTTGAGGTAGAGGCAGTCCTCGTCCGCGCTCGCGGTCGTAAAGAGCGTCGGATTCGCGTTCTGCGCGCACCGGTTGCCGAACGCGGTGGCGTCGCGGACGTCGCTCCACGACGCCGGAGGCTGCGGCTCTTTCCAACGCAGCGGGCCGACCGGTGGCTTCGCGTAGGGGATGCCGAGGTATGCGAAGACCTTGCCGTCCACGCGCCCCTGGAGCTGCCCCTGCGCGACGGTCACGACCGGGACGCTGCCGTCGCCGGGGGGCCCATCCGCGAGCCCCGCGTCGCTCGGGGCGCCATCGCTCGGCGCCGCGTCGTTGGTCCCGCCCGGTTGCGCGCCGCTCGAGCTGCACGCCGTCATCGCCACCGCGAAGAGCGCAGCACCCGCGAACGAAATCCAAGCCCGCTTCGTAGGGATCATGACCAATGCCTCGCTTGCTCAGGGGCCTCCGGCGCGTCCGGCGGCGGCGCGCAGTCTCCTCCGTTTGCTCCGCGGCGGCACGCGGAAAGAACACCACGCAACCGCCGGCGGCGGGGGTCGAAGGGGATGGTGGGCGGGCGATGAGCACCACCGTTTGGGTTCCTCGGGTCGGGCTGGGCGGCGGTCCCTTCGGGCCGGGCGTTTCGCTTGCCTTTATCGCCATTTGCGTGCCGGTCCGACTCGAACCTGTAAACCAAATGACCATGGCTCGTGTCCGCCCGGGCTGGTACCGCCCGGCGAGTCGGCTGCGGCGCGCGAGCCGCTAGGAGGGGGCGGCCGTGATCACGATCTTTCCGGAGCTGCCCGAGTGGCGATTCAGCCCCAAAGAGATCTCGCCCGGCATCCATGAGGTGCTCGGCGTCGACAAGCGGGGCCATCGTGTCGCCGCGCGCGCAGGCGACGTCGAAACCGCCCTTCGCGCGTGCCGCGACGCCGCGATGCGCATCAAGGAGGGCCACGCGTAGCGGGGCGCTGAGAGAGCCCGCCGTGCAGCGGCTCTGTCGGAGCCCTGCTGTCACATGCACGCGAGCAGGCCGAGCACCATGCAGCCGCACGTTCCGAGGCTCGTGCAGCACGGCTTGCCCAGGCACGTCATCGCCGGGCGACACGTCGTCGGGTTGCAGGGGAGCGGGCTCGCCCCATCCGAACCCGCGGTGGCGCCGTCCGGACCGCCTTCGGTCGCGTCCACCGGGCCAACGTTGACGTCGATGTCTTGTGTCCCCCCGTCATGCGGGGGCGCGGGGTTGACCGGCGTGCCGTCGTCTCCGGCGTCGTCGTTGGGCATCGGCGACGAGGCCAGTTCCTTCGTCCGGGCATCGGGCTCGCTCGCGTCGTCGCCTGTCGTGCCGATCGAATCCGAAGGCGGAACGGTGAGCGGTCCGTAGGCGGAGCCGCTGCACGCGCCGAGCGCCAGTCCCGCCATCGTCAGCCACGCTACCCGGCCCATCGACGCGAATTGGTGCACCTCTCCCGCGCGCGGCGCAAGCGTGCCG
>DATGJA010000812.1:0-9169 GCA_035295445.1 Polyangiaceae bacterium | reverse complement strand
CACCTCTCTGGGGCCCGGCTCGCGCCATCTCGATAGCTTCGCAAATTTGAACGCGAGCACCGGCACGGCTTCGGTGATCGTCGGCGGCTCGAACGACGGAAGGGTCCAGGTCGTCGTGAAAGGATTTGCTGCGACGCCATCGATGGGAACGAGGGTTCATGCCGTAGTCGAGCACACGGGCTGGACGAGCCGCACCACGGTTGCCACGGGCACTGACACCGTCTCGACGTCGGACATGACCGTTTCCAACGATCAGGTATCGGTCACCATCGGGAATGCCAATGCGACCGACGGATACCGACTAACCCTGACGACGCTGAACGGGGTGATCGACGCCGGTGCGAGCGCGGACGCGAGCGCGGCAGACGGAGGGGCGACCGGCGTGTCGTCGTCGAGCTCGTCGGGGTCGAGCGGATCCGCTGGTACGAGCGGGTCGAGCGGCGGGACGACCGGGTCATCGGGATCGGCGTGGGCATCGGGGTCCAGCGGAACGTCGTCGAACGGTTCAGCCTCGTCGGGTTCGTCGAGCGATCCTCGGGCTGCATCTGCGCCGGACGGAACCGGCGGCGGTTGCGGGTGCCGAACTGCAGGCGGCGGGTCTTCTTCCCAGGGCCGGGGCGCCTCTGCACTTGCACTGCTCTCGTTGCTCGGCCTTCGCGCCAGGCGCACGAGGAGCAGCAATCAAGGTGGACGCGGCGGTCAGGGCCAGCAGGAGGCGCGAACGGGCTTCTCGGCGGGTGACAAGCCCTGATGGCCTCGGAGAAGGGCCGATTGCAGTGAGCAGAAGGGATCTGGCTGCGATGAATGCTCGTCGATGGGCCTTTCTCGGGGGGCTGGGCGCCGCGACCCTCCACGGTTGCTCTCCGTCCGCGGGTCCCTCGTCGGAGAGCGCGGACGGGGCGGGCCCCTTCGCCGGCGACGGCGCGCTCGCGGAGGCGGGCGGCCCGGCGACAGGAAGCTCCGAGTCCGGCTCGACTTCCCCTTCGTCGTCGTCGTCCGGGGTCGGCCCGGCCTCGGGGTCCGGACGGGACGCCGGCTCGGGCGCGGACGTCGGAACCAGTTCGGGTGTGGGCGCAGGCTCAGGCGCCGATGCGGGCGGCGATTCTGGCGCGAGCGCCGGCGGCACCGATGCGGCGCCCGGCGTCGTCGCCGCCACCCCTCCCATGGGCTGGAATTCGTGGAACACGTTCCAGTGCAACATCACCGAGGCGCTCATCAAGGCAACCGCGGACGCCATGGTCAGCAGCGGGATGCAGGCCGCGGGGTACGAGTACGTCAATCTCGACGACTGCTGGATGAACGGCAGGGACTCGAACGGCAACCTCCAGTGGAACGCGAGCAAGTTTCCGTCCGGCTTGCCCGCGCTCGCCGACTATGTGCACGGCAAGGGTCTGAAGTTCGGCATCTACGAAACCCCGAACACCGTCACCTGCGTCGGGATCTACGGAGGCACTTCGCCGTCCGTGGCCGTGGGCAGCCTCGGTCACGAGGCGCAGGACGCGCGCACTTTCGCGTCGTGGGGCGTCGACTACCTCAAGTACGACCTCTGCCAGGGGAAGCGCTCGTCGTTCGCGGTCATGCGCGACGCGCTCCGCGCGACGGGGCGCGCGATCGTCTTCAGCATCAATCCCGGCAACGGCTCGAACGACCTGTGCCCTCCCAACGGCAGCCCGCCCGACGGCTCGTCCTGCGGGCTCACCCTCCCGAGCACGGCGAACCTGTGGCGGATCGGGTTCGACATCAGCGCAAGCTGGTCGTCGATCACGAGCCTCGTCGACCAAGACGCGCCGCTCTCGCGCTACGCAGGTCCTGGCCACTGGAACGACCCCGACATGCTCGAGGTGGGCAACGGCGGGCTTTCGGCGGACGAGAACAGGTCGCATCTTTCCATGTGGGCGATGCTCGCCGCGCCCCTTCTCGCCGGAAACGACCTCCGGTCCATGTCGTCGGACACCAAGGCGACCCTCACCAACCAGGAGATCACCGCCGTCGATCAAGATGCGCTCGGCGCGCAGGCGACACTCGTGGCCACGCCGCAAAGCGGGCTCCAGGTTTGGTCCAAGCCCCTCGTCGGCGGTAACGTGCGAGCCGTCGCGCTCCTCAATCGCAACTCGAGCTCCGCTTCGATCTCCGTCGACTTCACGAAGATCGGGCTTTCGAGCGGCGCCGCCTCTGTGCGCGACCTCTGGCAACACGCCGACCTGGGGATGTCCATGGGAAGCTACACGGCCACGAGCGTGTCGAGCCACGGGGTTGTCGTGCTGCGCATCGCGCAGTGACGGGCTCGACGCCCCGCGGCAGCCCACGGACCTCACGCGGTCGCTCAAGGGGCCACCGTTTCGCTGAAATATTCTACAAGGGGACTGCCGCAACGGCCTTTTTGTCGGCGATCGCACGCGGGCTCCTCTCGCGCACACAAAGGAACCTCTCTTGCACGTCGCGCCGGCGACATGAGGAGGAACGCATCATGCGGTCGATAGCGCTCTACGTCTGCGTCTTCGCCTTGGCCGCGTGCTCGTCGGAGGGCACGGCGCAAACTTCCGCACCGATTGCGGGAGGCAATGGCTCACAGTCCGGTCAGTCAGGCGACCCCAAGGGAGGCGGCGGAGGGGGCGGCGCAGCTGGCGCCCCGTCCGTGACTGCCGGCTGCACGTTGACGCAGGGGTTCTGGAAGACTCATCCCTCCGCTTGGCCGGTGAAGTCGCTCACGATCGGCGGCGTCTCCTACAGCGAGCAACAGTTGCTCGACATCTTCAACACCCCGCCGAAGGGCGACGCGAGCATCGTCCTGGCCCACCAGCTCATTGCGGCGCTCCTCAACACCGCAAATGGTGCGGTGCCCTCGCCGGCGGCAAAGCAGTCTATCCATGACGCTCAGGCGTGGATGGCCGCGAACCGCGGCGACGCCGGGGGGCTCCCCTTCGGCGTGTCTGCGGGATCGGCGGCGGGCCAGCAGGCCACGGCACTGACCAACACCCTGGACAACTTCAACTCGGATCACTGCGGGGGGAGCAGCGACGGTGGCGGCAGCAGCGGCAGTAGCAGCGGTGCAAGCAGCGGCAGTGATGATGGCGGCTCTTCGTGCTTTGGCGCGACAGCGTGCCCCTCGGGAGACAACTCGGAATGCAGCGCAGGAATGCAATGCATCGAAGGCTGCTGCGCGCCGGGCCCGATCAATCCGCCACCTTCGACGACTCCGGACGCCCAGGCTACTCGTTAGCCGGGAACACACCCGGAGGAACGGAGCCCAAGCGGAGTTGGGAGGCCGTCGTCGCTCGAGATCCGCTCTGCCAGGCAGAACGGGTGCCGTTTCGGGGCAGCGCAATTCATGCGCCAGATCGACGTCCAAGCACCCGAAAATGCGAGCCCCCCGCCTGGACACGATGTTGCTACACGCTCCAACGGCGCATCCGGCTCCTCATGCCGTAACGACGCCTCGCCGCACCCTGGTGCCCGCGGCTGCGTGAACCGTCGGTCCGTGCCAGTACCCTCTCGGCCGCCGGATGGGCTACGCCTCCGTGAAGGTCGAGACCCGGAGCTTCCGGAAGAGGCTTCGCTTCTTGTAGTGGTGCTTCTCCATGCGACGCAGGATGCCCGAGAGCACACGTACGGCCTCGTCCACGAACGGCCGCTTGTTGAGCATGACGCACTCGGCCGCGACGCTCGCGGCGGCGTCCGTCTTGCTTCTGGCGTGGACCTCTTGTCGTTCCCGTGCGCCAACGGGCGACGCCACGCCGGCAGCGCCCATCGGGGAAGACTCCGTCAAGAGTATGGCGCATGCGCTTCTTGATGCGTACGACCGTGCCGACGAAAAGGCAGTCGCCGACGCCATCGCTGCCGCCTTCGTCCTCGTCGACGACGGCAGCGTGACGGACCGGCAGGAGATGCTTCGGGAGGTGCATGCGCGTCACGAGCGTCACTCCCAGCGCTCGCGAGACTACTCCCACGAGCAAGTATGGGTCGGGCGGGGCTCGGTCGTGTTCTTCGGCGAGACGGTCGAGCACTGGGGCCCGGATGGACGAAGGCCGCTCGGCGACTTCGACGGCTGGAACACGATCGTCTGGACGCACGAGGGCGGGGCTTGGAAGGCCGCCTCGTGGCAGTGGATCAAGGGTGGGCTCGAGGCGGAGCGCGCGGACTGGAATGGGACGTACCGCATCTCGCAGGCTGGCAAGGACCACACGGCGACCGGACGCGGCTACCGCCCGGAACCGAACGCGTTTCTCGTCGACATGGTGAGGGGACGAAAGCCGGGCCTTGCCCTCGACGTTGCGATGGGCCAAGGGCGCAATGCCCTGTACCTAGCCGAGCGCGGATGGCAGGTCACCGGTTTCGACATTTCCGACGAAGGGCTCCGCGAGGCTCGAGAGGCCGCCGACGCCAGACACCTGCCCCTCGAGGCCGTGAACGCCGTAGCCGCGGCGTGGGACTTCGGCACCGAGCGGTGGGATCTGGTGACGTTCATTTACGCCGCCGGTTGCCCACGCGCTCGCGAGCACGGATGCGACGAGCAGACCGTCGAGAAGGTGCGCCGGGGTCTGCGGCGTGGGGGCATGGTGGTCGTCGAGGGGTTCCATCGGGACGAGGTCCCGGGCATCGGCTTCGGAACTGGCGAGCTGGCCGACCTGTTCAAGGACGGCTTCACCGTCGTGCGCGACGACGTGATCGAGGAGGCGAGCGACTGGAGCAACCAGCTCGGGCTTCCCGCCAAACTGGTCCGGTTCGCGGCGACGAAGAAGTAGATTCGTCATCCTTTTGAGCGGGCGCGGTGGCCTCGTCCATCAGCAGTCGCCATGGACGTCTGCACAGCACGTGGATCCTCCAAAAGGAGCAACGAAAGATCCCGAACTTCGATGCCTGGTACGCGCCTCATCAGTAGCGGCTGGAGGATGTGCAGCGCCTTCACGGCCGGCCGAGTCGCTTCAGGATCCGCGCGCGCGCCTCGGTCCACTCCGTGGCCGTCCCGCCCCGCGCCTTCGTCGCCTCGGTTCTCCGATCCAGCTCGGCCAGCCAGGATGCCTCCCAGTCCGCGTCACGCGGACCGTCGACGCTCGCGATGATCTCCGAGGCGAGCTCCAGTCGCTCGTCTTCGGACAGCACGAGCGCGTCCTGCAGAAGCTTGCGAGCGGAGCTGGTCATGCCGGCAGTCTAGCGCCCGTCGGAGCGGGGTGCCGGCCACCACGGCTGAGGCAAGCGGAGACGGCCAAGGACACTCACGCGACCAAGCTGATCGCGACCGTCCGGCCCTCGAACCCTCGTAACCATTCGTGTTCACCATGGCGAGTGCTCTTGGGGACGCTGTCTATGGTGAACAGGCTGGCGACGGTCGCTCAAACGCCGATACCTGGTCGGCGGAGGAGGGAGACTCCCAACGCGGAGGACCCCGATCATGCACGCGAGGGCGAGACTTGTGTCGTGGGAGGATGCGCGATCGTCCATCGGGAAGACGAGACTTGTGTCGTCGGGGAACCACGATCGTGCATCGGGAGGACGGGACTTGTGCCGTGGGGGACCGCGATCGCGCATCGGGAGGACGGGACTTGTGTCGTGGGGGGACCGCGATCGTGCGTCGTCAGGACAGGACTCCTGCGTCGGGAGAACACGGTCCCCCGGGGCGGAGTCCCGAGACCTACCGCGCACAAGTCACGTCCTGCCATGGGTCATCTCCATGGTTCGCAGCGATCAAGTCCAGGGATGACGACGATCAAGTCCCGGTCCACCCCGATCGAATCCGAGGATGTGCGGGGTCAAGTCCCAAGATGCCCCGCCGCTATCCCGAGACACCGGGCGATCGATCCTCAGACCGTCCGCGATCCAGGGCAGGGCCTACGCCGGTGGGTCCTCGGACCGTCCGCGATCCATCCTGAGACCGATCGCGATCCATCTGTGGACCCACCGCGATCGACCCCGGGCACTCCGGCGATCCTCCTGCGGACCGGCCCGACACAAGCCGGGAGCCTCCGACCGTCGATCCGGTGGAGCGCCCCGATCCCTGCGCCGGTGTCCGCGACGAAGGACTCGTCATCCCACGCGGGTGCGCCCACACCAGAAGCTGGGGGTCACGGCACGACGGTTGCGGAGAACGTCCCTCGCGCCGGCGCCCGGCGCATTTCAGCAACACCCCGCCTGCCTGGACGGACATTCTGATCACAGGAGGTGCGGCCGCCGGTTCACAGGGAGGCTGGTCATGGTTTCTTCGTTCCTTGTTGGCCATCGTTCGACGCGCGCCTCGGGCTCGTTCGGGCGTCCGATCGTGTGGGCCTGTGCGTTCGGCGGGGCCTGGCTCTCGCTGAATGCCCGGGATGCCAAGGCCTGCGGGGGGTGCTTTCACCCGCCGCCCTCACCGCAAGAGGTCGAGGCCAGCGTGGTGACCGACCACCGCATGGTGTTCTCGATGTCGCCCGCCCAATCCGTGCTGTGGGACCAGATTCGCTACAGCGGCAACCCGAAGGACTTCGCGTGGGTCCTGCCGGTCCGCCCCGGCGCGCGCATCGAGCTGTCGCATGACGAATGGATCGCGGCGCTGGAAGCGAGCACCCAGACGGTCATCACGGGGCCGACGCCGAACTGCCCGGGGGCCCCGCTCGGCGGCGGCGGCGGGGGCGGGTGCGCGTTCGGCGCCAAGTCGTCCGCCAGCTTCGCCGACGGGGTCTCGAACGCCGGCGGGGACCTGGTCGACGCCGGAGGGGTGCAGGTGATCTCGCAGCAGGTCATCGGTCCCTACGACGCCGTGACGGTGCGATCGTCGCAAGGCGAGGCGCTCGGCGTCTGGCTCCAGGCGAACGGCTACGACATCCCGGCGTCGGTTCAGCCGACCATCGACGGGTACGCGAGCGCGGGGTTCGACTTCATCGCGCTCAAGCTCGCCCCGTCCCAGGGCGTGCAGGCGATGCAGCCCGTGCGCATCGTCACGCAGGGCGCCGATCCGACGCTGCCGCTCCGGATGGTGGCCGCGGGGGTCGGCGCGCACGTCGGGCTCGAGCTGTTCGTCTTGAGCGAGGGCCGCTACCACCCGGCGAACTTCCCCGATGGGGCGATCGACTTCACCCAGCTCGCCTGGGACCCGACGCAGGATCGCTCCAACTACTCCGAGCTGGCCGCGCAGGCGCTCGCCGCGCAGGGCGGCACCGCGTGGCTGACCGAGTCGTCTCAAGCGGTCTCGCTCTTCTCGGGCGGCACGTCGGGGGGGCTGGCCGCGCTCTACCAGGCGACGTGCGTGCCCGTGACGTTCGTGCCGTCGTGCGCTCGGCCTTCGACCGAGGCGTCCGACGACGCGAGCGCCGATACGAGCGCCGATGCGAGCAGCGACGCGTCCGGCGACGCGAGCGACGAGGCCACCGGCGAAGCGAGCACGGACGCGGCAAGCGATGGGATGCTCGAGGCGACGGCGGCGCCGGACGCCCCCGGCGACGACGGGGCTGCAAGCGACGGGACCGCGAGCGACGGTGGGGTGTGCGGGGCCGTGATGGTGACTCCGTGCGACGACTTCGACCTCGCGATGACGGGAATCGTCCCGGGGAGCCTCTGGGTCACCCGGCTCCGCGCCGACCTCCCGGTGGCGGCGCTCGCGACGGATCTGCAGCTCGAGGCCACCGCGTCGCAAACGCCCGTGTCGAACGTCCACCATACGGACAAGTTCACGGTGGCGCACTTCGACCCGTGTGCAGCCAACGGCGCATCGCCGCGCAGCTCCTCGTCGAACGGAGGTTGCGGCTGCAGGGCCGCCGAGTCGGCCGGGGATCGCTTTGGCGGCGTGGCGACGTTCTTCCTCGCGGCCTGCGGGCTCGTGCTGTCGATGCGGCGCAGGAGGAGGTGAGGAGCCGTCGAACCCGGGGGTTGGGGGTCGTCGATCGTCACCGCAGCGAGCCGAGGAGATCCTCGAGCTGCTCGTAGGTCTCGCGCATCCCCTTCTCCATTCCCGAAGCGATCGCGCCGTCGAGGGCTTCCTTGGTCGCAAAGGCCTGATGGAGCACGAGCTCCGTCTTGCCGTCGTGTTCGGTGAAGGTGGCGGTGACGACGGCCTCTCCGGCGGAGCGCATCTGCTCGAAGATCTGCGTCCACACGAGACGCGACGGCGGCGCGACCTCCCGGAACGTGCCCGAGAAGACCAGGGGCTGCCCGGGGTCGTGACCGAACTCGTAGCGGTAGCCGCCGCCGACCCGGACGTCGGCCTCGCAGCGAAAGAGGGATACCCCGAGCGATCGGGGCGCCCACCAGCGCTTGAGAAGCTCCGGCTTCGTCCACGCGTCGAAGACGATCCTCGCCGGGGCGTTGAACGTCCGGGTCACCACGAGCTCGCGATCGGACCGCCGCTCGACGGTCGTCTTGTTCTTCGTCACTCGTTCACTTGCGCTTTCGGTCGTCATGGGTCTTCTCCTTCGTGGAAAGGTCGTCGATGAGCTCGTCGAGCTGGTCGAAGCGTTCCTCCCAGATGCGGCGGTAGCGCTCGAGCCAGTCGTGGAGCTCCCGGAGAGGCCGGGCCCTCAGCTCGTAGATCCGCTGCTGGGCCTGATGCTGGACCTCGACCAGCCCGACCTCCTTCAACACGCGCAGGTGCTTCGAGACCTGCGGCTGGTTGAGGTGAAGTCGCTCCCCGATGTCGTTGACTGCCCGCGGGCCTCTGCGGAGCAGCTCGACGATTCGGAAGCGATTGGGCTCGGCGAGGGCGGCGAACGTCTCGATCACGGGTTGGAATATACGTACGTACGTATATTCCTGTCAAGGCATGTTCTCGGGCGCTTGCTCCCCCATGGCGTTGCAGCCGCTCGTGCCAAGACCCCCCGTCCCGCTACGGCTGCGCCGCGGCGTAATCCGCCCAGAGCTGGCACTCGTCCTTGCGGAAGGACGTCAACGTCTCGTACCCCGGGCTCAAATCGAACTGAATCCGCGAGTCCACCCCCATCGCATCCGGTCCGAACGCAGGCCACATTCCCGGAGCTCCGTCGAAGTTGGGATTCCCGGTCCGCGCGAACGCGCCCCAGTAGCGATTCATCGCGTCGGCGACGGCGGCGTTCATGCCCGTCACCATGTACGGTGTGCCGAACACGTGGCTGATCTCGGACGTGTGGCACGCGCCGAAGAGCTGCGGCGAGATGCTCCAGTCGATGTCGAAGTTGTACATGTATACGCCGGGCAACCCCGCCGACGCCGCGCGCCGCGCCGTGTCGAG
>DATGJA010000811.1:0-10349 GCA_035295445.1 Polyangiaceae bacterium | reverse complement strand
TTGGACGCGGCACGCGACGTCATCGCGCACGCGTGGGTCGTGGTCAAAAGGCATGAAGCGCCGAGCGCTTGAAAGTCCGCAGGCTCGAGCGAAGCGAGAGTTCGGGCGACGCACCCGAGCGGTCGTCGCGTTCGGCTGCCTCGCGTGGGCGGCGTGCGGCGGGGCCAAGGCCGTCGGGCCGGCACCGGCTCCGACCACGACCCTGTCGCCGGTCGATGCGCCTTCGTCGATCGCCGGGCCGGCCCCGAGCCCGTCGGCGGCGCCGGTCGCGTCGGCGACGCCCGCGCCGGCAGCGTCGAATCGTCCTGCGTCCGCGCGCCCTCCGCCGCGGCCCGTCACGATCGCGCTCGCGTCGGGACGAGGGGGCGACGAGGACGCGGAGCTCGTCGCCGCCGATCAGGCGTTCGAGCGAGGCGATCTGGGCGCCGCCGAACAGCACTACCGCGCCGCGCGCTCGCTGGCGGCCAAGGACGTCGCCCCCGCGGTCGGACTTGCGCGCGTACGCATCGCGCGCGTGGATGTGCCTCTCGATTTCGACGGGGCGCCGGGCAACAAGGACGTCATGCTTGCGGCGAGCGATCTGGCTCGCGCGACGAAGGCGGCGCCGACCTTCGGCCCCGCGTTCGTGGAGCTCGGACGAGCGCGACTGCTCCTCGGGGACGCGGGGCTCGCCCTCGACGCGCTGCGAAAGGGGGTCGAGCTTCTGGGCGACGAGCCCGAAGCGCACTCGCAGCTCGGGGTCGCCTTGCTCGCGACCGGCCACGCGGCGGAGGCCGCGCGCGAGCTGGCGCGGGCGGCCGAGCTCGATCCGGGGAGCGCCGCGCGACATGGAAATCTGGGTACGGCGTTGATGATGGCGGGCCGCACCAAGGAAGCCGTCGACGAGTACAGGATTCGCGTCGGGATGGACGACGCGGACGCGCGCGCCCACTCTGACCTTGGCACCGCGCTCCTCGGGACGCAGGACCTGGCGGCCGCCCTCGCGGAGCTCGAACGCGCCGTACAGCTCGAGCCGCAGCGAGCGACTTTCAGGTCGAATCTGGGCTACGCGATGCAGCAATCGGGGCGGTTCGACCGCGCCATCGTCGAGTACCGAGAGGCGCTTCGACTCGACCCGAAGCTCGTGAGCGCCTGGATCAATCTCGCCACGGCGCTCGCGCGTGACCCGAAGACTCGCGCGGAGGCCCGCGCGGCGCTCGAACGAGCGCGAGCTCTCTCGCCTGGGGATCCGCGGGTCAACGCGAACATGCAGGAGCTAGACGCGCTCGAACACGCTTCCCCCAAGGGTGCTCCTGGGCCGGGCGTCGCGGGTCACCCCTAGCGGCGCTCTTCGTTCGCCGACGTGATCCCTGCTTGACCTCGGCGAAGGCAATCCCCTAGCGTACCCCGCTATCGCGCCGCGCCGCTTGGCGGCCATGCAACGTAGGGCCGAGGGCCTCCCGCGCGAGCACCGCTCGCCGGCCCCCCGGATTTCGAAGTGGCAGCAGGCAGGGAAACCAGACGGATCCGGCGATAGCAGTGGAGGCAATCCGATGGCAGTGGGACGTGTGAAGTGGTTCAACGATGAGAAGGGCTGGGGGTTCATCAAGCAGGACGCGGGCCCCGACGTCTTTGTTCACTATTCCCAGATTCAGGGGGACGGCCGGCGCCGGCTGTTCGAAGACGAGGTCGTCGAGTTCGAAATCAAGGAGGGGCCCAAGGGCCTTCAGGCGATCAACGTCGTCCGCCAGAACGGCGCGAGCGCCGTCAGCTGACCCGACGCCCGCGTCTCGCCCGCCGAGGAGCGCATTCCCGGCGGGCGGCGCTCGCCCGGCGCACCGGGGCCGTCTGCCCAGACGCATGTGGGGTCAGACGTATTTGGGCACGCTTTCCAGGCGGAATTTTCCGGACGCGGGCTCGTAGACCATCGCCGTCACGCGCGCTTGCCCATTTTCGTCTAGATCGTACACGTTGAATCCTGCCATACGGGCGGGCTCCTCGTGCTGCAGGGACGCGCTGGTGGCGCCGACCTGAAGGAGCTTGCCCGCTTGCGTGCTCACGACGCGCTGCACGCGCCTGTGCAGGTGCCCGTGGAGCACCAGCCCTCGGCCGACGCGCGCGAGGAGGCGAAGCAGCTCATCCCCGTCGCGCAGGCCTTCGAGATGCGCCTTCACCCGTGACCATCGGTGCACGGGGGGATGATGGAGGGCCAGAATCGGCGTTCGCGCCGCCACTTCGGGGTGCGACAGGACTCGATCGAGCGCGGCCAGCTGGGGGCGTCCCAGCTCGCCGGCGGCGACGAACGGCCACCGCGGAACCGCGCTCGTGAGCGCGATGACCGCGACGCGACCGCGAAGCTTGACGATCGGAAAACGCGCGCCGCCCACGTCCACGGAGAGATCCGGCAGGTCTCCTCGGAGCCAGGGGGCGAAGTACTTCTCGAACCGCCGCGCGCGCAGCGAGCCGCGCGTGTAGACGTCATGGTTGCCGGGCACGACGGTCAGGCTCGACGCGTCGAGGCCCATGCCCTCGAAGAGCGACCTCGCGAGTTCGAACTCGGTCTCGAGCGCCAGATTGGACAGATCGCCGGTGACGACGACGTGGTCGATCCCGGTCCGCGCCACTTCGTCGGCGATGGCGCGCACGTAGGCGCTTCGGTGGACGCTCCCGCGCTTGAGGCGCAGGTTGACCCAGCCCGTCAGGCGCTTGTTCAAGAAGCGCGACGGCGGAACCCCTTCGAGGGCCAAGAGGTGCAGATCGGAGAAGTGGGCGATCTTCATCGGACGTCCGCGGCGCAGCGAAAGCCTACCCACGGAGATCGGGACACGAGCACCGTATCGCGCGCGGCCCCCCGCAGCCACATGGGCGCGTCGACGTACGAGCCGCCGCGAACGACGTGGAGTCCGCCCCCTGTCGATCGAGCCGGCGGATCGATCTCGGCGTCGGCCGGGTAGCCGATCGGGCGGCCGGAGGCGTCGAACTCGAGCACGTCGGCCACCCACTCTGCGGCGTTGCCCGCCAGGTCGAGGACGCCGAGCGGCGTCGCGCCCGATGGAAACGACCCGACCGGCGCCAGGCCGACGTAGCCGTCCGTCGCGTCCGTGGGGTCGTTGGCCCAGCCGCCATGGTTGGCCAGGTGCGGGTTATAGAGATGGCCCCAGGGAAACTCGCGTCCGTCAACGCCTCGCGCCGCGTACTCCCACTCCGCCTCGGTGGGGAGCCTGCCGCCCGCCCAGCGACAGAAGGCCGAGGCGTCCTCCCAGCGCACGTAGGTAACGGGCAGGCTGGACGGGTCCGTACGCGCGGGTCGCGCCGCCTCGGGGGGCTCGGCCGGCGAGCAAGCCCCGGCCTCCACGCAGCGCGCGTAGCGGCCGACGGTCACCTCGACGCGGTCGAGCTCGAAGGTGGAGAGGGTCACCAAGTGCGCCGAGCCTTGGGCGCGCACCATCGCGACGAGCTCCGGATCGTGGCACTGGCTGCCGCGGATCTCTCGCTCGCAGAGCTCGATCGCGGCGAGCATCTCGGCGGCCGACGCCCCCATCGTGAACGTTCCCCCGGGGATGCGGACGCGGCCCGAGGGCGCCACCCGCAGCGCTACCGTCCCGTCGACCGGAGCCGCCGTGCCGGCCGGGGCGAGCCCCGCGGTCCACGCGTCCGGCCGAGTGGGCCGATGCGCAAGCCCCGTGCGCGCGCAGAGCGCCGCTCCCGAGAGGCACGCCGTGAACGCGACGGCTTGGGCGTGGGACTTCATCCCATCAACACCCGCAGCGGGTGCTCGATCAGCTGGCGTAGCTCGGCGAGGAACGCCGCACCCGTAGCGCCGTCCACGACGCGGTGATCGCAGGACAGCGTCAGCGCGATGCGGCGACCGGGGACCACGGCGCCGTCGGCGACGACGGGGACGTCGCGCACCTGTCCGACGGCGAGGATCGCGCCCTCCGGCGGATTGATGACGGCTGAGAACTGATCGACCCCGAACATCCCGAGGTTCGAGATCGAGAAGGTCCCATCGGTCATCTCATCCGGGCGCAGCTTACGCGCGCGGGCGCGGGCGGCCAGTTCGCGGACCTCCGTCGCGACGACCACGACCCCCTTCTGGTCCGCTCGCCGCACGACCGGCGTGACCAGGCCGTCCGGGATGGCCACGGCGACCGAGATGTCCACCCGCTTGTGCACGAGGATGGCCTCGGGGGTAAAGCTCGCGTTGCACTCCGGGACGCGTGTGAGCGCCACCGCGCATGCCTTGATGAGCAGGTCGTTGACGGAGACCTTTGCGGCCTGCCCGCCGCCGCCCGAGCGCTCGAGGTTCGCCGCAAGGTTCGCGGCGAGCTCGGCGTTGATCTCTTCGCGAAGCTTGACGAGGCGGGCCGCGTCCACGTCGATCGAAAGATAGAAGTGGGGCACCGTTGCCTTGGCCTCGGTCAGCCTGCGCGCGATCGTCTTGCGCATCGGCGACAAAGGTCGCGCTTCGGGTGGCTCGGTGCCCGGCGTTCGCGCGAGGGTAGGGACGGCGGCCGTGGGCGGCGGCATGAGGGCCGCCGACCCGCGCACGCCGATCGCGTCGAGATCGCCGGGAACGACGCGCCCGCCGGGGCCCGTTCCCTTGGCTCCGTGGAGATCGATTCCCCGCTCGCGCGCCACCTTCCGGACGTACGGGGACGCGACGACACGCGCGCCTTCGGGCGCCTCGCCGCCCTCGGCCCCGGGCGTCCCCTCCCCGGCGTGCGAGGTCCTATCGAGAACGTGGACCACGCGCGGTTCGCGCTGCGCCGGAGGCGGGGCCGTATCCGGACGCAGGGCGGGAGGGGGGGTGGAGGGGGCGGCGGGCGGCGGGCCCGCCCCCGGCGGTTGCGTCTCCTGGGCGGGGTTCGCGCCCGCGGCTGGGTGGAGCACCGGCGACACGACGCGATCGACGAGCGCGCGGATGTCCTCGCCGGCGGCGCCGACAATCGCGACCGGCTGGCCGAGCTTGACGTTCGCGCCGGCGGGGACGAGGAGCTTCAACAGCGTCCCCCGGTCGAAGGCGCGAAACTCCATCGTCGCCTTGTCGGTCTCGACCTCCGCGAGCAGATCGTCCACCGCGACCTCGTCGCCCTCCTTCTTGTGCCACGCCGACAGCACGCCCTCTTCCATGGTCGGCGAGAGCTTCGGCATCTCGAGGATCTTCGCCACGCCGCCCTCCTCCTTAGCGCCCGCTCCCGCGGGCGAGCATGCGCCTCACCGTGTCCGCCACCCGATCGGGCTGAGGAATGCACGCTTGCTCGAGCGCAGCGCTGTACGGCATCGGAACGTCCAGCGTTCCGACGCGCAGGATGGGCGCGTCGAGCGCGTCAAACGCCATCCGCTGCACTCGATCGGCGATCTCGGCGCCGACCCCTCCGTACGGCCAGCCTTCGTGCACGACCACCAAGCGGTGCGTCCGCGTGACGCTCACCAGAAGGGTGGCCTCGTCGAGCGGTCGCAAGCTGCGCAGGTCGATCACCTCGGCCGAGATGCCTTCCTTGGCCAGCGCCTCCGCCGCTTCGAGCGCGACGTAGGTCATCCGCGAATAGGCCGCCAGCGTGACGTCGGTCCCCGGGCGCGCCACACGGGCGCTTCCGATGGCAACGAGGTGCTCGCCGTCGGGGACCTCGCCCTTGACGCCGTAGAGCGTCTCGGACTCCATGACCAGCACGGGGTTGTCGTCGCGCACGGCCGCCTTGAGGAGGCCCTTCGCGTCCGCCGGGAACGCCGGCGCGATCACTTTCAGGCCTGGCACGTGGGCGTAGAAGTGCTCCATCGCGTGGCTGTGCTGACTGCCGACCTGGCGCGCGCTCGCGTTGGGACCGCGGAAGACGATCGGGCACTCGAGCTGTCCGCCGGACATCTGCCGGAGCTTGGCGGCGTTGTTCAGGATCTGGTCGAACGCCACCGCGCTGAAGTTCCACGTCATAAACTCGACGATGGGCCGCAACCCCACCATGGCGGCGCCGATGCCGACGCCCGCGAACCCCGTCTCGGCGATCGGCGTGTCGATCACCCGCTTGGCGCCGAACCGGTCGAGCAGGCCCTCACTGACCTTGTAGGCGCCCTGGTAGTGACCGACCTCTTCTCCCATGAGAAAGACGCGGTCGTCGCGATCCATCTCCTCGACCATGGCCTCGCGCAAGGCCTCGCGGAACCGGAGCGTGCGGGTCATCGCGGCGTCTCAGTAGGCGAAGTCGCCCTTGTAAGTCGTTCGTTCGAGGACCTCCAGCGTCGGCTCCTCGCTGTCGGCGGCGAAACGCAGCGCGTCTGCGACCTCTGCCTCCACCTCTCCGTCGATCTCCGCGAGACGGGCCTCCCCGAACCCCGCGAGCGCGGTTCGAGCCCGCGCGAGCGGGTCGCGCCGCTTGTGCTCCTCGAGCTCGGCCTGCGTCCGGTACTTCGCCGGGTCGCTCATCGAGTGTCCGCGGAACCGGTAGGTGCGCACCTCGACGAGCGTCGGCGTGCTCTGCTCCCGCGCTCGTTTCACCGCCTCGGCGACGCGTCGCTCCACCTCGAGGACGTCGTCCGCGAAGAACCGATCCCGATCCATCCCGTAGCCCAGCGCCTTGAGCGAGACGTCCTCGAGCGACATCGATCGCGACAGCGGCGTGCCCATCGCGTATTCGTTGTTCTCGCAAACGAAGACGATCGGGAGCTTCCAGAGCGCCGCGAGGCCGACACCCTCGTGGAAGCCGCCTATGCCCACGGCCCCTTCGCCGAAGAAGCACACGGTCACGCGCCCGTCGTCGCGGTACTTGCTCGCGAAGGCGACGCCGGCCGCGAGCGGGATGTGTCCGCCCACGATGCCGTAACCGCCGAGCATGTGGTGCTCCTTGTCGAACATGTGCATCGAGCCGCCCAGCCCCTTGGAGCACCCGGTGACCTTGCCGAAGAGCTCGGCCAGGAGCGAGCGGGCGCTCATTCCCTTGGCGAGGGCGATGCCGTGGTCGCGGTACGTCGTGATCACATAGTCGTCCGGGCGGAGGGCCGCGATCGCGCCGACGCCGACAGCCTCCTGGCCGATGTAAAGGTGCAAGAACCCGCCGACCTTGCCCTCGGCATACGCGCGCGCGCTCTCCTCCTCGACGCGACGGATGAGCGCCATCTTTCGGTAGAGGTGCGCCAGATGATCGAGCTCCGGGTGGGGCGTGGCCGCGACCGGGGTGGGCTTCGTGGGCTCCGGAGAGGACGGGGAGGCGACGCTGTCGTCCGGCATCGAGGGCGTCCGACTAGCTTAGTCGTCGGCCGAGGCGTTGGGAAAGGGAGCCAGCCACGCAGCGACGACGCTCGGAATCGACGCGACCAGGACGAGGAGAAAGTAGGCCTTGTACCCCAGGTGGACGGCCAGCGGCCCGCTCACCATCTGCGTGGGGACGAGGACCAGGTTCATGAGCGCCGTGCAGATCGCGTAGTGGGACATCTTGTGCTGACCCGGCGCGATCTGCTGCATCATGTACACCATGTTGCCGACGAAGCCGAAGCTGTAGCCGAGCTTCTCGATGCCTACGAGCAGCCACACGAAGTGCAGGCTCACGGGGTGCGACGGATTCGCGGCCTGGCTGAGCACGATGTAGCAAACGTGGGGGACGTTCATCGCGAGCGCCAGCGGGACGAGCGTTCGCTTCAGCCCGGCGCGGGCGACGACTGCCCCGCCGAGCAGACCGCCGACGAGGATGGCGACGAAGCTCATCGTCCCGTCGACGAACGCCTTTTGCTCGAGCGTCAGGCCGATGCCCCCCGACGCGACCGGTGCTTGAAGGAAGAGCGGCGCCTCGACGAGGAGCAGCCCCTCCCCCGCGCGGTAGAAGAACACGAAGAGGAGCATCCCGACGATGTTCGGCTTCTTCGCGAACGAGACGAAGGTCTCGACGACGTTGGCGGCGACCTGGCCCGTCGTGCCGCGCCGGGTGGGGGGGCCGCCTGCCGGCAGCGTGAACCGGTGGGCGAGGGCAAAGGAGGCCATCACCACGGCGCTCGCGGCGAAGGCCCACGTCCACGCAGCCCCCGCGTCGTAGCCCCACCGTTTGAGCACGCCGGCCAGCCACACGACCGGGGTCACCGCGACCCAGCGCCCCACGTTCCAGAACGTCCCCTGCCAGCCGGCCCAGAGCGCCTGCGTCTTGTCGTCGAGCGAGGTGATGTAGATCCCGTCGATGCAGATGTCCTGCGTCGCCGACGCGAAGGCGAGGAGGCCGAGAACCAGGACCACCGGCGCGAAGTGCCCCGGCAAGCGCAGGACGAGCGCGCACGCCGCCAGGAGCGACCCGAGGAGCACCTGCATCGACAGGACCCAGAACTTCTTTGTCCGGTACATGTCGAGGAACGGCGCCCAGAGCGGCTTGAGCGACCACGCGACGCCCAGCGTGGCGGTCGTGAGGGTGATCTCGTCGTCGCCGCGGCCGAAGTCCTTGAACATCGTGCCGGCCGTCCAGATGACCACGGCGAAGGGAATCCCCTCCGCGATGTAGGCCGTCGGGACCCACACGATCGGAGCGATCGCCGAGCGGCCGTCGCCGAGCTTGTCGTGCGTACTCATGCGCAGCCGGAGGTTGGATCGTACTCGTAGTCCCCGGCCCAGGCGGAAGCTCATGAATCCGGTCAGTCTCAAAGATCCGGCAGGCGTCGGCGCTCGAGGCGCGTTCGGTGAGCCGCGGCAGGGTGCGACGCGCATCCATACGGCAGGAGCGGGCGTGCCATGAAACTCTCGATGCGATCCTCTTTGCTTCTCATGTCGTCGTGGGCCGGACTGGCGTGGGCCGGCGTTGCCGGGTGCAGCAGCGCGACCCAGAACGGAACGGGGTTCGGCGACGACGGCGGCTCCGGCTCTTCCGGGACGAGCTCGAGCTCGGGCTCATCGTCGTCGGGAATCGCCGGGGGTTCGGGGGCGTCGCAGCCGCCGGCATCGGGATCGTCGCAGGGCACCGGGTCGGCGTCTGGGACGTCCTCGTCGGGGGCCGGGTCCTCTTCGGGGTCCTCGGCGGGGGCGGCCCCGGGGTCCGGCGCGGCCTCCGGCTCGTCGTCCAGCGGAACGATGCCGTCGTCGGGGACGGGGATGATGGCCACCGGGTCGTCGGGCAGCGGGGGGACGTGCGCCGCGACGATCGCGATGGGCGCCCTTCCGCTCACCGCGAATTACTTGGCAGCCACCGTCATCGGCAAGGGCGGTTACGCGTACTCCTACAACGACATGACCGGCAGCGCCGCGTGCAACGATCTCTCGGCTTTCTGCGGCACGGGGATGACCGCGGTGGCCGACGCGGCGGGCAAGACGTGGGGGGCCGGGATCGGAGTGAGCCTCAACCAGGCGATGGCGACGTCGTCGGCGAGCCCGCCCGTCGGGATGTACGCGGTCACGGGCAGCGGGCTCACGTACACGCTCAGCAACCTGCCGACGCAGGGCGCACGCCTCATCATCGACGACGGCGGGAAGGACTATTGCACCGCGCTCACCTCTGCGAGCGGCACGGCGAAGTGGGCGGACTTCAATTCGGCCTGCTGGAACATGTCAGGCACCGGGCTGTCGGGAGCCCCACAGACGGCCACGCACGTCCAGTTCCAGGTGACGGCAGGACCGGCGGCGGGCGCCTTCGACTTCTGCGTGACCGCGCTCAGCGTCGCTCCGTAAAGGCGGCGGCGTCGGTCGAGCTTGCGCCGCCGGCCGGCGCCGTAGGCGGGGGGGGCGGCTCCGCCCGCATGGCGGGTGTGCGAGTCGGCGCTCGCGGCGGCGTGATGGCCGCCGAAAATGAGCTCGCGACGGCGCGCAAGGAGAGGTTGTCGTCGGGGCGCTGGAATCGACCGAGGACGACGAGCGCGCCGATGATCAGGACGGCGAGCGCGGCCACGGCGTTTTGCCAGCGCCTCGTCGCGCGCGGCACGATCGACGAAGGGGCGGGCGGCGTGAAGGCGAGCATGTTCGTGCCCTCGAGCTCGGCCGCCAGCGAGTCGCCGAAGGCCTCCGTCGAGGTGAAGCGTGCGCGTGGCTCCTTGGCGAGGGCGCGCTCGAAGATCGCGTCGAGGTGGGTGAAACCGCGCAGTCCCGGCACCACGTGGGTGGGCGGGGCGTGTTTGCCGCCGGCGACGAGCGTGGCCACGGCCGCCGGGTCATCCCCCGCGAAGGCGCGAAGTCCGGTCAGAGCCTCGTAAAGGGTGGCGGCCATCGCGAACTGATCGCCGGCCGGCGAAAACGCGCCTCCCTGGATCGTCTCCGGAGGGGTGTACGCCAGCGTCGCCGCGCCCTGCGGCAGCGCCGGCCACGCCGAGTCGGGCGCGCGCGCGATCCCGACGTCGGCGAGCTTGGGCCCCGTCTTCGCGAGCAGGATCTGGTCGGGAGAGACGTCGCGGTGCACCACGCCCGCCGCGTGCGC
>DATGJA010000810.1:0-8085 GCA_035295445.1 Polyangiaceae bacterium | reverse complement strand
AAGAGTGGGCCCGGCGATCAGCAGAAGCTTCTTCGCCCAGGCTCAGCCTTTGATCTTTCTTCGCTGGCGCTTGCCCATCGTGTGTCGCGCGACCCTCGTCGCGCGGGCCTTGTGTGCGCCTTCGACCTTCCCCTGCAAGGTCTTCGGGCCCCGCTTTTTCGGGGCCTCCCAGCCGAAATCGGCCCAGGCGTTGGCGCTCGGTCCGAACCGCCCCTCTACCGCCATCTTGAGGTAGTGGGTGAGTTCGTGCGCGCGCGCGGCTGCCGCGCGCTCGTTCGCCACCGCGGCCGTGGCTGCGGCGCGCGTCGCGTCGACCTGCTTGATCGCATCGAGTTGGGCCTGAAAGACGGCGACGATCTCGTCCCTCGTGTAGGTCTCGCCGCCGAGCGGGTACCGTTGCCCCTGCTCGAAGTGCTTCACGACGCCTGCCAAGGCGCGCATCGCGCCCACCGCCTTGCTTACCTTGCTGACCCTCGGCATGAGCTGTCCCTGCCCTTCGAAGGAAGATTCTAGGACAGTCGTGTCCCGCAATCTCCAGGGCGCGATCTCGCCCGCATGCGAACGTGGCATTCCCGGGACGCCGGCGTCCTGCAAATGCCGCCGACGAGGACGGCCCGGCCCACGAGCTCGGAATCATGGGACACGCGTGTCCCAAGAATCCCACGACGCCGGTCTTGCTCCAATAAGTGCCGGCTCGGCCGGCCATGGTGACAGGATTTCCGGGACACCGGTGTCCTCGAAATTCGAGCGCGATGGCTCGGTCGGCCGAGGCGCCGGCGTCGTCGATCCGCGTCGTGGCATGATGCGCCGATGCTGATCGCCGACGTGCTCCGTGACTTCGTCGCCGGCTTCAACACGAACCGCCTCGACGACGTCATGGCCTTCTTCGCGGACGACGCGGTCTATCGCCCGGGCGACGGGCGCGAGCTCCGGGGGCGCGTCGCGATCCGCAGGGCGTTTCGCCCGCAGTTCGCCGGCGCGTTCGGCGCGATGCACTTCGACGTCGACGACGCCGTGGTCGACGAGACGGCGCGCAAGGCGTGCATCCGATGGGTCTGCCGGCACGACTTCACCGCCACGACGCCGTGGGTCCGGCGCCTCGTCTTCATTGGCCTGTTCGGGCCGCGCGCGGGGTGGCACGGGACCGACGTCTTCCACTTCGACGCGGCGGGCAAGATCACGGGCAAGTTCACCTACGCGAACTACACCCGGCCTCAGCTGCGTCGCGATCTGGGGTGAGGCGCGCGGTTGCGCGCTGCGGCCCGCGGCACGGTCACTTCGGCGAAAGCTTCATCACTCGACCGTCGCCGTTGTTCGTCCAGTAGACATGGGTAGCGTCCACGGCGATCCCATAGGGACGATTCAGCCCCGACACGAGGGTCGTGACGGTCCCTCCTCCCCGAGGCACGCTGCTCACGTCACCGTTCGTCGCGTTGCCGGCCTGGGACCACTGACCGGCGGGCGCGGGAGCGGCTCGGCGTGGCCCTCGTCTCAGCGGTTCCCTTTGGCTCTCTCCAGTCTCTCGAGCGCGGCCACGTCCGCGAGATCCTGAGGCCGGCCCGCGGCTCGCTTGTTCGCGAGCAAGTCAGCTCGCCCGATCACGCCGCAGCGCACAGGCCCGAAGGAAGTCTCGAGTCGCCGGGGCCAAGCGTCCTCGAAGCGGACCCCTTCGATCTGCGTCAGGATGTCGACGCGTGACGGCGGCGCGCCCATCTTGAAGCCGGTTCCGGGCCTCTCGAGGTCGCCTTCAGCCAGGTCGCCGAGAGGCGCACCGAAGTCGCGCAGCGCGCGCATCACCCGCCGGGCGTTGTCTGCGCTCGCCTCGACCCAGACGTCGAGATCCTTGGTGGCCCGCGGTCGGCCATGGACGCCCACTGCGTAGCCGCCCACGACGAGGAACCGCGCCTCAGCGGCGTTCAAGGCGATAAGCAGATCGAGGAAGTCGGCGTTCATGCGTCTCCGGGTCCGCGATCTCGTAGAGCTCCCTGCTGAGCTCCCAGACGGCCTCGGCGCGACTGTCGACCGGGATGCGGTCCCAGAAGAGGGCGTCGTAGTCGGCCATCTCCTCCCGACCGCCACCGCGGAAGACGCGTCCCTCCCACTTGGATCGGGCCGCCCTTCGCTCCGCCGCGGTCACGGGTCAAGCATATCACCCGGAAGGGTGGATCGCCTGCGGCGGGCGGGATTCACGCCGGGCGCCCCTCGAGACGCGCGCGCACTTTCTCGAGCACCGCGACGTCCGCCGGCGGGAAGTGGGCCGGGGCGAGCTCCTCGGGCCCCGCCCATGCGATGTCCGCGACGTCGACTGCGCGCGGCGCCGCCGAGCCAGGCCGGCGTCGCGCCTCGAAGAAGAGGAGGAGGACGGCCTTGCGCGCCTCGGGATAGCGGTGGAACGTCACGTCGACGACCTCGCCCACCTCGATGTCGATCCCGAGCTCTTCCTCGAGCTCCCGGCGGACCGCGTCGCGGGGGTCCTCCCCGGGGTTCACTTTTCCACCGGGAAACTCCCACTTCCCTGCCAGATGGCTGCCCGCCTTGCGCTGGCTCAAGAGCACGCGACCTTGCTCGACCACGACGGCCGCCGCTACGACCACGGTGTCCATCCCGGGCCAGTCTACGCGAGCGGCGCGTCCCTTTGACGTGTCGCGTCGAGGGCTCCTTCTTTTTGGGGCGTTGCCGGCCGGTTGCTTGCGGTATCGTCCCGGCCACCTGTAGGAGACGCCATGAATAACGCGGCCTTCCCCGCCGAAGACGGCAACTTCAAACGTGGGGCGTTCAAGCCCATCGCCATCGTCATCGGCCTTCTGCTGGTGGGAGGGGCCGTCGCGTTCGCGATGATGAGCGCTCACACCGAAGCGCAGTCGATGACCAAGGAGGAGGTCAACAAAGAGCTCCTCGCCATCCAGCTCCTGCCGAAGACCGAGCAGCTCCCCCGCTGGCAAAAGTGGGCGGCCGTCGACACCGAGCCGCGCCTCGAACAGGAGGCGTTCGTCCACCTGGCGTGGGCGAAGGACAAGGCGAGCATCCCCTCGATGACCAAGGGCCTCGCCTCGAGCGACCACGGCGTGCGCGGGACGGCGGCGATGGCGCTGGTCGACTTCGGCTCGCCGGACGCGGACGGGGCCAAGCCCGCGCTCCTCAAGGCGTTCGCCGAGGCCGACAGCAGCGACAAGCCGCAGATCGCCTGGGCGCTCGTCGCCCTCAAAGAGGCGTCCGCGTTCGACAACGTCCTCGCCGAGTACAAGCTCGGGCACCTCGCGAGCGTGCAGCGTCTCGACGGGTTCCCCGCCTTCGACGCCGAGAAGCTCGCCGGCCTCGTGACGCTCGACAAGGTCGCGTCGCTCGCGGGCGACGAGAGCGAGAGCGTCCGCCAGCTCGTGGCCACGACGCTGTCGGCCACGGGCGACGGAAAGTGGACCGACACGCTCATCACGCTCGTGCGCGACAAGAGCGTCGACGTGGCCCGCGAAGCCGCGGTCGGGCTCGGCAAGATCGCCAACGAGAAGGCGACGCAGCCGCTCGTCGACGCGCTCACCAAGGCCGACAAGCCGTCGCGCGAGAAGTTCTTGCAGGCGCTCCGCGACGGAATGGGCGCGAACGGCCTCGTCCTGGCGCTCAAGACGGTTAACCACGACAAGGCGGACACCGAGAAGTTCCAGACGAAGCAGATCTTCGACATGCTCAAGGAGCTCGAAGACCCGCGCGGCGGCGACGCCCTCTACGCCTACATCCAGTCGAACCCCAAGCCGCACTGGAAGGTCGAGGCCGCGATGCGCATGGCCGAGATCGGCGACGAGCGCGCGGCCGAGGTCCTCGGCTGGCGGATGTCGCAGGACCCGCTGAAGCTTTACAACGACGTCGACTGGCCGGAGCTCCGGCGCGACGACAACGAGCGCGTGTTCGCGGCGCGTATGCTTGCGGACCTCGCGGTCCTGCACCCCGAGAAGCGCGACTACCTGATCAAGACGGCGGAGCCCGGCGTGCTCTTCTGGGTCGACCCGGAGAACAAGCCACAGCCGCACGCGAACGGGATGCGTTTCCTCGCGCTCGTCGGGTCCAAGAAGGCGGTCCCGATGCTAGAGAAGTGGTCCGACCCCAAGGTCAAGCTGCCGACCGAGGGCGCGCAGCCGCCGTTCCCCGAGGAATGGGCCACCGCGCAGAGCGCGCTGCGCTACCTCGGCTGGACCAAGGACCCCAAGGGCTGGGGCATCATGCAGAAGCAACTCCACCGGCGCATGAAGAAGCTCGACGCGTCGTGGGACTCGCTCATGCAAGGTGGGTTGACCATCCTCGGCATGACGCTCCGGGCCCTCGGTGTCGGCTCGTCGGACGGCTTTGCCCAGTGGGGCGACCCGAAGGCTTACGACGACCTCGTCAAGTACGCCGAGGAGCCGATGGAGAACGAGCAGGCGCGCATGGAGGCCTGCTTCGCCCTCTCGTGGCTCGCGAGCGACGACCACATGAAGGACATCGCCAAGAAGGTCCACGACAACACGAAGAGCGACCCGAAGGCGAACTTCATGCGCCAGTGCTACCTCGAGACGCTCATCCACCGGCCCGTGGCTGACGCTTCGGCGACCCTCGTGGACGATCTGAACCCGAGCGTGCCGGACATGGAGGTCCGTCATCAGATCGCGCGCGCTCTCGGCATGGGCGGGGTCACCAAGGACATGGTCTCCAAGATCGTGGCCAAGCTGACGGACCCGGCGCTCAAGGCGGACGCCACGCTCTCGCTCATCCTGGGAGCGGACGCGGACACCGCGTCGCAAGCGCTCGCGTCGTACAACGATCCGTCCACGCCCGCCGAGGCGATCGAGGAGCTGAAGGACATCTATAACAAGACCTTCGGCTACTGGAGCGACAAGAACTACGAGGGCGGCGACATCGCGCGGTGGGTCGACAACGCGCAGGCGCTCGCGCACACCAAGGTGCACGACCAGCTCCAGGACTGGCCGCGACTCATCCTCGGACGCAACCTCGTCGAGTCGATCGAGATCGACAACGGACCGCACTCGATGACGCGCGTGCAGCTCCGTTTCAAGCTCATCGCGGACGCTCTCGGACAGAACCCGACCAAGCGCGACGAGGCCATCCGCATCCTCAAGTTCACCAAGGAGAAGGGCGTCCTCATGGCGCTCAAGAACGAGAAGGGCCCGGTCGGCGATCTCGCGCGGGCCGCCTTCTTCGAGGTGATGAACCCGAAGGCGAGCGCCGAGAGCGTCCCCGAGTACGCGAAGGCGCCCGTGTCCGGCGGGCCTCCGCAAGGCGGAATGATCGGCGGCGGCGGCAAATAGCCGCGCGCGAGCGTACCGAAGAGACCATGGGGCGAACGGCGCCGGCGCTCTGGCTCGGCGTGGCGATCTCGTGCGCCCCCGGCGCGCCCGCCCGGACGGCCCCGGCCCCGAGCATCAACGTCACGAACCTGCGGCCACCGGTCGGGACGACGCTGGTGCAGGCGTGCACGCCGACGGGGCCCGAGCTCTGCTTCAACGCGATCGACGACAATTGCAACGGGGTCATCGACGAAGGGTGCGGCGCGCAAACAGGCCTGCTCCAGTTCGTCATCGCGTGGAGCGCTGCCGCCGCGGACGTGAACCTCTCGCTCCTCACGCCGGCGCACGAGCGCGTCCCCAGCGACCACAGTCACACGACCGCGACGGGATTTCACCTCGACCGCGACTGCCCCGGCGAAGAGGGGTGCGGCGGACAGAACCTCGAGAACATTTACTACGACGGCCCGGACCCGCCCCGCGGCCACTACGACGTCGAGATGGCGCTCGTCGATCTGCACGGCGTCGAGCCGCCGATCCGCGTGCGCTTCGGAGCGCGGCTGGGGTCGCGGACGGTGGGATTCGACGTCGACCTCGCCCCAGGCGACGATTCGAAGAAGTTCGGGTTCGACATCCCATGAGCCCTTCCGTCGCGCTCTTGCTCGCCCAGACCTTCGCACACGGGGCCTGGGGCGTAGCGTTCTCGCCCCCGGATCCCGCCCGCGATCGGCCGGCGATCGTGTTCCTGCACGGGATGTGGGCAGGCCCGGAGGAGGCTTGCCCGCCCCTGCGCAACGCGGCCCTGCCCTTCGGGTTCCTCGTGTGCCCGCGCGCCAACACGCCGTTCGGCGACGGCGGCACGATGTGGACCGGCACCTCCGTCGAGGCGGCGCGCTCGATCGGGGTTGCCCTCGACGCGGTGGCCGCCGCCGGCGGGGGCGCGTCGCTCCGGCGCGATCGGGACGGGACGCTCGTCGGCTACTCGAACGGCGCCTACTTCGCCGCGGAGGTCGCCGGCGCCGAGCGCGGGCGCTGGCCCGGCCTGGTGCTCCTCTCGATGAAGCTTGATCTCGACCCCGCGCGCCTGCGGGCGGCCGGGGTGCGACGCGTCGCGCTCGCGGCGGGGGATGCCGACGACACGCGCACGTCGATGGACGCGCAGGCGAAACGCCTGAACGACGCGGGGCTCGAGGCGCGGTTCGCGAGCCTCGGCCCGGGCGGCCACCCCTTGCCCGCCGACATCGGCCCGCGACTGTGCGCGCTGATCGCGTGGGTCCGGCGCGACGACGCCGCGCGGTGCCCGGGATGACGCCGCGGCTGCGCGCGGCCTTCGTCGCGCTGGCATACTGGGTCGCCGCATCCTACACGCTAGCTTCCTTTCTCACGCACTGGGGACCGCGCATCGGCGTCGAGCTCGAGTCGACCCTGGGACTGTCACAGGCGCGACCCTACGTCGTCCGCGTGCTCACGCCGCTCCTCGTGCGGGGCCTCGTCGCCCTCGTCCCGAGCCGCGCGGTTCCGGCGCTCCTCGACGGATGGGGTCATGGCGTGCCGGGCCTGCTGGCGACGAGCGCCGGGTGGGTCGGCCCGCCCACCGTGGAGCGCCTCGCGTGCACGTGGCTCCTCTTCGCGTCTTTGCTCGGAACGGCCTTCGCCTGGCGATCCGTCGCGCGCTGGGCGGTGCCGGACCGGTCGCTGCTCGCCGACGTCGTCCCGGCGGCCGGGATCCTCGCCCTCCCCGCGACGTTCGCGCGCGGCGGATTCCTCTACGACCTGCCGGACCTCTTGCTCGTGAGTTGCTGCTACCTCGCGTTCGTCCGCCGACGCTGGGTGGCGTGGTATTCGCTGCTGCCGGTCGCGGTGCTGAACAAGGAGGCGAGCGTCCTCGTGGTCGTCTGGTGGTTGGCTGTCCGCGACACGACGCCGCGGCGGACGTGGTGGGCGCACGCCGCTGCGAGCGCTCTCCTCGGCGCCGGCGTCGTCGTCGCCCTCGCGTGGTACTTCCGCGATCGTCCGGGGGCCTTCGCGCAGCCAAACCTCGTGCACAACCTCGGCTACTGGGCGTCGTTCGGGTGGCTCTTCGAGTGGCAGGACGCGTTCGGGATGGGTGTCCCGCAGCCGGTCGCGCTCGACGCGATCGACCTCGTGGTCCTCGCTGCCGTCGTAGGGCTCGGCCGGCGCCGCGTCGCTCCGAGCGTCGTGCGGGCGCTCGCGTGGTCGGCCGCCGCGGTGGCGCCGCTGCTCGTCTTCTTCGGGTTCGAGGACGAGATCCGCGTCTTTGCCGTGGCGATCCCCCCGCTGGTCGCGCTCGGCGCCGGAGCGGCCGACGCGCTTTATTCGCCTGCCGTGCACGTCTTGTAGGGGGCCGACAACAATGCCAAGTCTCCCGCGTGGGCAGGTGGACATGCGCGGCGGCCCTCTTGGGTGTTGCGACCTCCTCGTGCAGGAGCGACCGCGCGAGCGGCGACGCCAGCGTGGATGAGGGCGAGGCAGCGTGCGAAGGGTCTCCGACGGGGAGCGGACCTGCGAAAAGACGTCTGCGATTGAGTCGCGTCCCGGTGCGCTCGCTTAGATCGATGCACTGCTCCCCACCGGGAGGTCGATGCGTTCGGCGTCACAGAAAAGCACCCAGCAGAACGAGCTGTTGATAACGCGGCACCCCATGTATTCGGCTGCCGGGTAGCCCGCACCCGCCGCGACCCCTGCACTTTCCCCTTCGTTTTTCCCCGGGTATCCCGCACCCACGCCGTACGGGCCGTGGATCCTTTGTTACGCAGGCAATCGCGGGGCGATAGAGGAACGCTCGCCGCACCTA
>DATGJA010000809.1:0-8938 GCA_035295445.1 Polyangiaceae bacterium | reverse complement strand
ACGGCGCCTGGACGTCGACGTCAATCCTCACCCCGTCGACGCCCTTCGTGATACGGACTTCGCAGACGAAGCGCCCCAGGCGCGCGGGAGCGCGAAGGCTCGCTTCTCGGCACGCGGTTCGGACAGCGCGAAGGCGCACGTGCACGTCGCGCTCGGCCAGCGACGCTACGTAAGTTGGGTCCCCTTCGTCAACGGCCAGGATGAGGCTCGTCGAGCCGTACCAGATCCTCCCGTGCGCCTCAGCGCGGACGGCCCCTTCGCTAACGACGTCGGCACGTGCGAAGAGGTCCCGCCATCGTGCGTCGGAGGCGCGCACCAGCAGCGTGGAACGGGCGGTCACGAGCGGCAGCGAGCGCGCCTTGGCCAGGCCGGGTCGGGTCACGACTCGGATCGTGGCAGGCGGAGCGGTGTCAGATCCACTTCTTCGTGACGTGGTCGCCGATTCGTCGACGTACTTTCAGCGGCGAGCCGCCTGGGCGGGCGGCGCCTCGAGAGGCACCACGATGGGCTCGACCTGGATGCCCCGGGGGGTGGACTCGATCCACGTGGCGTGGGCAATGCGAACCCCGGCGCCGGGCGCCTCACCGACACTGCCCACGTTGACGACGCGAACCCCGCCGACCATCCGATCGAACGGCACGTGGCTCGCCCCGCAAACGACAACGTCCGCCGGGTCGTCGCCCAAGAGGGCGTTGACTTCCTCGTCGTTCATGTCGTGCGTGAGCGCCTCGGCCGGATCCGCCGGAGAGCCGTGGACCAGCAGGAGCTCCCCGCCGTCCTCGAGCGGGACTCGCGCGTGCGTAGGTAGCCGTCGAATCCGCTGAAGGATGAGGTCCCCAAGCGCCGCCCGCGTTGCCCGCATCTGGTCCAGGCGTTCGCGCTCGTGGCCGCTCCGTGGATGGAGCGCCGCCGGGTCCAGCGTCGCGACGGCCCGGTCGGTGAGGCCGAGGACCATTGTCGCTCCGGCGGAGGTCAGCCTTCGCCAGGTTTCGAGAGGTTCGGGGCCTGGAAAGACGATGTCCCCCGCGACGAGAAGCTTCTGGAAGCTGCGCCTTTCGGCGGTGGCGAGGACCGCGCGAAGCGCGTCGAGGTGGCCGTGGATGTCGGATACGCAGAGAATCAGCATGGCCCGCAGCTATCGGAGGAGAAGAAGAATAGCGCGCCTGAGCCCCGTCGGGGCGGGCGTCGGCGACGGTCACGTCGGCCCGGTTGCGTCGACTCCCTTGCGCAGCTCATGCACCAGACGCTCGACCGCGTGGCGCCGGTCACGGGGATTCCGCCCGGCCTCGATGGCGCGGACCAGGGCGGTACCCACCGCCACGCCGTCGGCGGTCTGGGCCGCCGCACGGGCCTTCGCGCCCGAGTCGATCCCGAAGCCCACTACGACGGGGCGGCCCACCTCCGAGCGCAGCCTCCCCGCGCGGACGCCGGCTTCCTTCGCGTCGAGCGCCGCGCTGCCCGTGACGCCCGTCAGCGAAACGTAGTATACGAACGGAACGTAGCCGTCCACGGCGGACGCCTTGGCGGCGGCGATCCGATCGGCCTTGCTCGTCGGCGCCAGGAGCGGCACGACGCCCACGCCTCGCTGGCACGCTGCGGCACGCAACGTGGTCCCCTCCTCGACCGGGAGGTCCACGACGAGGAGGGCGTCCACGCCGGCTTCGGCCGCCTCGCGGGCGACGCGCTCCTCGCCGTGGACGAAGAGCGGATTGTAGTACCCGAAGAGGACGATCCCGACGTCGGGCTCGGCGGCGCGGACGGCGCGCGCCGCTCGCAACGATGCTTCCAGGCCGCCGCCCGCGGCGATCGCGCGTTGGCTCGCTTGGGCGATCGCGGGCCCGTCGGCCGTCGGATCGCTGAACGGGACGCCCAGCTCGAGAACGTCGGCCCCGGCTCGCGCGCACGCGAGCGCCAGCTCGACGCTCTCGGCGACGCTCGGATCGCCGACGCACAGATAGGCCACCAGCACCTTGTGACCGCGCGCGAACGTGGCGTCGAGCCGATTCATGAAGGCCCCCCGTCCACGAGGCGGTCGAGCAGGGTGGCCAGGTCCTTGTCCCCTCGACCCGAGAGTCCGAGGACGATCGCCACGGGCCGTCCGCGCTCGGACGAGAGGCGGCGCGCGACGTCGCCGACGCGCGCGAACGCGTGGGCCGTCTCGAGGGCGGGGATGATCCCCTCGGAGCGGGCGACGAGCGCCACGGCGGCGAGCGCCTCCGCGTCGGTTGCCGAGACGTACGAGGCGCGGCCCGTCTCCTTGAGCCAGGCGTGCTCGGGGCCGACGCCGGGGTAGTCGAGCCCGGCGCTGATGGAGTGGGCTTCGAGGATCTGCCCGCCGTCGGTGCAAAGGACGTAGCTCTTCGACCCGTGCAGGATGCCGACGCGCCCGGCCCCCAGCGTGGCCGCGTGTCGGCCCGTCGAGACCCCGTCGCCAGCTGCCTCGACGCCGACGAGCGCCACGGCGCCGTCCCCCACGAAGCCTCGGAAAAGGCCGATCGCGTTCGATCCACCGCCGACGCATGCCACCGCTGCGTCGGGCAGCCCTCCGTGGGCCGCCGTCACCTGCGCGCGCGCCTCTTCGCCGATCACACTTTGGAGAACGGCGACGAGCTCGGGGTACGGATGAGGGCCCGCCGCGCTGCCGATGCAATAGTGCGTGGTGCGGACGTTGGTAACCCAGTCGCGAAGGGCCTCGTTCATCGCGTCCTTGAGAGTGCGCGCCCCGCTCTCGACGGGAATGACCCGCGCTCCGAGGAGCTTCATCCGGCCGACATTGGGCGCCTGCCGGGCGATGTCTTGCGCCCCCATGAACACCTCGCAGGGCAGTCCGAAGAGCGCGCAGGCGGTCGCCGTCGCCACGCCGTGTTGCCCCGCGCCCGTTTCGGCGATGATTCGCGTCTTGCCCATCTTCTTCGCGAGGAGAACCTGCCCGAGCGCGTTGTTGATCTTGTGCGCGCCGGTGTGACAGAGATCCTCGCGTTTGAGCCAGAGGCGCGAGAGGTGGCGTCCCTCAGGATCGATCGCTCGCGCGAGCCGCGTCGCTTCGAAGAGCGGCGTGGGGCGCCCGACGTACGTGGCGAGCAGCGCGCGCCACTCGCTCTGGAACGGCTCGCGGCAGACGATCGTGTCGAAGGCGCTCGACAGCTCGTCGAGCGCGGGCACCAGCGTTTCGGCTACGAAGCGACCCCCGAAGGGCCCGTAGTAGCCGACGCGAGGAGTAGTGTTCTCCATGAGCGCCCCCGTATGTAGCGCGGCGGGCCGCTCCCGTCAGCGCATTCGCCAGGCGGGGGCGCGGCGTTCGAAGAACGCTTCGACGGCCTCGCGGTGGTCCGCGCTGGTCCACGTCGCCTCGAACAGCCGTCGCTCGAGGGCGCGGGAACGAGCGCGGGGCCCAAGTGCGTCGCCGAGCAACCTCTTGAGCCCCGAAACCGCCAGCGGAGCCAGGAGCGCGGCGTCGAACGCCCAGGACTTCGCGGTGATCAGGCCTTCCCCCGGGTCCGTCACGGCGTCGACGAGACCCAAACGGAGCGCCTCTTCGGCGCCGACGTCGTGTCCCGCGAGCAGCAAGCGTGCGGCGGCACCTGCGCCTACGGTCGCGACCAGCTTGGGGAGCGTGCCCCACGCGGTCGTCACGGCCATGCGGGCGTGCCGAAAACCGAGGGTGGCCTGACGCTCCGCGACGCGGATGTCGCACGCGAGTGCGAGCTCCGCGCCGCCGCCGAGCGCCGGCCCCGGAAGAGCGGCGACCACCGGGATGGGCAAGCGGAGGATGCCGTCGCACACTCGGCGGCCGGCTTCGGCGATGCGCACGCCCTGCGCGCGGGTCACGGAGGAGCGGAGCTCGCGCAGATCGCCGCCCGAGGCAAACGAGTCGCCGTCGGCGGTCAGCACGACGGCGCGTAAGGAGCGGTCGGACCGGGCGGCCGCGAGCGCGGAAGCCATGGCGGCAAGGGTTGTGTGATCGAGCGCGTTCTTGACGTGGGGGCGGGTCAGTGTCCAGACGGCGACCGCCCCGTCGCGTTCGACTCGCACCGGGGCCTAACCCCCGCTCGCGCCGGCCCTGCGACGAACGGGTGCGGGCAGCGTCCGGATGCGCGAGAGGCGCCGCTCGTCGTCGAGCGTCGTCGGGTGTTTGCGACGCCCATGCCGCGCGAGGTACCGCTCGGCGTGCGCAACGATGGCGGCCGCCACGTCGACCCCGCTGGCGCGCTCGATCCCCTCGAGCCCGGGCGAGCTGTTGATTTCGAGGATTTTCGCTCCCTCGCGCGTCTCCAGCATGTCGACGCCGGCGACCTCGAGACCCATGACTCGCGTGGCCGCGACGGCGGCGCGGCGGTAGCCGTCGTCGAGCGGGACGTGCACGCCGAGGCCCCCACGATGCAGGTTGGAACGAAACTCGCCTGCCTTCGCCTGACGTCGCATCGAGGCGACCACCCGACCTCCGACGACGAGGGCGCGCAGATCGCGCCCCTTGGCCTCGGCAATGTACTGCTGCAGGACGATGTCCTGCCCCATCGCCCACAAGGTCTCGAGCAACGACGTGACCGCCTGGGGTGTCTCGGCGATCATCGTGCCGATCCCCTGCGCGCCTTGCTGAAGCTTGACGATGCACGGCGCGCCGCCCACGAGCGCCAGCGCCTGATCGATCGAGTCCGGCGTTCGCGCACAAACGGTAACCGGGACGTCGATGTTCTTCTTGGTGAGAAGCTGCATCGCGCGCAGCTTGTCGCGAGACCGGGCGATCGCGAGGGCCGTATTGAGGACCGGCACGCCCATCAGATCGAACTGCCGCACCACGGCGAGACCGTAGTTCGTGATCGAAGCCCCGATGCGGGGGAGCACCAAATCGGTCTGCGGCGCGGGCCGGTCGCCCAGGTAGAGGGACGGGCGGCCGCGGGTGATGACGATGCGGAAGTCGAGTGGATCGGCCACGAGCACCTGATGCCCACGCGCGCGCGCCGCGAGGACGAGGCGGCTCGTCGAGTAGAGCGTCGCGTTGCGCGAGAGGACGATCAGTCGCAAGACCCCGTGGAGGCTACGCGCCGCCCTGCAGGATGCAACCGGGGCCGGCTCAGCGGGCGATGTCCGCGGCGGTGACGGGGCTTGGCGCCAGCGGGGCGCCATTCCAGAGCCGGGGCACAAACTGCGCGGCAAGAATCAATGCCAGACCCACCAGACGAACCCAGAAATGCGCGCGCTCGGACATGGCTGCTGCTCGAGAAAACTCCAGCCATGGCTGAAGCACGCTCCGTGCCGACGCAAGAACCGCCCGCGCCCCGCACAAAATCGAGCGCGGGCCCATGGCAGCCGCGTCGTGTTTCCCGCAGGGCGTCGCCTTCGCGACACACAGTGAGTAGCTTTGCCTCAGGTCCTTGCGCGCCAGGCGTGCCCCGGCTGCGCGGGCCTGCGCGCGCAAGCGCTGCGCTTTCGCACCCGCCGGCAAACGCCGGATGGGGGGCTACTTCTTGGCCGGGGTCGACGCGACTGCCTTACGGATCATGTCCTCTAGCGAGTCGTTTGACCCACCGGCGGGCGCGGCGGCCGGCGCCGCGAGCGGGACGACCGCCGCCTTCGCCACCGGTGTGGCCTTCGCGGGCGCCGGCGCGGGTGCGTCATTTTCGGCGGCCGCCGCCGGGGCGTCGCCTGCCGCGCTCTTGGGCGCCGCAGCGAGCTTGGCTGCGCGGTGCGGAGCCCCCCCGCCGGCGCGACGATGCGCCGCCGGAGTGGCAGCGGGGGGCGTCGCGGGCGCTGGATTCGCCGCTGCTGCGACCGCGGCAACCACCGGAGGAGCGGGCGGATCCGCGGGGGCCTGGGCGGGCGGGGCCTGCGCCGGCAGTGGATCCTGCGGAGGGTCCACCACGAGGGGCCCCTGCACTGGGCCGGTCGAGACCGGGATCGCCGCATTGGCCGCAGCCCGATGCGAGGTCACCGACCGACCGACAGCCGCGCCGCCGACCAGGGCCACGACGAGGGCACCGCCCACCGCGACCGCCATGAGGCCTTTGCGGCCGCGGCGCAGCGGTGGAAAATCGTCGACGTCCGTCGCTGGCGGCGGCACCGAGGGCTGCACCACGGGTGGGACCGTGACACTCGAGACGCTCAGAGGTCGATCGGGCGTCGGCGGTGCGAGGTTGTTTTCGGGTTCGAGTAGATGCGCGTAGGGGGGCCGGCTGTCAGGCGCGGCCTCTTTGCGCATTGTTTCCGCGAGCTTGGTGAGCTCCTTGAGCTCGCGTCGCATTTCCTCGCGCGTCGTCGACATCGGCTCCCTCCGCGTGGCCCGGTGGGGCATGTTGATGCGGTCAGGCAGGAACGCGCGGCACATGCACGTCTCACGTGCATTTCTATCGTACCATGTGCGTTTAGTACACGGCGGGCGCGACGGGTCCGTCGCACGGTTTGACAAGCGCCGGCCACTCGTTAGCTCATTTGCGTTCAGATGCCGGCGCCTCCGCTTCGCCCCCGTGGCGAGCTCGATCCGAAGCTCGACGAGCCGCTCGAAGATCTTCCGCCGATGGACGGCGGGGCCGAGGACGTCGAAGACCCCCGAACGGAAGAGGAGCTCGAGGAGGCAGGGGAAGGCGAGGGGGGGCTGCCGCTCGACGACGCCACAGCCGAGCAGGACCCGGTCGACCCGGCCGACGTCGACGTCGACGATCCACAGGAGTCGGGTTGGCTCAATGAGCTTGCCGACAACCCGGATTTGGACGTCGGGCCCGACGTCATCGATCTCGATCAGAGCCCCGCTGCCGGAGGCGACGATGCCGACGGAAGTGTCCCCGTGGAGGAGGACCTCGGCCTCGGTGAGGGGGTTGCGGCCGGGGGGCTGGACGCCGGTGAGGAGGGCCCGGTCGACGAGGACGAGGAGCTCCGCGACGAGGACCTCCCGAGCCTCGACGCGGACGACGAGGGTGACTTCGAGGGGGAAGCTCTCCTCGACGACCGGTTTGCTGCGGACGAGCCGCTCGGCGTGGGCTGGGCTGCCGTGCCCTGGCCACGCGTCGGCGCGCCCGTGCAGCTCCCGGCGGCGACGGCCATTGCGTGTGCGGGTCGCGGTGCCCTAGTGGCGGTGCGGAGTGAGTCGGGTGCGGCCGAGCTCCATCACGTCGATCTCGAAGGCACGCGTTCGCCGGTGGCGGCGGTCGGACTCACCGGAGACGTCAGGAGCGTGTCGGTGAGCGCCGGCCGGGTGGCGGTCGTCACGGCCGACGGCCAGGCGTATGGGTCGACGGACGATGGCGCACACTTTGTCCCGCTGGCCAAGGGTGTGACAGCGGTCGACGTCGCGATCGGCTCTCAGGTCCTTTGGACGCTGACTCGAGCGGGCGGCTTGTGGCGTGCCCCGCTGGACGGCGGCGGCGTGGCGACTCCCTTGACCGTGGGGGGGGCCGTGGGAGCCGTCGCGGGAGATCTTACCGGAGGAGTGACGGCGGTCACCGTCGACGCCGCACGACGACCGACCGGCGTCGTGCGGGTGGCGGCGGACGGCACGGTCGATCGTGAGCCGGCGCAAGGTCCCCTCGAGCCGATGGGGGCGGCGCGCCTCGCGGTCCGCGATCGGTGCATCGCGTACCCTACGGCGGGAGGGGTCGTCCGCCGCACCGGGGACGCCCAGTGGAGGTCGTTCAAGTGGGAGGGCCGGGTGACGGCGCTGACGTTCGTCGACGACGAAGGGACTCTCGTGGCGGCGACGTACTCGGACGCGGACGATACGACCGCGCTCGTTCGGCTCGACGTCTCCGGCCGCGCTTCCCTGGTCGCCCGGATCGGCGCGGTCCAGGAGCACTTGGACTCGGACGGGCGCGCGGTCGCCGTGGTGTCGGACGATCCGCGCGGGGTGGTCTGGGTAGCGGGCGGGTTCGGCGTCGCCGCGTTTGCTTTGCGTTGAGGGCGAAAGGGGGTGTAGGCCCATAGGGTCCCGGTGGCATCCGCGAAACCGATGGCGCCACCCCCACGTAGACATCGCACTTGACCGCCCTTCCCGAGCTCCGCCTAGCCGACCTTCTCACCCTGCTCGCCGTCCAGCGCACGGGCTCCATCTCGGGCGCGGCGAGGGAGCTGCGCGTCACGCCCTCGCAGGTGAGCAAGGCCATCGCGCGCCTCGAGCGGCACTTCGGGGTGCGCCTCCTGTCGCGCGGTGCTCGGGGGGTCGCGCCGACGGCCGCCGGGCGTCAGGTCTTGCCGCGGATCGCGAACGCCATCGAGGAGCTGCGCGCCACCAACTGCGTGCGCGAGGATCAGGCTCCGGCCCTCGAACTCACGGTGGCGGGTCCGTCGTACCTCGTCGCGCACATCCTCCCGGCCATCGCCGCCGGGCTGCCCAGGGTGCGGGTGCGGGGGCTCGAGGTCGCTCCCGCGTACATGCGGGCGTACGTGGCCGAGAATGTCTTCGACATCGCGCTCGTGCCGGGCGGGATCGAAAACCGCCCGGCGGCGTGGACGAGCGAGCAGGTGGGGTCTTTTCGAGTCGTCCTCCTCGCCCGTCCCGCGCTCGCCAAGCAGCTCGAGCCGCTGCCTCTGACGACGGACCGGGTGCGCCCGCTGCCGTTCATCGGGCCGACGAAGACGGGCGGTGATCGCTTCGTGGCGCTCAACGACAACTGTCCCCTTTCGTGGGAAGAGCGCTGGATCGCGCACGAGGTGCAGACCATCGGGGCGGCGCTCGAGTTCGCTTCCCAGACCGACCATGTGGTCTTCGGTCCGGCGCTGGCGGCCGGCAGGCTCCTCGCCACCGGCGCGCTGGTAGAGCTGCCCGTCGTCGGTTGGGACGTGCGCGAGCCCCTTCACGTGCTCTGCAACGGCGACCGCGTCCTCTCGCGCGTGCGCACGGCGGTGATCCGCGCATCGCACGAAATTCTCGAATCGGCCTGACCGTCAGCCTCCGCGCCGCGCGATGGCGGCGAGGGCGCGTCGCGTCGCGGTCCAGTCTGCTGGTGTGGAC
>DATGJA010000808.1:0-2457 GCA_035295445.1 Polyangiaceae bacterium | reverse complement strand
CTATCCTACTGGCCATGGCGCGCGCTCGAACGTGGCTCTCGGCGGTCGTGGCGGCGGGCGCGCTGCTCCTGGCGTCGCCTGCGGCGCGGGCCGACGACGGCGTGCTCGTCACGTTCGACACCGGGACCGGGGACGCGCCGGGCAGCCTCACCGTGACGAACGCGGCCACCGGGTCGACGACGACGACGTCGCTGGCAAAGAAGACCCCGCCGGAGGCCTGCGCGAACATCTTGTCGATCGCTGCGCCCAAGATCGGGCTCAAGGCGGAGCTCGATGGTCGCAGCGTGCGAATTTTTGGTCGAGGCGCGATCGTGAAGGTCGTCGGGGCGAGCATTACGAAGAAGGATCTGGCGAGCGACAAGCCACCCGGATAGTGAGGAGTCTCGATGTCCACACGAGCGGTTGTGGGGTGTATCCTCGGAATCTTGGTCGCCGGCTGTTCGGCGAACCCGACGGGCCCGACGCTCGGCGAGCCCGGTTCGTCGCAGGCCGCGAATCAGGGTCCCGCGGACAACGTCGGTTCGAGCGGTACGCCCTCGGGTCCGGCCACCGCCGGCGCGGGGTCGATGAGCAGCGGCGCCGGCGGGGGCTCGGCGGCGGGGAGCGCGAGCGGGTCGACGGCCGCCCCGGGCAAAGACGCCGGGCCGGGCGGGGCGACCGTCGACGCGGCCGCGGGGCACCTGTTCGACGCGGCGCCGCCGCCGGACGCCGACGTGGCGCAGACGATCACGCTGACCGCGGATTCGTTCACAGTGGCGCCCGGCGCCGAAGTGTACAAGTGCCAGACGTTCGCGAACCCCTTCGGCAAGGACGTCGACCTCATCCTGATGGACGGGACGATGAGCGCGGGGTCGCACCACTTCTTCCTCTTCAACATGGCGCCGTCGAGCGGTCGTACACAGCCGACGGCCCTCGAGGACTGCCCGGACAAGGGGCTCGAGTTTCACCCCTTCCCGTATCTGTCGCAGCAGCCGCATTGGATCGTCAGCTACCCGCAAGCCAACATGGGGTATCCGCTGTCGGCGCAGAACTCGCTGATGATCAACGCACACTTTTTGAATTCGGGCGCGCAACCCATTCAGGCGAAGGTCTCGATCACCCTGTCGGTCGCGAAGCCCGGGGTCGTCACGACGCACGTGGGGACGATCTTCCTCAATAACTCGCTCTTCAGCGTTCCGCCGACGCCCAAGACCTCGCCGGTCCAGGAGCCGAAGACGTGGACTCCGTCCGGGCAACTCCCCACGAGCTACACGATCTTCACGTCGTGGAGCCACATGCACCGGTGGGGCGTCGACTTCACCGCGGGGGCGGGCTCGAGCGTCTTCTACGAAGAGAAGAACTGGGACTCGCCGCCGCTCTTCGTGCACAACCCGCCCATCGCGATGACGGGCTCGCAGAGCATCACGTGGACGTGCAGCTACTACAACGACACGGGGTCGACGCTCACGTTCGGCGACTCGGCGCAGTCGAACGTGATGTGCATCTATCTCGGCCAGTATTACCCGGCGAGCCCCAGCAATCCGGACATCCTGGTCAGCATGTAGGGCCCTTTTGCCGTTGTCCTGAGCAGGTCAGAAGCACCCCGTGACCGCGTTGCACTTGAGGATCGCGACGCTGTCGCAGGTGGAGCTCCAGTCGGTCGTGCAGCACTGAGCCTGGCCCCATTGTCCTGCGTCGGTGCCGCATACGCAGTCGCGCACGTTGCCCTGGCAATACTTTTGCTGGACGATGAGGGCGCACGCGAGGGTCCACGCGGTCGTGCAGCAGCTCGGGATCTTCTGGCAGACGCAGAGCTCGAGGTTCGAATCGTCGCAGCCCGGGGTGGTCTGCGCCGAGCAACAGCTTCCGACGTCGCGGGTCCCCCCATCGGGCGCGGCGCCGCCCTCTCGTGCGGCGTTTGCTGCCGAGTCCGCGGCGCCCGCGTCGAGCGCCGCCCCGTCGCCCGTCGCGTTCGACGCGGCATCGGGCGACGAGGGGCCGGTGGTTGCGGGCGCGTCGGACCCGGTATCGGCCGGCCCGGTCGACCCGCCCGCGTCGTCGTCCGAGGGCGCGCCGTCCGCGACGGTCGCGCCGGGGGCAGGAGGGGAAGCGTGGCCGCCTCCCCCACTGCAGGCCGTCGCCGTGCACGCGGCGATCGCGCAGGCCCAGCGGAGCGCGCCGCGCCACCGCGTCAATTGGTGCAAGTGGAGAGCTGGGCGGCGCACGTCAGAAAGTTCAGCGGATTCTTCGCGAGGCAGGCCGTGAATTTCTGCGCGCACGTCAGCGGAGCGGGCGACGTCACACCGGCCGCGGAGGCCGCACACGACGTGAGGGTGCTGGCGCAGGTTGTCACGTCGCTTACCGTCGTGGCGGCGAGCGCGCAATTGGCGGCGGTGTCCGCGCACTGGACGACCCCCTCGACCGACACGTTCGGCAGGGTCACGCCCAGGCCTCCGGCCACGCACGTGGCGCCGGCCT
>DATGJA010000807.1:0-14756 GCA_035295445.1 Polyangiaceae bacterium | reverse complement strand
GGCCCGTACGGCGTGGGTGCGGGATACCCGGGGAAAAACGAAGGGGAAAGTGCAGGGGTCGCGGCGGGTGCGGGCTACCTGGCAGCCGAATACATGGGGTGCCGCGTTATCAACAGCTCGTTCTGCTGGGTGCTTTTCTGTAACGCCGAACGCATCGACCTTCCCGGTGGGGAGGAGTGCATCGATCCAAACGAGCGCGCCGGGACGCGACTCGATCGCGAACGTCCGCTCGCACCGCCCTCTGCGGGCCGGCGCGTTTGTCCGCGACGCTCAAGAAGCCTGTGCTACGAATCGCCCCCCGGACGCCCATGTACTTTCAAGAAGTCATCCTGACGCTCCAGGACTTCTGGGCGAAGCGCGGGTGCCTCATCGTGCAGCCGTACAATAGCGAGGTCGGCGCCGGGACGTACAACCCGGCGACTTTCCTGCGGGCGCTCGGGCCCGAGCCGTGGAACGTCGCGTACGTCGAACCGTCCCGCAGGCCCACGGACGGCCGCTATGGTGACAACCCCAATCGCACGCAACAGTTTCACCAATTCCAGGTGATCCTCAAACCGTCCCCACTGGACATTCAGGACCAGTACCTCGCGTCGCTGCTCGCCCTCGGTACCAAGCCGGAGGATCACGACGTGCGCTTCGTCGAGGACGACTGGGAGTCTCCGACCCTAGGTGCATGGGGACTCGGCTGGCAGGTGTGGCTCGACGGCCTCGAGATTTCCCAGTTCACCTACTTCCAGCAGGTGGGCGGGATCGACTGCCGACCCGTCGCTGGCGAGCTGACGTACGGCCTCGAAAGGATCTGCATGTACTTGCAGAACGCCGAGTCCTTCTGGGAAATGGCGTGGGCTCCCGGAACCTCGTACGCCGAGCTCGTGAGGCGGGGCGAGTGGGAGTGGTCGACGTACAACTTCGAACAAGCCGACGTGGCCGCGCATTTCACGCAGTTCGACCAGTGCGAGCGTGAGTGCAAGCGGTGCCTCGCCCTCGACGCCGATCCGCTCAAGAAGCTCGTCCTGCCGGCGTATGATTTCGTCGTCAAAGGGGCGCACGCCTTCAACGTCCTCGACGCGCGCGGCGCCATCGGGGTCACCGAGCGGCAGCGCTTCATCGGCCGGGTGCGCGCGATGGCCAAGAGCGTCGCCGAGGCATGGCTCACCCAGCGCGAAGCGATGGGCTTTCCCTTGCTCCGGCCTCGCGCCGCGGCCGAATGACGTGCGCTCGGCCATGAAAGCCATCGCGCTCGCCGGCGCCCTCCTGACCGTTGCCTGCGGGGGCGCGACGCCCGACGCGAGGTACCCGGCCCGCGAGGCGGGCTGTCCCGTCCGCAAGTTCCCGGGTGAGGCGACGATCCCCGTCGACGACCTGGGCGTCGTCACTGTCTCGTGCGATCCGTCCTCCAATTGCGAGCGCCGCCTGCTCGACGCCGTATGCGCTCGCGGCGGGGACGCGGTGTGGGGCGTCGGCGACAACGCGTTGACGTCGGCCAACCCTACGGCTCACGCGGCACACAGCAAGCGCGCCGCCGGGGGTGCACGCGAGCGCGGTTGTGGGGTTCAGGTCTTCAACGACGCGGCGCCGGGGCACGTGGAGAACATCGGGCCGGTCACCGCGATCTGCGCGCAGGACGACTCGCGGGAGGTTTGCTTGCGCGAGCTCGAGGACCAGGTCTGCCTCGTCGGCGGCGACGTGCTCTGGCAGATCGACGGGCCGACCCCCGAGGGGAACCAGCAGCGGATGCACGGCCGCGCCGCGCACGTGAAGTGAAGGCCTCTACTCGAGGCACTTCTCGAAGGCGTCGGGCGTCGCTGCGCCCATAGCGCACCCGAACTCGGTCTGACTCACTTCGGAACTGCAGTTCTTGAAGACGTCGTCGCCTCGCGCCTCGCTCCGTTCGCGCTCCTGCTCCAGCCGAACCTGGTCTGCAGACGCGTCGGGGAACTCCTCGGTGACCACCAACTGCGCGTAGCGCGCGATGAGCGCATCGCACTGCGAAGGGCTCGCCTTGGGCTTGCAGGCCGGGACGAGCGCGATGACGACGGCTGCGGCGAGACGACCTGCCGCGACGTTTAGCGCAAGCACCGATCGAGCTCCCTGGTCGTCGTCGCTGCCTGCACGCACGCAACCGTCCTGTCGGTGATGCGACGCCCTTCGCAGTTCTTGATCTCGTCCCCGAGCTCGGCGCGCACCTGCTCGGCGCGCTCCTTGATGACCGATTCGCTCGTCTGGCTCATCTCCTTCATCTGCAGCTCGACGCTCTTGTCGACGATGAGACGGCAGTCCGCCTCCGTCGCCCGTCGCCCGCATGCAAGGCTAGGCACGAGCCCGGCCGCCAGCGCGAGGACACCGAAGGCACGACGAGCGACCACCTGCCGACGGGTAGCACGTTTTGGCCCACGCGAAGGACGACGCTGATACACTTTCCTCGTGTCGGCGCCGAGGCGCGCGGCGGCTCACGGCCGTCCGGCGCGCGACAAAAAGACACTCACCCCACGCCCGTGCAGCGCCGAGGAATCTCTGCGTCGATCGATGGAAGCGCGCACGCTCGAGGCGCGCGCGCGATGGGCACGACGGGGTCTGGCGTCGCGCGCGCCGCTCGACGAGACGGTGCAGGCCATGCTCCTTCACCAGCTCTACCTGGCTTATTACGAGCGGCGCTGGTTCGAACGCGCGCGGCAAGTGGCCCGCCAAGCGCTCACGCTCGACGTGCTGCCCGACGTCTTCCACCAGGATGCGGCGCGAGCCGACCTCGCGCTCGGAGATCTCGAGTCCGCCCTGGCGCATCTGCGCCTCGCAGCGCGCCGAGGTCCCGCGTCGCGCCGGTCGTTCCACCTCTGGACGCTGGCGAGCGTTCTGTTCCTCGAGCACCGCTATGCGGAGGCGGCCGCGTCGCTCGAGCGCGCCGTGCGCTGGGGGACGCACGATCGCCCCCTCTTTCGCGCCCACCTCGCCCTCGTGCGGCTGGCCGCGGGCGAGCGCGTCGAGGACCTGCAAGCGGCCATCGACGAGCTGGCCTCCGCCCCGTGCGGTCAGGGGTACGGTTGCTTCGTGCTCGGTCACATCGCTTACGCGTCGGGCTCGTGGCGGTCCGCGCGTCGATTCCTCGAAGGGTTCGTGCGCAGGAGCCGTCGCGGCCGGGGCGCCCTCGCGCTGGCGCTGGACGGCGAGATCCAGATGTCTCTGGCGACCCTCTCGAAAATTCCTACCGAGTGAACATCTCTGCCGTGGCGGCGTGTGATCGGAGGCAGTTGCTCGGCTATATATCTCGGTGGGATGCGTCGTTCGGCGACCGAACGGCGACTCCCCTGAGAACGCGGGCCCGGCCGACGGGCAACTCCTCGTGACACTGGAGTCGAATGTGAAACCCTTGAAGTTCCTGGCGGCGGCGTTAGTCGCGCTCTTCGTGTGCACCTGGCCGTTCGTCGCGGCCGCCGACGTCGGCGGCTCCGACACTGCCGCCTTTCAGCGTTACCTCGCTCAGGGCGCCTTCGTCGCCCTCGGCGCAAGTTACTTCTTCGGGTTGGCGACGAGCTTGACGCCCTGCGTCTACCCGATGATCGCCATCACCGTCTCCGTGTTCGGGGCCCGCGAGACCAAGAGCCGCTGGCAAGGGATGCTCCTTTCGCTCACGTTCGTCGTGGGGATTGTCTGCCTCTTCGCCCCGATGGGGGTTGCTTCCGCGCTGACGGGAAAAGGGTTCGGCAGCGCCCTCGGCAACCCGTGGGTCGTGGCCGCGCTCGCGGTCGTCTTTCTGGCGCTCTCCGCGTCGCTGTTCGGGGCCTTCGAGATCGCGCTCCCGTCTGGCGTCAACAATCGCCTGTCGTCGGTAGGCGGGACTGGCTACCGCGGCGCGTTCCTGTTGGGCCTCGTATGCGGGATCGGCGCGGCGCCGTGCGTGGGTCCCTTCCTTTTCGGTCTGCTCGGGTGGATCGCCACCACGCGAAACGTCGCGCTCGGGTCAGCGGCGATGACGCTGTACGGCCTAGGTCTCGGCACCCTCTTTTTCTTGGTGGGCGCGTTCGCGGTCAACCTGCCGAAGGCCGGCGCCTGGATGATGGCCAGCAAGTGGCTGGGGGGCGTCGCGCTCGCCTACATGGCTCTCGCCTACGTCCGGGACGCGCTCCCGCGGGAGACGGCGCACCGGTTGGCTCAACCTGGCACGGCGTACGGCGTCGTCGGCATGGCGCTCCTCGTGCTGGGGGTCGCCCTCGCTTCGGTGCACGTCGCTGCCGAGCGTCGCAAGTCGGCCATCGCCCATCTGTCCAAACCGACCAAGCTCGCGTCCATCGTGCCGGCGATCGCCGGCGTCTTCATGGTCATCTCGTGGTGGCAGGCGTCACGATCCAGTGAGGAGGCCGACGCCGCGACGGCCGGCGACGTGGCCGCGCTCAAGTGGGAGACGGCCGAGCAGCCTGCCGTGGCGCGTGCCGGTGCCGAGCACAAGCCGCTCCTCATCGACTTCGGCGCGAGCTGGTGCGGAGCGTGCAAGGAGCTCGAGGAGAAGACGTTCCCGGATCCCCGCGTGCAGTCCGAGGGCTCCCGGTTCGTGGCCCTCCATGTCGACGCGACGGATGACGATGATCCGGAAGTGGCTCGGGTGCGAAAGAAGTACGGGGCGACCGAGGGGCTCCCTGTCGTCCTTGCGTTCGGGTCGGACGGAAAGCAGGCCTTCCGATTCACCGAGTTCGTGCCACCGGACGTGTTCGCGGCCTCGCTGGCGAAGGTGCAGTGACGGGTCCGCGACCGTGACGGTCGCCTTGGCGGAGGCCGTCGCGCGCCGGGCGGGGTGCGCGGTCTTCGCCTTTGTGGGCGCGTGCGTACTGTGCGCGGATTGCTCGTCGCACGGCGGCATCCCACCGCAGACCACCCTGATCGTCGGTCTGCAGAGCGATCCGCTGACGGGCGCGGTCGGCACGATTCATCTGACGACCAGCGTGGCGGGGGCGCCCACCGACGACGAGACGCTACCGCTCGCGTCTCTTCCCCACGAGACGCGGCTCCTCGCCCCCCCCGGTGGCGAGGCCGCAGCGGTGTCGGTCCGGGTCGACGGGTACGAGGAGGCCGACGCTGGACCGCCGTTCGCGTCGCCAAAGGTGCTCGTACGTACCTCCGAGACGCATTTCGTGCCTGGGCAAGTCGTGCTGCTCCGCGTATTGCTCCAGGGGGAGTGCCTGCTCGGGTTGCCGGGGGGGCCGCCTGGCGCTCCGACGTGTACCCCGCCGCAAACGTGCATCGGGGGCGTCTGCCAAAACGATTCGGTGGCTCCGGCGGACCTCGAGGCCTACAGCGCCGCGTGGGCGCAAAACGCGCCCGACGTGTGCAAGCCGGCCCACGCGGGAGCGCCCGTCGTGCAGGTGGGGACGGGACAGTCGGATTTTCTGCCGCTGACGGCCGGGGAGACGGTGCAGGCGGAGCAAGGCCCTCAAGGGGGCCACCACATCTGGATCGCTGTGCGTCAGCAGAACCTCAAGCAGACCGGGTCGACGACGTCGATCGCGAGCGTGCAGCCGGGGACGGGGCTCGTCGGACCGACGACGCGATTCGTCTTCACGTTCGACCAGGACGAGGGCGGCTTCTGCAAGCTGGCGGGGCTCCGCTATCAGTTCGACATCGACGGCACGGACTATCATCTCTTTCTCGGCAAGCCGCTCGACGTGACGGTCACGATCGTCGATCCGAGCGGTGCCACGGGGACGGGCGTTGCGCACATCAACGTCGACCCGCAGCTACTATGCCCGAGCGGCGTCAGCGGGTGTTAGGGCGCCGCCGCCGTCGCCGTCGCACACGCGCTATCATCGCAAGGTACGCCCTCAGAACGCGCACACAACGCCGGTGGCCGCCACCTGAAATCCGTCGTCCGTCGATTCGAGGAACGCGACGACGCCCTTGCCCGACGCAAGGACGGCCGCCTGGCCCTGTCCCGCGTTGACGCCTCCGTTCGAGACCGCGATCGGGCCGCCGATCGGGCTTCCGTCCTCGGCCAACGTCAGCGCCCGCACCTCGTGGTGCGAAGGCGGCCCCTCCGTCCACACGAGCAGGAACCGCTTGCCGGGGAGCGCCGCCAGGCCCGGCGACATGATCGGGTCGCCCGGCCCGCCCGGGGGCGGCGCGAACGTCTTTACCTCGCCGGCGGCTTCGCCAGCTGAAAAACGGGTCCACCGCAGCCGCCACGGATCCCCCGTCGAAGCGCGGTCCGCCCACGCGAGCAGGACGATGCCGTCGTTGACGGCCACCGCGGGCGACCCGACGGCCGGCCCGAGGCCGTCGACGTGACCGAGATCGCCCTTGGGGAGCGGGCTGCCGCCGCCCGTCGTCGCGCCGAACGCCACGAGGCCCCCACTGCGAAAGACGATCTCGGACACAGCGTCCTTGCCCACGCCGGAGGTGGCGGCCCGCAGGGCGTCGACCGCTGCGTCGCCCTCGAGGGGCCAGAGCTTGCCGCTCGGCCCCCCTTTCGGCTGGTTCCATCCGAGGCTGCCGCCTTGGGCACCGATCTGCAGCGGCCGATCGAAGACCACCGTCCGTCGGCCCCGGACGGGGTCGCCCTTGCGCTCGACGTCGACCGCGAGCGCCAGCGGCCCGGATGGCGGTCCAATCGGAGTGACACGTCGTACGGGGTCCGTCGACTTGACGGTCGCCGTGCGCGACTGCGTGAACGACGACGGGTCGAGCGCCACGCCCACCGCCTGATGATCGCTCGGGGCGAACCCGAGCGCCACGTCGTCCCCCGAGGTGCGCACCTCAAGCCCGGCTGCAAGGGTCGCGCTCGGGGCGAGCACGTGAGGAGGACCGTTCGCAATGCACGGCGTGAGCATAGGGGCCGGAGGCGGGACAGGCGCCGCCGCGACAGCGCTCGCGGGGGCCGGTTCGACGACCAAAGAAGAAGAGGGGGTGGCCGGGGGACGAACCGCCGCCGCGGCGACGTTTCCCCGTCGCGTGGTCGTTACGATAAGGACCATGAGGCCGACGCCCACGGCGAGGCCCCCCGAGCCAATCAGCGCCAGGACCCAGACCGGGCGCCCATCTGGCGACGTTCGTGCGCGGAGCGCGGCGTCGACCCGCCTCGCGGTGGATCGCCAGGCACTGCGAAGGGCGGCAAGGGGGCCGTGGGGGAGCGTCGTCACCTCGACGTCGCCGCCGACGGCGGCGGTGCTCCCGGCGGGCGGGACCGCGGACTGCGTCCGGGAGGAGGGCTCGAACGTCTGCCCCGCGTCTCCCGCAGGAACCGTCCCGTTTCGGCCCGCGTACGCGCGCGCCGGGGCGACGTTCTCGGCGGGCAGCTCGGGCCCGGGCGTCGAGCTCGGAAGGCGGGGTATGCCCAGCAAGGATCGGTAAGCGGGTTCCACCGGGGGGGTCGGGGCCGCCGGCGTCGCGCTGGCGCCGACCGGCGCCAAGCGTGAAACGAGGGGCGGGCCGTCGCCGTCTCCGGGATCCTCGATGAGGAGCGAGCCACTGAGCTCCTCGACATCGGACGACCCGGTTTCCTGCGCGTCGTCGGGGAGAAGGAGGGATCCGCTGATCTCCTCGGCCGATGGAAACGCCTCCCGCGAGGCAGGCCCGTTCTGGGGAGGACGTGCAGCCCGTCCGGCGTCCGCGGGCGGGGCGGCGGCGGTGGCCTTGGGCGAGACGCTCGCTGGGTCTACAGGTGCCCTCGATGCCGTCCGCGTCGCCGTCGGAGACGAGGCGGCTCCCGCCGACAGCGCCGGCCCCGCGCGAGTCTTGGGCACTGCGCCCGTTTCCCCCGCCCGCTGCGGACGGGGAGGTTCGGCAGGGGGCGGCCGGCTCGATCGCAACCCGCGAAACTGCTCCTCGCCGAGCGAGGGTGTCCTCAGCGGCTGAAACGGCCGCGGCGCCAGCGCCTGGCGGGGGGCGTTCGCCGCAGTGCCCGCGCGCGAGGAAGTGGACGGGACTGGGGCGCTCGCCTTGGGATCGTCGACGGGTAGGGCGGGCACGCCAACCGCCGTCGGAAGGGAAGGCCGCGGTCCCTCCTTGAGAGGATCGCTCGGGCGGTTCTTGTTCTCGCTCAAGGGTCCGGAGATGATACCCCTTGCCGGGGCGGAACGCCCACAGGGTCCGCACCCCGGACGTGGGCTGCGGTTTACCCGGCGCGCGCCACCACCGTCCAGCGGACGCGGAGGGCCCCCGCCCGGTGCAGCGCCTCAGCGCACGCGTCGAGCGTCGCCCCCGTCGTGCGCACGTCGTCGACGAGAAGGACTGTGCGGCCGACGAGCTCTGCCGGCCGGCGGGCCACGAAGGCGCCGGCGACGTTGCATGTTCGTCCCTCGCGGTCGAGCGAGGCCTGCTTGGCGGTATCGCGCGTTCGTGCGAGAGCGAGGGGCGCGATCGGAGCGCCGAGCCGTCGCGCGAGGCGCCGAGCGAGCAGGGCCGATTGGTTATAGCCGCGCTCGGCAAGGCGCAAGGGGTGCAACGGAACAGGGATCACCAGGGCGTCTCGCGTGTCGGCCGCGTGGGGCTCGAGGGCCCGCCACAGCAAATCGGCCAGCGGGCGGGCGAGGTCGGGTCGACGCTCGTACTTGAACTTCGTGATGGCCCGCCCGAGGGCACCTCCGTAGCCATAGGCTGCGAAGCCATCCGGCCCACCCACACTCGCGCGGTGCACCGAGGCAGCGCACGGCCCACAAAACGAGCACAGAAGCGTGACCCGGCGCTCGCACGACGCACACCGCGGCGGGGCCAAAAAGGCACCGACGAGTTCGCCAGCAAGGTGGAAGGCGGCGCGCACAACCCCCTCTCGGTCGGGCGGCTCGGGCAGTTGCGTGCGCCCGTCACACACCGCAACGCGCGGGCCACTCTTCGGCGGTGAGGGCGAAGATCAGGTGGTCCTCCCAGGCGCCTGCGATGCACAAATAGCGCGCGGCGAACCCCTCTTGCCGGTACCCCACCTTGGCGAGCACGCGCTGGCTCGCCCCGTTGCGCGGCATGACGGCGGCCTGAACCCGGTGCAGCCCCGCCGACTCGAACGCGAAGGCGGTGGCGGCGCGCACAGCCTCTGTCATGAGGCCCTCACCCTGGTGGTCGACGTCGATCCAGTAGCCCAGGTACGCGTTTTGGAAGGCCCCTCGGAGCACGCCGCCCAAGGCCACGCGGCCGATGATGTCGGCCGGGTCCACGCCCCGCGCGATGAAGAGTACGTACGCCTGGCCTGCTTTCCACTCGCGGCGATGGCGGAGGATCGCGCGCGAGACCGAGGTCAACGAGGCCTGGTCTTCGCCGGGCGCCTGCGCAACGCTCCACGGGCGCAAGTGCTCGGCATTCTTCCGGAGCACCGCGCGCATCACCGGGACGTCGGTGGTGCGCGGCGGCCGCAGGACGAGGCGCTCGGTCAGCACGCGGGTGGTGAGGGACGGCGACGAGGCCGCGTCGTGGGAGGCCCGCAGGCTCATGCGATCGCCCGGCTCATAGCAGCTGCACGGGGTCGACGTCGATCGACGCGCGAACGTCCCGAGCCAGGTTTGGGCGCGCACGGTCGACGGCCGCGAGCGTCTCGCGCAAGGGGGGCCGTTCACGGGCTCGGAGCATTACCCGGAAGCGCCAGCGGCTTCGGATCCGCGCGATCGGCGCCGCCGCCGGTCCCAGGACGTCCACCTGCCCGCCGCGCGCCGCGCTCGCCTCGCGAGCGACACGGGAGAGCTGCTCGCAGGCGTGCCTCGCCTCCTGTTCGTCGGCGGCGTCCACGCGCACGAGCGCGGAGCGGGAGAGCGGCGGGTACCCGAGCTCTCGGCGGTTCGCGAGCTCGCGCTCGAGGAACGCGTCGACGTCGTGGCGGGCGGCGAGGGCGACCGCCTCCTGCGCCGGATCCCACGTCTGCACGATGACCCGTCCGGGCGCGTCGCCTCGTCCTGCCCTTCCCGCGACCTGCACGAGCAGCTGGAACGCGCGCTCGCCAGCGCGAAAGTCGGGGATGCTGAGCGCCGCGTCCGCGTTGACGACCCCCACCAGGGTCACGTCCGGCAGGTCGTGTCCCTTGGTGACCATCTGCGTGCCCACGAGGATGTCCACCTCGCGCTTGCGGACACGAGCCAGGATCGCCTCGACTTTCTTGCCGGCCGCGACGTCGCGGTCGAGCCTCGCGACGCGCGCCTCCGGGAACGCCGCCGCCATCGTCTCTTCGAGCTTCTCCGTGCCCGTGCCCTCGAGCTCGAACGCCGCCTCGCCGCACTTGGAACACGCCGCTCCGAGTGGCGCGTCGTAGTCGCAGTAGTGGCAGCGGACCGACGAAGTCCCCTTGTGGAACGTCAAGGCCACCGAGCAGGCCGCGCACACGACGGGTTGCCCGCAAGACGTGCAGCGGACCGAGGGGGCGAATCCGCGGCGATTCAGGAAGAGAATGACCTGCTCGCGGGCTCGGAGCGTCTCCTCGATCGCGCGGAAGAGCGGGAGGCTGATGCGGCGGTCGCCCGTCGGGCCGGGGGCGATGCGCCGCAGGTCGACGAGCTCCACGCGGGGAAGCGGTTGCGAGCGCGCCCGGTCGGGCAGACGGATCTTGGTCGCTCGCCCCGACCTTGCCAGCTGCTCGCTCTCGAGCGACGGCGTCGCGCTCCCGAGGACGGTGACGCCGCCGGCGCGATGGGCGCGCCAGATGGCCATGTCGCGCGCGTGGTAGCGCACGCCCTCCTCTTGCTTGAAACTTGGGTCGTGCTCTTCGTCGACGACGACTAGTCCGAGTCTCTCCACCGGCGCGAAGAGCGCGCTGCGGGCCCCGATGGCCACGTCCACGCCGCCGGCGCGCAGGCGCGTCCACATCGCGTGGCGCTCGCGGCTCGTCAGGCCCGAGTGTAGGACGGCGACGTCGTCGCCGAAGCGCGCTCGGAATCGCGCCACGAGTTGAGGGGTGAGCGCGATCTCCGGGACGAGCACGATCGCTCCGCGTCGGAGCTCGCGCGCAGCGGCGATGGCGCGCAAGTACACCTCGGTTTTGCCGCTACCTGTCACGCCCTGAAGGAGGAAGGTCGCGGATCGCGCTTCGCGAAGGGCCGCGACGATCGTCGCGATGGCGGCCGACTGTGCCGGGGTCGCGTCGTGAGGTGCGTCGCGCGTGGCGGGGCTGGCGAACGGCGGAGGCGATGGGGCGACGCGGTCTTCAACTGTCACGAGGCCGAGCTGGGTGAGGCGCTTCACGGCGGCCCGGGCGCTCTTCCATTGCCCCTCGAGCAGCGCGACCGGCGCGGCGCCCACCGCGCGCACGTGGGCGAGCACAGCCGCGGCCTGCCCGCGGAGCGCGCCAGGCCCTTCGACGGCCGACGTGGCCATCACCCAACGGACGTGCCGGGGGGAAACGCCCCGCGTGCGACCGAAGAGCGTCGGTCCCTGACCGAGCGCGTCGGCGGTCCCGCGATCAATCGGCGGAAGCGCAAGGCGAACGACCTCGCCGATCGGAGCAAAGTAGTACGTCGCCAGGTCTTGAAGGAACGCGAGCAAATCCGGCGGCACGGCCGGTTCTCCGTCGACCAGGCGCGCGAGAGGCTTGGCCCCCCGCGGGGGCTCCGCGTCGCGCAGGGCAAGAACGACGCCGACCAGCCGGCGGCCCCCAAACGGACAGATGACGCGCGCGCCTGCGCGCACCGCCGCCCCGAGCGCCTCGGGCACGAGGTAGCTGAAGGCGTGCCCGATCGGGACCGGGAGGGCGACGTCGGCCAGGAGCATCCGTGCTCGGCTATAGGTGCCTCGCGAGCATCGCGATCACGACGGCCGCGAGCGCCATCGTCGCAAGGATCGCGACGACCGCGAGGACGGCGCGGCGGCTCCCACCGCGCACGGGCAAGTCGGGCTGAGATGGCGGGAGGCTGAGATCGACGCCGAACCCTGTCGAGCTCGATGCGGGCGGCGGATGTCGCGGCGAGATTGCGTCGACCTTGACGAGTGCCCCCCGTTCGAGGGCCGCCGCGGCGCGTTCGCGCGCCCGACGCCTGGCAAGGATCTCTTCGCCGAAGGTCTTGGCGAGCCAGTCGCCGATCCGGAGGGGGCTCGAGACGAGCTTGGCCGAGATCGCGTAATCGTCGAGGTCTCGCTGCATCTCCGCCGCCGAGGCATAGCGGGCGTTGCGGTCGGACGCGAGGGCCCTCGCCGCGATGGCCCGCAGGCGGTCGGGCGACGGAAGGTCGATTGCGGTGAGCTCCGGGACGTCCGCGCGACGCGCGAGATCGAGGAGCGTGGCTCCTGCGCCGTCGACCTTGTACATCCGCCGGCCCATCGCGAGCTCCCAGAGAACGATGCCGATCGCGAACACGTCGGCACGCGCGTCGATCTCCTCGCCGCGTGCGTGCTCGGGGCTCATGTAGCCCGCCTTGCCCTTGAGGACCTCGCCCAGCTCGTGGGGGGACGATTCGCGCGCGATCGTGTCGTTCGCGCGCGCGATCCCGAAGTCGCACACCTTCACCTCGCCTTCGAACGAAACGAGGAGGTTCGACGGCGAGACGTCCCGGTGCACGATCCCAAGCGGCCGCCCGTCGTCGTCGGTGCGCCGGTGAGCGTGCTCGAGACCCTTGAGCGCTTCGCGGACCACGTGGACGGCGAGCTCGAAGGGGAGGGGGACCCGGGCGCGCGAGCAGCGCTTGAGGAGGTCGTTCAGGTCGAATCCCTCGACGTATTCCATGGCAATGTACAGCCGACCGTCCGCCCGACCGAGATCGAAGACTTGTACGACGTTCGCGTGGCTGAGGCGCGCCGCGAGCTTGGCCTCGTGCACCAGCATCTCCCCGAAGCCAGGACGGCTGGCCAGGTTCGGCAGGATCTGCTTGACCACGCAACGCCGTATCGCGCCGAGCTGCCCGGTCTCGCGCGCGAGATAGATCTCCGCCATCCCGCCCTTGCCGACGAAGTCGAAGAGCGCGTAGCGGCCGAACAAGTGCGGGAGCACCATGCTGTGGGCCACGGCGGACATCGAGGTGCGGATGTCTTGCCTCGCTCCGCCCGCGCGTCAAGGCGTTCATCCCGGCGCTGTCCCGACCTGTAGTCTTCTTGCGAGAGCGTGCTTCATAATGGGGGGCATGCCGTCTGCGCCGCCGTCGTCGCCGCCGGACGCGCCCCCCGTCTCCCGGTTGGCCAGGTTCGCTCGGCTGAGCGCCCTTGCGCCCCGAGCCTTGCCCATCGCCGCCGAGGCGGTCCGCAGGGTGGTGGGCGGCCGGCGGACGGAGGAAGAGGAGCTCGAGTCACGCCGGCGCCTCTTGCAGAACGCGAAGAAGACTGCCGAGGCCATGCTCAAGACGCTCGGCGAGATGAAGGGGCTGCCCCTCAAGCTCGGTCAAATGGTGTCGTACATCGATGGGCTGGCACCCCCCGGATACGAGGAGCGCTTCCAGCGGGTCCTGGCGCGACTGCAGCAAAAGGCGCCGCCGCTCTCGCCCGAGGCCGCGGTGAAGGTCGTCCGTGAGGACCTCGGGGCGACCCCCCTGGAGGTCTTCGGGGATTGGGAATCCGAGCCGTTCGCGGCCGCTAGCATCGGTCAGGTGCACAGAGCGACCACGCGGGGCGGTAAGCGGGTGGCTGTCAAAGTGCAATATCCGGGGATCGACAGGGCCATCGAGAACGATCTCAAGAGCCTCTCGGTGCTCGAGACGATGATCGCCCCCCTCGGCCGGCGCTACCAAACGCGCGAAACGCTCGACGAGATCCGCGCGGTGTTCCTTGCGGAGATCGACTACCGACGCGAGGCCGAAGCCATCGACGAATTCCGGCGAATCCACGAAGGCGACCGCGACATCCACGTCCCCGAGGTGATCCACTCGCTCTCTTCCAAGCGCGTGCTGACGATGGAGCTCGTCGGGGGGGTCGACTACGCGACCTTCTGCCGGCATGCGCCGCAGCGCGATCGGGACGCCGCCGGCACCACGCTCGCGCGCTTTATGTTCCGCGCCCTCTGGCGCCATGGCCTCCTCTACGCCGACCCGCACCCGGGAAACTACCGCTTCCTCGGGGGCGGGCGGGTCGCGTTCCTCGACTACGGCTGCCACAAGCGCATCCCGCGGCCTTTGGTCGAGGGGATGAAGCGCTACGTTATCGCGCTGCAGCGCGGCGATCTCGAGGGCTTTTACCGGGCCTGCATCGAGGTGCTGGGGTACGACCCGAAGGACGTCGAGAGCTGGGCCCTTTACACCGAGTACACGAAGCTCGTCCTTCGCCCTTTGGTCGTCGACGAGTCGTTCAAGTACACGAAAGACTTCGCGCGCGAGTGCGTCGCGTTCCTCGTCCGCGGCGGGCGCGAGGTCGTCTTCAAGCCCGACGAGGTCCTGCCGAGCTTGCCGGCGCCGGTGCGAATGCCGACGGACTTCACGTTCGTGAACCGACTCCAATGGGGGTTCGCGAGCGTGCTCGGGGGGCTGCGGGCGGAGACGAATTGGCGACGTCTCGTCGAGCCGTGGCTCCACGGTCCGCTGGAAGGGTAGGGCCTGAGTAGGGTGGCCCCCTCACGAGTGCTTCGAGCGGCGGGTCGACGCGTCGGGGCAGTATGGGCGTCCGTCCCGGGTCAGGACCTCGGCTGGCCGGGACACCGGGCTGCGGCTCGACAGGCGCCCAATCTTCAGGAAGAGGATGGGTCCGGAAGGCGGCCTGAGACGTGCTTACCGAGCGAGCAGACCTTCGGGCCGGGGGGGCGCGCACCTCGGCTCGTTCAGGTCGCCGATGTTGGGTTCGCCATTGGGACCGAGTAGGTGCGGCGAGCGTTCCTCTATCGCCCCGCGATTGCCTGCGTAACAAAGGATCCACGGCCCGTACGGCGTGGGTGCGGGATACCCGGGGAAAAA
>DATGJA010000806.1:0-12996 GCA_035295445.1 Polyangiaceae bacterium | reverse complement strand
GGCCAGCCGGCCGAGCGGCGCGAGGTAGTCCGCGGAGTATTGCTCACCCGGAAAGAAGAACGTGTGCCGCGGCGGCCGGCCGTACGCGTCCTGAAATTCGCTCGCATAGGCCGGATATTCTCGTTCCCAGCGCGCGACGCGATCGCGACCTTGCGCCGCCCCCGCGCCGCCCCAGAGCGGCTCGTAGTGGTCGCAGATGGCGAAGAGCACGTGTTTCGGACCCGCGACCCGCGGTGCGATCAGCGTTCGGAGCGCGTGAAGGCCGTAGCCTCGAATCCAACGATGGACGTGCTTGAGAGAGCGAGAGAGCAAGCTTGGACTCCTAGGCATCGATGAGGACGCTGCCGAGCATGGGCGTCGGAGCCAACTGCGTGATGGCGCGACGCATGTCGTTTTCTCGCGAGTGTCCGGCACGTGCCGTCATGATGACGCCGCTCGAGCACTCCCCGACGACGTCGACGTCCCCGCTCTCGAGTACCGCCGCGGCGTCGATGACGATGTAGTCGTACGCGTGTCGGAGGTCGTGGAGGACGAGGGAAAGGAGGGTGCGATCGAGCCGCACGTCCTCGAGCGACTCGTCGCGCAGCACGGCCACGTGGAGCCGAGTACCGGAGACGGACACGGCAGGGTACGGTGGCCCGACGTTCGTCGATTGCGTGACGTTCTCGACGAGGCTCTCCGAAGGGGCAAAATGGATGATCCGCGCGAGCGCGGGGCGGAGCAGATTGGCCTCGAGGAGCAGAACGCGAGCCATCGAGTCCTCCGCCATCGCCAGCGCAAGGTTGAGCGCACACGTGGTCTTGCCTTCGCCCGAGCGGGCGCTCGTCACCGCGATGATGCGCGGGTCGGAGTGAGAGAGGAGCCGATGGCGAAGCAGGCGATATCTGCGGGCGCGCTCCGAGCCTGGCTGTCCTAGGACCACCAGGCGAGGGTCCAGCGGGTCGGGGAGAACCACGTGCTCGAGCTCGATTTGCGGGCTCGAGGCGCGCTTGGTCATCCAGCCGTTCGCGTTGGTCACGATCGGAACTTCGGAGCTGGCGAGGCTCTCGGTGGCGGCGACGACGGTAGAGTCGACCGACGGGGGCTGAAAGACGTAGACGATCTTGGACACCTCAACGTCTCGAGACATGGGCCCTCCGTGAGGCTTCGAAGCCGGGGCGTCGTGGCAGGCAAGGCAGCCCCTGCGCGTGGCGTCCCTGTCGAGGCACGGGGCGTCCATGGCCCGTTCGTCAGCACGGTGCGTGCCACGGCGCAGGTTCGTCCTCCCAAGGCGCCCCGAGGCCGCGAAGGGGGCGAGCGGCCCGTACGTGAATTGCCCCCGGTTTCGCGATTTGCCTTGGCACGATGGCCGAATGGGCAGCCCTGCCGCGACGTCAGGTCGGGGCGGAGACGCGGGGGGCCTGCTCCCCCCCGCGACTCGACTTCTCCACGATGATCGTCTTGAGTTTTCCGCTTTGGTGCGGAGCGATCGCGTCGTGAAACTCGACCGAGAAGGGCAGCCCGCGAAGGTACCCGGAGAACCGCTGCGTGATCGCGGCGAAGGCGTCTTCGCTGTACTCACGGCCCCGGATGACCTTGAGGACCACCGCCCCGCCGTCGCTCTGAACCGCTTGAAATTGGCGAACGATCTCTCTCCGGGCGTCGCTGAAGAGGACGTGGAAGACGACACCGGGAATGCCGTTCCCGTCGCGGTCGATCAGCGTGTCGGCACGGCGACCGTCCACGCGCGCCAGCCTCGCGAGGCTGCGCCCGCAGGCACATGCGGTCGATTTCGTGCGCGTGGCGACGTCTCCGTTCACGTAGCGAATCATCGGCATGCCGAAATTGTGGAGATCGGTGATGACGACATCGCCCGGCTCTCCCGGAGGGACCGCGCGCCCGTCTCGGACGACCTCGACGAGGAGGTTCTCCTCTTGGATGTGCAGCCCGTCGTGCGCCTCGCACTCCGCGGCGATCAGCATCGTTTCGCGGGAGCCGTAGGTCTCGAAGATCCCGGCCCCGAAGGCGCTCGCGAGCGCCGCGCGATCCCCGGGAAGGACGGCCTCCGCCCCGCAGATGACCGGGATGTCATCCCAGTCTCGCAGACCTTCGGCCAAGATCCATCGCGCAAACTGCGCGCACGACTGGGTGTAACACACGACCACGTTGGGGCGGGTCTTGCGGAAGAGCGCCAGCGCCGCCCGCCGGGACGCGTCGTCCTGCTTCATCGAGTCGAAGAACGTCTCCCGGCGAAGCGCGCGGTCAGTACGTATCTTCGCGCTCGGCCGCGCCTCCGACACGGCTGCCCAGTAGTAAAACGTCTTCAAACCGGGGCGATACCCTCCCCACTCGTACCCGCGAACCTTGACTGCTTGTCGCCAGCATTCGCTCGTCATCGAGTACTCGAACTTGAGCGGCGCGCCCGTGGACCCGCTCGTCCCCTTTTTGAGGTTGTTTCCCCGGTGGGCCGGGTCGACGAGGTCCGCGTAACGCTCGCGAACGATGTGGCGCGTCAGGAGCGGGAGCGCTTCGAGATCGCGACTCGACGATACGCCGTACGGATCGAAGCGCTCCTTCCGAAAGAGCTCTCGATAGTAGGGAACATGAGCGCCCGCATACGCGAGGAGACGGCGGAGCTCGGCGACCTCGCGCTTCGAGCGCTCTTCGCGCGGGATCCATTGACTCGCCTCGAGGTACGCCAGGTGCTTCATCGTGTCGCGCCGGCGTACGGCGCCCTCCCACGAGGGCATGAGGACCCACCTGAAGAGCGACGCGTAGGTTCGATCGACGGTGGATCCCCTGTTCATATCGCTCTCCTCGAGTCGTGGGAGCCGCCATCCCCGCTCAGCGCGCTCAGCGTCTCCGCCTCAGCCGCGAACTGCGAGCAAGTTGCGGACCACCGCTTGCGACCGCCTCGGAAGAGGCGATGGACGACGGCGTAAGGATTGCCCTCCAGCGGGCATGGTACGCGGTGTCTGTGTCGGGCTCGCTGCGATCGCGACTACGGGTTGCGCCAGCTCGGTGCGAGGCGGAGTCTCCGGGCACGAGACCGAAACGAGCTCGTCGACGGTCGCCCCCGCCGACTGGTGGCGCACCTACGCCGGGACCGACGCCACGGCGCGCGATTCGGCGATCGACGTGGCCGTCGATGCGCGTGGCCGCGCGACCGTGCTGGCCAGCTTGGCGCAACGCGCCTTCGGCGTCCTTGCCTACAACGCGGACGGGACTCTCGCTTGGGCAAGCACGTATCACGATCCCTCCGACCAGGCCGACCTCGCGACGAAGGTCGCGATCGACGCGAGCGGCAACGTCTATGCCGCCGGGAGCTGGCAGCGCGTGGACACGCCGCTCGGCGGCTTCCTCGTCGTGTCGTTCGACGCCGCGGGTGCGCTGCGCTGGTCGGCGCGCACCGACGGCGGCGGGGCGCTCTCGGATCTCTCGGTCGACGGCGCAGGGCACGTGGTCGTCACCGGCGGCGGGTCGGACGGCATGCACTCCCTCGCACGGACGGTCGCGTACGATGGGGGTGGGCATGTGCTCTGGCAAGCGTCCGAGCTTGGGCCTCTCGGTCTCGGAGCGATGGGTCGTCACGTCGTCCTCGACGCCGACGCGAACGCCTACGTCGCCGGCGAATCGAGCGACGGCACGTACAACCAGGTCACCCTCTTCGCCTACGACGTCCGCGGCGCGAGCCGCTGGGCGACACGCGGCGGCGACGATCCCGAACACGTCCCTCAAACGACGGCGCAGGCGCTCGCGCTCGACGCCGCCGGCGAGCCCCATGTCGCGATCGCGCAGGCCGATCGGACCGCGCAAGACGCCGAGCCGACCGTAGAGCTCGCGGTGAGAAAGTACGACGTCGCGGGCCGCACCGCGTGGACCGCCCGCGTGAACCAGGCGGCCCGCAACATCGCGACGGCCATCGCCGTCGATGCCGAGGGTCGCGTGACGGTGACCGGCTTCACCGGCAGCCCGACCCCGGACTCGTACCTCACGGCCCAGTTCGATGCTGCCGGCCAGCTCCGCTGGATGGATCGATTTGGCTGGTATGGCCCCGGCGAACACCAGGCTTGCGCCTTGACGCTCGACGGGGCGGGAGACGCCTACGTCACCGGCACGGCGTACCGAGCCGACGGCGTCGCAAGCTTCGGATCGATCGCCTACGATCCGGAAGGCGGTGTGCTCTTCCGAGAGCTCGACGGCGACGCCGAAGACCGCACGGCTGCGGCCCTCGCCCTCGACCGGAGCGGCGCGCTCTACGTCGTGGGAAGCGCTCACTTGGCTCCGCGCGGCGTCGTCGGCGTACTGCGATCGTCGCGCTGACTTGCATCGGGCCGCGTCGGGCTTCAGCAACCGCCGTCCGCGGATGGCCCGCCGTTCGTTTGGACGCCGGGCGCCACGAAGCTTCCTTCTCCGCCCGAGGGGGTTGGCGCGGGACTCGCGCTGTCGCCTTCCGGGGAGCTCGGCGCCATCATCGTCGAGCCGCCGCCGTCCGGGGACGTCGGTGCCGGCGGAGTTGCCGCGACGGCACCGTTCGCCCCCACGGTGAACGAGAGCGTTCCCTGCGGCGTGAGGGCGAGCGGCCCCCCCGGCGCGACGACGACGGTGAGATCGCCCTTCGACGCCGTTGCTGCGGCCGCGTAGCCCGTGGTCGATGGCGCCATGTCGAAGATCACGTGGTCGGCGTCCGCCGTTTGAGCGACGACGTAGGTGGCGGTCGAGGTCATCGCGGTGGCGGCGTGATCGGCGCCAAAGAGAACGACCGCGTTGCGGGGGTTGGACAGCACGTGAACGCCGACGAGAGACCCGGCGACGACGTTGCCGTCGGCCGACGAAAGCCGCGTCTGGTCGGGCACCGGGCTGCCGGCGGTGACGACGGTGAGCCAGTCCTGGGTCGTCGCTTGGGTCGGCGCGTGCATCTCGAGGCGCCAGGCGGCGCCGCTCACCAGGTTCACCGTCGTCGGGGTCGCGCCTCTCGGAAGGAGTGTGCGCACGCTGCCTATCGTCGATCCCTGCGCGACCACGTCGAGCCGCGACTGGGTCGGGTCGGTCGTGGTGGCCGGGGTCGGCTGGGTAGGCGCGTGCCACGCGAGCCACTGGTCGGCCGCCTTGCCCACGGTGGTGCGATCGTAGACGACGAAGGTACCCGGCCGCAGGTACGCGAAGTCGCGCGTGAACTGCGACACGCCGGCGCCGCCCCCGCCGTACATGTCCGCGATTTGCATCCCACGCGCATGGACGAAGACGCCTTGCTCCTCGTACTTGTCGACGTGCGTCTGCGAGGTCCCGGGCGCGACCTCTTGCTGGGCGGTACCGGCGACGTAGAACGTGTTGTTGAGGAGGCGCGTCTTCTTTCCCCAGCTATCGTCGTATACGAACGTCTCGCCCGCATTGCCCCCGGCCTGGGGCAACCAGCCCGTCGCGTTGACGATGATCGGCTGGTCACCCTGTACCACCGCGACGGAGCCCTGGTTGAAGAGCTGCTCGCCCGAGTCCGGCGCGTCGATGTACGGACCGGCGACGAACGTCGCCCACACCGCGTCCTTCTGCCACTGCGAGCGTACGGCGACGTGTCCGGGCCCGCTGGCGAAGTAGGACAGCGGGTCGGTCGCGTAGGCTTGCGTGGGGAGCGTCGAATCGGCGTACAGAAACTTGTCCCACAGGGCCCCGTCGTCGCCGTTCGTCGCGACGAGGTCCGCGACGTAACTGCGCGCCGTCGCCGCCGCCGGATCGCCGTTGTACTGGAGGATGCCCGCAAGGGCTCGCGCGGCGGAGGCCGACGGGGCGAGGCGGCTCTGCGAGTGAACGGTCCCTTGATCGTCCATGTGCTTGAGGGACGGCCAAGCGAACGATCGGACGTACGATGCTTCGTCGTGCGCGAAGGGCAGCGCCGATCCCCAGTCCATCCCCTTGCCCGTCTTCACCGCCCACAGGAGCTGGGCCATCTCTTCGACGGACCGCGGTCCGTACTCCCAGCCCTCGGGCCAGCCGCCACCTTGCATCGACGCCGAATATGCGGGTTTTGCGAGCTGCCCCCACATCCGGGTCTGCACGTCGCTCCAGTAACCAGCGGCCTTGGAGTTGTCGACGTCCGTGGCGATCGCCGTGGTCGCCTTGGCGAGCAGGTAGCCGGCGAAGTAGTTGCCGATGGGTTGGGACCTCGAGAAGCCGCTACCATCGTACCAATCGATCCATCCGTTGAGCGATGCGACGACCGACTGCTTTTGCGTCGCCGAGAGGGCGGGGCCGAGCCAGTCGTAGCCCGTTGCCATTCCGACGCCGTAGTTGCGGATGCCGTAGCCGTCGTCGGTGCTCGGCGCCTGCCCACCCGAGTTCGCGGGCGTGGCCATCACCGTGAGAAGCCGCGCGCCGGCGGCGCCGTAGCTCGCTTCGGCCTTCGCGTCGGTGCCGTGTACGACGCGGTAGCAAAGGCCTAGGCTCATGATCTCGGGGAGGTATCCGTCGCCCTGGTAGCCCTGGCCCACGTCGGGAGTATTCGGATACGCGTTGCCGTTCGGCAGATTGAACGTGGCTCCCGTCAGCGCGTCGCAGTGCGCGCGAAGAGCGACCCACGCCGCGTCGTTCGCCGCCGCGCGCTTCTGCAAGGAACCGAGCATCGAATCGTCGAGATAGAGGCGAATGCCGACGGTCGAGTCGGCTTGCCGCGACGCGCACGTGGGCGCCGCCGCTGAGCCGGCGGGAACGGAGCCCGTGGCGCAGCCCGAGACACCGAGAGCCGTCAGGAGACCGAATGGAAGCGGCGAGAACCGACGAAGGACAGGACCTACCATCGTGAACCTCCGAGCTGGGAAGCACGGACGCTGCCGGAATGGCAGAGTCCCCTTCCCAAGGGGTGGGTACGCAGCACCTTTCGCGACTCGGCGGGCGAGTGCCAATCATTCCTCCCGCTCGAGGTACGTTTCGTCCGGGCGAGGAGCCATATGTGCTACCGCGAGGCCGAGCGTCACGGCGCGCGACAGCCCCGTCGATCGACTCAACGCGTTCGAAGGCGCGTTGCAGTCGGCCACCGGACCAGGTCCAGAGCCTCGCGGACAGCATCCAGGAACGCCGAGGGGTCGTCGTGGTGGAGGTAGTGCCCGCAGCCCGTGACCTGTCGGAACCGTACGCCCTCCACCGCTCGCTCGAGAGCCCTCCCGTGCGCGATCGGAATGATCGCGTCTCGGTCTCCCCACACGACGGCGATCGGCGGAAGCTGGGCAATCTCGTTCGCGCGAGCCAGGAACGACCGCCTTTGGCCGCGCCAATCGATGGTGTCGCGCACCGTGCGAGCGAAGGCGCGGGCGGTCCCATCGCGCGCATTCATCGCGCCGAGTTGTGCGACGTGCTCGGCCGAGAGGACCCCGCCCCACCGCGCCAGCGCCAAGCGCGTTCCGAAGGCCATGAAGCGTTGGCCGAAGCGCTCGACCACCGCGGGGAGCGACGCGAGGCGAAGGACCAGCGCGATGTCTTTGCCCAGCCCTCCCGCTGCCGCAAGCACGATTCGCCGGATGCGAGGGCGGCAGCTCTTCTCCAAAAGGAGCATCTGGGCAATGCCGCCCCCGAGCGAGTGACCGACGACGTCGACCTGGTCGAGCTTCGACGCCTCGATCCACCGGGCGACCAGGCGACTGTACCAGGCGAGCTCGTAGCTGGCGTCCGGTCGCTCGGACAGGCCGTGGCCCGGTAGGTCCAGCATCAGGACGAGGCGGTCGCGGGCGAGGGCCGGCGCGACCCGTCGCCACGTGACGTGCGCGTCGCCGAGACCGTGAAGAAGTACGACCGGCGATCGACCTCCGGCCTTCCCCAGCCGCGCCCAGTGCAGGCCAACGCCGTCGAACCGAGCGAAGGAGTGGCGTGCGTCGGCCCAGAGGGGCTCGCGCACCGTCTCGCGCATTGGCGCGACGGACCTCAGCCTGGCCGCGCTGAAGCGAGCGACGGTCGTCATGGCGAACACGCCGCGCTGCCCGAGGGCAGGGACGGCGCCGACACGGCTTCCTGCGCGTCGGCGCGGTTGCGCCCGCGGGACTTGGCCCGATAGAGGGCCGCGTCGGCCCGCCGCAGCCAATCTTCGACCGATCCTCCGCCGAGCTCCGCTATCCCCACGTTGATCGTCAAGAATGGATTCCGCTCGACCGGCACGTGCCGGATGCAAAGGCCCTCGACTTCACGCCTCACCCGATCCATTCCTCTCGTCGCGAGCAACAGCGATTGCTCCGGCAAGATGACCAACAACTCTTGTCCGCCGTAGCGGTACACGGTGTCCCCGCTACGAAGGTGTCTTTGGATCGTGCGGGCGACACGGCCAAAGGCGGCATCGCCGGACATGTGGCCGAAGTAGTCGTTGTAACCCCTGTAGGCCTCGAACCCGTCGATGTCGCAACGGGCAGCGCAGTATCGATGTCCGTACCGCGAGGCGCGCCCCTCCAGAGGCTCGAGATCATCCCTGAGCCGTCGCTCGGCGCCGACTCGAAGGGCGACGTTGTCTGCCTCGATGGTCCGGTGCACGGCCACCACGCGCCGCACCGCCTCCAGGCGCGCCTCGAGCTCGCCGAGGTCGAGCGGCTTCGTGGCGTACTCGTCGGCTCCGGCGCGCAGGCATTCGGCGAGCTGGGGCGCGTCGCTTCGACCCGTGACCAGAATGAAGTGGGTGTGCCACTGGGGCGGGTCGCTCCCGCGCACGCCTCGGCAGAGCTGAAGGCCGCTCATCCGCGGCATCTTCCAATCCGAAATGATGAGGTCCGCGCGATGCGCGCGGTGCATCGTCCACGCTTCGCGGCCGTCGCGCGCGACCTCGCAAGAGTGGCCAAGGCGCCGCACGGCGTGCTCGAGGGCCTCCCGAACATCCGGGTCGTCCTCTGCGATGAGCACCCGGAGCGCGGGTGACCAAGCAACGGTGGGGAACGATGGCGCCATGCGTCTTCACGCTTCCGCCAACCTGCGGTGCACGGGTCGTTCCCGACGATGGATCGCGCCGGGCGCACACAGAAGCTTGACTCTACCGCTGGCGCTTTTGCGAGATGCACGATGCATCTTGGTCACAAACACAGTTCACGCCGCAGACTGTCGATGAGCCGCACGACTCGTGCAGAACGCGCGGTGCACCTTCTGGCATGTCGTGTGCACCATGGTGGAGCGAGAAAAGCGTGAGGCGCCGTGTCGCTACGCCGTCAGGCAGATGAAGGGCCACGATGATTTACTCATTTATCGACAACGACAAAAGCAAGGTGCTGCGCATCGACGGGGAGCTCGACGCGCTCTCGTGCCCCGAGCTTCGTCCCACGCTCGACGTGCTCGCCCGAGGCAGAAACCACAAAATAACGGTCGACCTCTCGCAGCTTAGACACCTCGACAGTTCCGGGGTGGGAGCGCTCGTGTCGCTCTACAAGAGCGCCCGCGCAGGCGGAGGGAGCGTGCGTTTCGTGGGTGTGGCCAATCAGCCGCTTCGAATCTTCAAGCTCCTGCGGCTCGAGCACGTGTTCAACCTGGCTGCCTAGCCGGTCCACGGGCACACGGCCGAGCGCGCGCCTACTCGACGGTCACGGTCTTCGCGAGGTTGCGCGGCTGATCGACGTCCGTCCCCTTCAAGTCCGCCATGTAGTACGCGAGTAGCTGCAGCGGAAGGACCGTCAGTAGCGGAAGGACCTCTGGCTCGGCGTCGGGAATCTCGAGCACGTCCGGCTCCTGCGTCGGCGCGCTCGTCCGCCAACTGCCCGGCGCTCGGCTGCTCTGCGCCCCGGCGTCCGTCGTCATGAGTATGGCGCGCACGTCCTCGTCGCCTCGCGTGCACACCGCGATGATCCGCCCTTCGCGTGCTCTGACTTCTTGCATGTTGGAGACAGTCTTCTCGCGGTGAGCGTCGCGGGGGCACAGAACGACCACCGGCATGTCCTCGTCGATGAGCGCGATGGGCCCGTGCTTCATCTCCCCCGCCGCGTATCCCTCGGCATGAATGTAAGACACCTCTTTCAGCTTGAGGGCACCCTCGAGCGCGATGGGGTATTGCGTGCCGCGCCCGAGGAAGAGCATATGGGATGCGCGAAGGTGCTTCTTCGCGACGAGGCGAACGCCCTCGGTCCTCGCCAGCACGTCGCGCATCTGCTGGGGGCATCGAGCGAGGGCCTCGAGAATGCGTCTCGCGTCGCCTGCCGCCAGCGTTTCCTGTCGCCGGCCGAGGTACACGGAGAGCAGCAGCAGGGCGACGAGCTGCGACGTGAAGCACTTGGTCGACGCGACGCCGACCTCGGGCCCCGCGCGCGTGTAGAGAACCGCATCGCTCGCGCGCGGGATCGCGCTGTCCATCACGTTGGCCACGGCGAGCACGTGCGCGCCCTTGGCCTTCGCGGTCTTGACGGCGGCGAGGGTGTCGATCGTCTCCCCGCTTTGGCTGATGGCAACCACCAGATCCGTGTCGCTGAAGATCGGGTCTCGATAGCGAACCTCGCTCGCGATCTCGACGACGGCCGGGAGGCGGGCGATTTGCTCGAGCCAGTAGCGGCCCGCCATGGCCGCGTGCGCGCTCGTTCCGCAGGCCACGAGGTACACGCGCCGGATCCTGGTCGCCAGGTCGGCGCCGACGCCGATGGCCTCGCCGACGACATCCCCCTGTACGAGGTCCACTCGGTCGCGCAGCATGTCTTCGACGGCACGCGGTTGCTCGTGAATCTCCTTGAGCATGAAGTGCTTGTATCCGTCCTTTTCGGCCTGGACGGGCGACCAGTCGATTCGCCGGGGGGCGCGCGCCACGGGAACGCCGTCGAGCGTCGTGATGTCCGCGCCGTGACTCGTGAGCCTGGCGACTTCGCCGTCCTGAAGGAACACGACGTTGCGGGTATGCGCCAGGAGCGCGGGGATGTCGCTGGCGCATAGCACCTCGCCGTCGCCCAGACCGATGACGAGAGGGCTGTCCGCCTTCGCGACCACGATCTCGTCCGGGAAATCGTCGGAGAGGACGGCGATGGCGTATGTGCCGCGGACACGCCTCAACGCGACGCGCACGGCGTCGACGATCCGCGCGGAGCCCGCGGCGAGCGCCTCGTTCACGAGGTGAGCCAGAATTTCGGTGTCCGTGGTGCTGGCGAAGCGGAAACCCTTGGCCTCGAGCTCGCGGCGCAACGGCGCATGATTCTCGATGATGCCATTGTGGACGACTGCCACTTTGCCGGCCACCTGAGGATGGGCATTGACTTCGCTGGGGCGCCCGTGGGTCGCCCAGCGCGTGTGGCCGATGCCGGTCGAGCCCGGGAGGGGGTTCCTTCGGAGCGCGGCCTCCAGGTTGCCCAGCTTGCCTGCCGCGCGAGCGATCTCGATGCCACGCCGGACGCCGGTGGCCCGTCCGGGCCCGGAAGAGCCGGCGTGCAGCGCGATTCCTGCGGAGTCGTAGCCGCGGTACTCGAGGCGCCTGAGCCCCTCGATCAGGATCGAGGCGCACTCTTTGGTTCCGACGTAGCCGACGATGCCGCACATGGGTTCTCCGGAGGGTAAGGCGCCAAATGGGGGGGATGGATGTGGTAGGACCCCCCAGCACCGAGCGTGCCGCGACCGCGTCCATCCCGGCCCGAGCCTTTCCGATCGCGATCGCCGGTCGCTTTCGCGGCTTGCCAATGGTCGTCGCAACTTGCTTCGCGCGGCTCAAGCAGGGGAGAGCCGTGCCGTGACGCCCTCGAGCGGCGCGAGGCGCTCCGCCTCCGTCCAGTCCGGGCGCACGGCGTATCTCGCGAGCCCTGAAGCAAAGCCGGCGCCGTGCGCCGCGTGCATGACCGGAAAGATGGCCCACACGATGGGGATTGCAGCGAATCCCTCGGACCGCCCGACGCGGACGGCCTCGGCGCCCGTTGCGACGGCGTAGACCCCAAGCGATAGCCCGCCGACGTTCCAGGGCGTCCCGAGGAGCAAGACCGCCTCGCCCAGCAGAGCCAGAAATGGAAGCGCGGGCCGCAACGACGGCAGCCGGCCGTGTTTCAGCAGCGTGCGCGCCCGTCCCTGCCCGTAGGCGAAATACTGACGCGCCAGCGCCCCGAGGGACTCCCGCGGGTAGTAATGGGCGATGATGTCGCGGCTCATGTACACGCGGCCGCCTGACCCGACGATGCGTTGATTCAGCTCGGCGTCTTCGTTGGTCACCGCGTTGGGGTCGAACATTCCGACGCTCTCGAACACGCGACGCGGAAAGGCGCCGGGCCAAACGCTCTCGACGAAGCCCTCCTCGTTCGGCTTACGGTAGCGAGAGCCGCCGATTCCGAGCGGGCTCCGCAGCGCCGCCGCGACACACCTCTGGAAGAACGTCTTCGCCCTCGGTCGCGCGGCCCCGCCGACGTTCGACGCTCCCGTTCGCTCGAGCGCGTCGATGCACCGCCGCACGAAGTCGGGCGCATAGTCCGCGTGGACATCCATCCGCACGATGACCTCGCCGCGCGACCGTCGGATGCATTCGTTGAGCCCCGCGGCTTGGATGTGCGCCGGGTTGTCGATGAGGCGGATACGCGAGTCCTCGGAGGCGAGACGGCCGAGGATCTCGCGCGTCGCATCGAGGCTCATCCCGTCGGCGACGAGGATCTCCAACCGGTCGCGCGGACAGTCCTGCGCCTGAACCCCCCGGATGCAGGCCTCGATGTGGCGTTCTTCGTCGCGACACGGAATCGCAATCGTGACGAGCCGCTGGGGAATACTTTGCATTTTGCCTATGGGTCTTGGCTGAAGGCGCCGACGAGAACAAGAGAGGGCGGCTGACCGTCGGACGACTGGGTCGCGGACGCGAAACGCTGAACGAACACGCCGCGAAAGCGCACCACGGTGGCGGGAGGGGGGCGAGTCGCGAAGGGTGTAACCCAATAGACGGGCCCGGAGTCCGTCGTCAGGGTGCCGACCAAGTACGACCCCTCGGGCCGCACGGCCGAGGCGCGACCGGTGACGGCGATCACTTTGCCGCGCGCAGCACCCGAGTTGCTCGCCGCGGTCGCGCGCGCCACGATGGGGATATTGTCGAGCGTCGACTCACCCCCGATCCTCAAGGCCTCTGCG
>DATGJA010000805.1:0-12393 GCA_035295445.1 Polyangiaceae bacterium | reverse complement strand
GGCCCGTACGGCGTGGGTGCGGGATACCCGGGGAAAAACGAAGGGGAAAGTGCAGGGGTCGCGGCGGGTGCGGGCTACCTGGCAGCCGAATACATGGGGTGCCGCGTTATCAACAGCTCGTTCTGCTGGGTGCTTTTCTGTGACGCCGAACGCATCGACCTCCCGGTGGGGAGAAGTGCATCGATCCAAGCGAGCGCACCGGGACGCGACTCGAGCGCCGACGTTTGCGCGCGAGCCGCTCGTCGAGCCGTCTGCTACACCCAGCGCGCCAGGACGACCGTGATGTTGTCGGGGCCGCCGTTCTCATTCGCGCGAGCGATGAGCTTCGACGCGGCCGACTTGAGGTCCGGCGCGCCGGAGAGGACGTCGGCCAAGTCGTCGTCCGAAACCGGGCCCGAAAGGCCGTCCGAACAGAGCAGGTAGACGTCGCCCCCGCGCGGCTGCTCGAGGCGGGTGTCCACCTTGACGGTGTCCTTCATTCCGAGGGCGCGCACGATGACGTTCTTGTGCGGAAAGTTCGCGATCTCCTCCGGCGTGAGGCGCTTCATCTTGATGTAGTCGTTGAGCAGCGAGTGATCTTCGGTCAGCTGCTCGAGCTTGCCGTCGCGCATTCGATAGACGCGCGAATCGCCCACGTGGGCGAGGTAGACGCCGTCCTCCACCGCGAACAGCGCGACGATGGTCGTCCCCATTCCGCGTTGGCGCGGGTCGCGTTGCGCGCTCTCGTAGATCCGGAGGTTCGCGAGCTTGATGCCCGTGATGAGGCGGTTTTCCTCGTAGCCCTTGGATCGATCCATCTTGTAGGGCCACGTCCGCTCGGGATCGTTGGCCGTCGCCGCGAAGAACTCGCGCATGGCGTCGACCGCCATCTTGCTGGCAATCTCGCCGGACGCGTGGCCTCCCATGCCGTCGGCAACGATGTAGAGACCGCTCTCCTCGATGATGGAGAAGTTGTCCTCGTTGTGGGTGCGCTTCATGCCGACGTTCGTCTCGCCGGCTACCTCGATGCGAAGATTACCTCCCAACACGCGACGATCGTCGCAAGGAGGTACTCATCGTGTCAATCACGCTCGAGCCGTAGTCACGACAGTCTCCACGCGGCGTCGGGGGACGCTTTGCTATTTTCTGCCCCCGACACCGAAGATCACGGACCGGTGCGCAAGACCACGCCCAGCTCACGGAACTTGTCCCCGCCGAAGACCAAGAGGTGAACGCCGTTGCCGGCGGCGCGCTTGGAGAGCACCTCGGAGAGCTGCTCCGGCGAATCGACCGGCTCCCCGTCGACGGCGACGATGACGTCGCCACCCGGCTTGAGCCCCGCCTTCTCGGCCGGGCTCGCGGGCGCCACCGCCACCACGCGCACGCCGCGGACCCCGCCCGCCGCGTGAGGTTCACCCCGAATCCCAAGCCACGGTGCGCCCGCCACCGGCGCCCCCACGGGCGTCTTCGACAGGAACGCGCGGATCGCGGACACGGGCGCACCCACGATGATGGGAAGGCAAGCCGCGGGCGCCGGGGTGGCCTTCGACGCGTGCGTGTCGGCGGTGGGCCATGCGCCGACGGTGGCTGACGCTCCGGGATCCGCGCTCGGCGGGGAGCCCTTGCACGCGCGGACGAGAACCGCGACAACGCGGCCCGTCAGATCCAGCAGCGGGGCGCCCGCGACGGGGGGGCCTTTGAGGTCGAGGTCGAGCATCTGAAGGAGCGGCTCGCCGTCCTTTGCGTGCGCCTCGGCCGGACCGTGAACCCCGACTCCCGCCGGGCCAAGATGTGCCCCGCGGGTAGGCAGAATCGCCCGAAGCTCGGTGGCCAGCGGGTCCGACTCGCTCGCGACCAGTCCGTCTTCGCCCTTGCGTGACTGCGGCACGAGGAGGGCGAGGTCCTGGTCCTTGTCGCTCTGCCCGAGTGTGGCGTGAACTCTCGTTCCGTCCGCGTAGTGAACGTCGGCCGCGTCGGCGCCCGCGAGCCCGGAGAGGGCCGTCAGGATGCGCCCGTCGCCGGCGAGCACCGTCCCGAGGGCCACGGGCATCCCGCCGCGCTCGATCGCCACGATTCCTCGACGGAAGCGATCGTAAAGCTGCTGAGGTGTCAGCGGCGCCGACGCCGGGACCGAGTCGGGGTCCGACGGTGAGGTCGTTGGGCCGGTCTGGCCCGGGAGCTGGGGCAGCGAGGCAGCGCCCGGAGTTCCCCCCCGGGCAGGCTCCGCTGCGACGAACCCGGCCAGGCACGCGGGCGCGAGCCATCGGAGTTTCACGGCGCTCATCATAGCGCGCGGGGGGTGCAAGCGCCGATCCGAAGATCGCCGGCCCACCCCCGAACGCCGCTGCGCCGCTCTGCAATTTGGGCTAAATCGCAAGCCGCGTATGGACCCCTTGCGAGTCGCCGTCGTCGGCGCATCCGGATACTCGGGAGGGGTCGCCGTGCGCCTCGTCGCGACACATCCGCGACTTCGCCTCGCTTTCGCCACCAGCGACAAGCTCGCTGGCCAATCGGTCGACGTTCGCCTCGGCCTCCCCGGCCGGGAGCGTGGGGGGGCAGAGGTGCGTTTCGTCGCCAATGGCTCGGCGCTCGAACGGGCCGGCGAGTGCGACGCGGTGTTGCTCGCGACGTCGGCGCAGGTGTCTCTCGAGCTCGTCCCTGCCTTTGCCGAGCGGGGAAAGCAGGTCGTGGACTTCTCCGGAGCCTTTCGCCTCGATGCGGCCACCTATCCCCGCTGGTACGGGTTCGAGCACTCGGCGCCCGCCTGGCTGGATCGCGCACACTATGGGCTCCCCGAGCTTTGTGGTGCGCCACCCCCTGGGGCGATCGTGGCCAACCCGGGGTGCTATCCCACCGCGTCACTCCTGGCCCTCGCGCCCCTCGTGCGCGAAGGTCTGGTCGACCCGGCGAGCGTCGTCGTGGACGCGAAGAGCGGCGTGACCGGCGCCGGCCGCCAGAGCACCGAGTCGTACTCGTTCGCCGAGGTCGACGAGGACCTGAGGGCGTATCGGGTCTTCTCGCACCAGCACACGCCGGAGATCGTGCGCGTCCTCTCGCGGTCGTCGGCGGGCGTACGCCTGACCTTCACGGCCCATCTGCTCCCCCTTCGGCGAGGGCTCCTCGCAACGTGCTACGCGCGACCGCGCGCCGGCGCCTCGGCCGCCCGCGTCGCCGAGTGCCTAGCGGACGCCTACGCCCGGACCCCCTTCGTTCGCGCGGTGCCGCTCGAGGAGGTCATGCTCAAGCGCGTCGTCGGGACCAACGCGTGCCACGTGGGCGCCAGCGCGGACGACGACGTGGTCATCGCGATTGGCGCGATCGACAACCTGCTCAAGGGGGCCGCGGGCCAGGCGGTGCAGAACCTGAATCTCATGAACGGCTGGGGCGAGACTCTCGGCCTCGACGGGCTCCAGCGCGTGTCGGCGTAACCGGGGACGAGGCGTGAAGACACCGCGGGGTTTCACGTACGCCGGGATCAACTGCGGCATCAAGGCCGCGCGCAAGGACCTCGCCCTGGTGTTCAGCGAGGCGCCCTGCGCGGCCGCAGGCTGCTTCACCGTGAACGCTGCGCGCGCCGCACCGGTGCGCGACGCGGCCGCGCGCGTTCCGAGCACGGGGCTCCGAGCGATCGTGGCGAACAGCGGGAGCGCCAACTCGCTTGTGGGCCCGAGGGGACAAGCCGATGTGCTGGCCATCCGCGCGGCCGTCGGCGCGGCGCTCGGCGTCGACGCGAACGCGGTGCTCTGCGCGTCCACCGGTGTCATCGGCGTGCCCCTGCCGGCGCAACGCTTGATCGCAGCCGTGCCCCTGCTCGCGAGCACACGCGGACCGGCGATCGAGCACGCGGCGGAGGCTGTCATGACCACCGATACGCGGGTAAAGCTCGCGGGCCGGACGCTGCGCGTAGGCACCGCCGAGGTCACGTTCGCCGCCTTCGGCAAAGGCAGCGGCATGCTCGCGCCGGAGCTGGCCACGCTACTCGCCTTCATCACGACCGACCTGGCGATCGCGCCCGCGGCCCTCCAATCGGCGCTGTCGCGGGCCACGCGCGCGAGCTTCGACATGCTCAACATCGACGGCGCCATGAGCACGAACGACGCGGTGCTGGCCCTGGCCAACGGACTCGCGAAGAACACGCAGGTCGAGGAGGGCACCGCCGAGCACGCGTTGGTCGGCGATGCCCTCGAAGAGCTCTGCGTCGATCTGGCCCGCCAGGTCGCAGAGGACGGCGAGGGGGCGACCAAGGCCGTCGAGGTGCGCGTCCACGGGGCGCCCGACGTTGAGGCGGCTCGGGACCTCGCACGGTCGGTCGCCGGCTCGAACCTCGTCAAGGCATCGATCTTCGGCGCAGACCCCAACTGGGGACGCGTCATCGCCGCCCTCGGTGCACGGATCGGCTCGCGCAGATGGCCGATCGACCCGCTCCGCGCCACGGTCGCCCTGCAGGGGGTCTGCGTATACACGGACGGCTGCCCGGTCGACTACGACGCTCCTGCGCTCCGCGCCAAGATGCGACAACCCTCCGTGGTCGTCGACGTGCAGCTCGCGGAGGGGAGCGCGGGAGCGATCGCCTGGGGGTGCGACCTCAGCTACGACTACGTCAAGATCAACGCGGATTACACGAGCCTCACCCACGCGACCGTCGACGGGACCGTCGCGCGCGACGACCGGTTGACGAACTACACCCCCGGGTTCAAGCGCGCGCTCCTCGTCGAGGCGCTGAGCTACATCGCGAAGTTCTCGAACAAGCGCGCGGTCGTCAAGTACGGCGGCGCGGCGATGGTCAAGGACTCGCTCAAGGCTGCCTTCGCGAACGACATCAACCTCCTGCGCACGGCGGGCCTCCTGCCGGTGGTGGTGCACGGCGGGGGCCCCGAGATCAGCCACACGATGGACAAGCTCGGGCACGACAAGAGCGCGTTCGTCGACGGCCTGCGGGCGACCGACCGCGAAGACGTGAAGGTCGTAGAGATGGTCCTGACCGGCAAGATCAACACGGAGCTCGTCTCGCTCCTCAACCAGTCGAGCGCCCACGCGGTCGGTGTCTCCGGAAAGGACGCGGGCCTGCTGCGCGTACGGAGGCTCATGGGCGAAGGGGGGCGGGACCTCGGGATGGTCGGGGAGGTCATCCACGTGAACCATGAGCTGCTCGAGGTGTTGCTCGAGAAGAAGTACGTGCCCGTCGTCTCGCCCGTCGGCCTCGGCGAGGACGGCGAGGGTTACAACATCAACGCCGACCAGGCCGCGTCCGAGATCGCCATCGCCATCAAGGCGGAGAAGCTCATCTACCTGACCGACGTCCCCGGCATCCTCGAACGGGGAGAGCTCATCACCGACATCTCGACGAGCGAGCTAAGGCGCAAGATCGACGACGGTACGATCAAGGGCGGTATGGTCATCAAGGCGCAGAGCGTCCTTCGAGCCATCGAGGGCGGCGTCGCCAGCGTGCATATCCTGGACGGCCGGGCGACCCACTCGGTCATCGCCGAGCTCTTCACGGATCGCGGCGTTGGCACCCTCGTACGCCGCGACTGAGCCTGTCCTGGCAGCTCTCCCGGCGTTTCTGGCACGTGGTCCGAGCTCGATGGCACCGTCCTCGGCCTATTTGTCACCTCAGGATGCCAATGAGGCGCCCGACGAGCGTAGGATGACACCCTGTTTGCCCTGGGATATGCCACGGCGAACGAGCATGGCGTCGCACGACGACAGAGAGATGACATATCCAGCCACGATGGTGCCATGCGAGCGACGCCTGTCGCCATTCGCAGCGTCCGATGCCATACCGGCCTTCCCAGCCGCCAACCGCGCTGAGTGGCTCGGGTGCGTCGTCCGCTCTCTCACTTCGTTCGAGCGTGCGGACCGCCCTCGGGTGCATCGTCCGCTCTCTCACTTCGTTCGAGCGTGCGGACTACCCTCGTGCCGTCTCCGAGGAGCAGCTCTCCGACACCGGACGCGCCACCCATGCCGAGCGCCCTCGCGAAGTGGAGGAGTAGCTCGCGGTTGTCCATGACGCCGAGCGTCTGCATCTCGAGGGCGCCGACCCGGTCCTCGGGCGTGAACGCGCTGGCCGTTCGCTCCATCGAGAGCTTCTCCGGATCGTAGGCGCTGCGAGCCGCCCGGGTGTCGACGATCGTGTAGTCGTCGCCCCGCCGCAGCTCGACCGTCACGGTGCCGGTGACGGCCGGCGCGACCCACCGCGTGAGGGCCTCCTTGAGCATGAGCGCCTCCGGGTCGAACCAGCGCCCTTCGTAGAGGAGGCGCCCGAGGCGGCGGCCGAGCGAAAAGTAGAGGTCCGTGGTGTTCTCGTTGTGCACGGCGCTGAGGAGCCGCTCGTACACGAGGTGCAACAGGGCCATGCCGGGCGCCTCGTAGACGCCGCGACTCTTGGCGTCGATGACGCGATTCTCGATCTGGTCGCTCATCCCGAGGCCGTGCCGCCCGCCCACCTCGTTCAACGCCACGAAGCAGTCGAACGTGGTCGCGAACCGGCGGCCGTCGATCGAGACCGGGACGCCGCGCGCGAGCTCGATGGTGACCTCCTCGGGCTCCATCGTCACGCCCGGACGCCAATGGGCGACGCCCATGATGGGATCGACGATCCGTAGGCCGCGATCGAGGCGCTCGAGGTCCTTGGCCTCGTGGGTCGCGCCGAGCACATTGGCGTCCGTGGAGTACGCCTTCTCCGTCTGCATCGTGTAGGGCAAGCCGATCGACGCGAGGTACTCGCTCATCTCCTTGCGCCCGCCGAAGGCATCGACGAACGCGCGGTCGAGCCAGGGCTTGTAGATCTCGAGCGACGGATTGACGAGGACGCCGTACCGGAAGAAGCGCTGGATGTCGTTGCCCTTGTGGGTGCTGCCGTCGGAAAACACGTTGACGCCGTCCTCGCGCATCGCGCGCACGATGGCCGTGGTCGTGACGGCGCGGCCGAGCGGCGTCGTGTTGAAGTATTTCTTCCCTCCCGTCGACAGGTGAAAGCTCCCGCACTGCACGGCGAACACGCCCTCCCGCACGAGGGCCTCGCGGCAGTCGACGAGGCGCGCGCGCCGCGCGCCGTGCTGCGTCGCGATCGGCGGGACGTCTCCGACGTCCGACTCGTCCGGCTGGGCGAGGTCCGCCGTATAGGCATAGACCTCGAGGCCCTGCCGCGACATCCAGGCTACGGCGCAACGCGTATCGAGACCGCCCGAAAACGCGATGCCGATCGCGGTGCCGCGCGCGGGAAGTTTGCGGTGAATCCTGCTCATGGGGGGAGATTAGGGAAAGGCGCAGGCGCGTCAAAGCGTCGCGCGGCTCCGCGCGGACCAGGGGTGGCGGAGCGGGTCCGGAGGCACTACACGCTCCAATCATGGCCGGGATCGCGCGGACCAACGCGACGGGAGCGGGGGGAATGCTGCCCGAGCTCCTAGCGTGGTCGTCGTCCTTCTCGGACGACCGCGCGCTCGTACGCGAGGATCTGGTGGGCAGCGCGGCCCACGTCACGATGTTGGCGCGCACGGGGATCGTACCCCTCGCCGACGCGCGAGCGCTCCGGGGCGCGCTGCACCAGCTCTACGCCGAGGCAGCCGCCGGTTCGCTCGACCTGCCGAGCGACGAAGAGGACGTCCACATGGCGGTCGAAGCCGAGCTCGGGAGGAGGGTCGGCGCGGTGGCCGGCCGGCTCCACACGGCGCGGTCGCGCAACGACCAGGTGGCGCTGGACTTACGGCTCCACGTCCGCGATCAGGGCTCCGCGCTCTTGGGGGAGGCTGCGGACCTCGTGGCCGCGCTGGCCGAGCGCGCCGCGAAAGAGAAGGGGCTTCTCTTGCCCGCATACACGCACCGGCAGCGCGCGCAGCCGGTAAGCGCCGCGTTCGTCGTGGCGGCGTGGGCTGTGGGCCTCGCGCGGTCGTCGGAGCTTGTGGGCTCGGCGTTGGATCGCCTCGAGATGCCGCTCGGCAGCGGCGCGTGCTCGGGCACGTCGCTACCGATCGACCGGGCCCTCGTGGCGCGCCTCTTTGCGCCCTGGGAGCCGACGCGTAACGCCCTCCATACGGTGGGCGATCGGGATTTCGCGCTCGACTGGACGTGGGCGACGGCGCGTGTCGTCCTTGCGCTCGGGCGGGTCGCCGCGGACGTGGTGGACTTCGCGACGAGCGAGTTCGCGCTCGTGAAGCTCGACGGCGAGATCGCTGCCGGGTCGAGCATGATGCCGCAGAAGAGGAACCCGGACGTCTTCGAGCTCGTTCGCGGCAAGGGGGCCCGATCGGCGGGCAACGTCGTTGCCATGCTCACGCTGATGAAGGGGCTACCGAGCGGCTACAACCGCGACCAGCAAGAGGATCGCCGGCCGCTGCTCGAGGCGGGGCCGCTCGCGCGCGGTTGCGTCGCGGTGCTCTCCACCGCGATGGCGCACGTACGCTTCGACGCCGACCGGGGCCGCCGCGCGCTCGAAGACGGGTTTACTCAGGCGACGGATCTGGCCGAAGCGCTCGTGCGGCGCGGGGTTGCCTTCCGCGAGGCGTACAAGGCCGTGGGCGCGCTCGTCGCGCTGGCCGTGGAGGAGGGCGTGACCCTCAAGGCGATCGACCCGGCGCGTGCGAGCGCGGTGCACCCGGCGCTCGACGCGGCGGCGCTGCGGGCGCTCGACCCGACGAACGCCGTGGCGGCCAAGGAGAGCGCCGGGGGCACGGGACCGCGCTCCATCGACGCGCAGATCGCGTGGCTGAAGGCCGCGGCGGGCGCGCTGCGCTCGAAGAGCGAGGCGCACGGCACGCTCGACGTCCTGGCGCGACGAGTCTTCGCCGAACCCCTGGAGCATCCATGAGCAAGCGCGATTTCTTGAGGCTCGGAGACCTGACCTTGGCCGAGGCGCGAGAGGTGCTATCGCTCGCCGGAAAGCTCAAGGGCGAATCGCACGGCGCGCGTTCCGGGGCGCTGGCCGGTCACTCGGTGGCAATCGTGCTTGAGAAGGCGAGCACCCGGACGCGCGTCTCGTTCGAGGTGGGTTGCTCACAGCTCGGCGCGCACCCCGTCGTGCTCGGAGAGCAGGGCAGCCAGCTCGGGCGGGGCGAGCCCATTCGGGACACGGCGCGCGTTCTGTCGCGCTACTGCGACGCCATCGTGTATCGGACGTCCGCGCACGCGAGGCTCGCCGAGATGGCGACGGCGTCCGTACCGGTCGTGAACGCGCTCACCGACGACGGCCATCCCGTCCAGGTGTTGTGCGACGTCTTCACGGTCGAGGAGCAGCTCGGGAGATCCATCGCGGGAAAGCGGATCGCGTTCGTCGGCGATTGCGGGTGCAACATGGCGCGCTCCTGGCTCGAGGCGGCCCCCTTGTTCGGCTTTCACCTCGTCCTCGCCGGGCCCCCAGACTACATGCCCCCGCCGGCCGAGGTGCGCGCCGCCGGCGCCCACGCAACGACGACGCACGACCCGGCGTCGGCCGCGGCAGGCTGCGACGTGGTGAACACGGACGTGTGGGCGAGCATGGGACAGGAAGCGCAAGCGGCCGCGCGGAGGAAGGCCTTCGCTGGGTGGATGGTCGACGAGCGAATGCTCCAGAAGGCGCGGCCTGACGCCATCGTACTTCATTGCCTTCCGGCTCATCGCGGGGAAGAGATCGACGACGCGACGCTCGAGGGGCCGCGGTCGCGAGTGTGGGATCAGGCGGAGAACCGACTGCACGTGCAGAAGGCGCTGCTCCTGTGGCTCCTTCAACCGAGCCGTTGACGGTACGTACGCGGTTCGCCCCGTCTCCTACCGGCGACCTGCATTTGGGTGGCGCCTGGACCGCGCTCGCGTCGTGGGTCGTCGCGCGTCGGGTGGGCGGGACGACCGTCCTGCGCATCGAGGACATCGACCGAGCGCGCGTCCTTCCGGGCTCTCAGGCCCGGATCGAGGAGGACCTTCGTTGGCTCGGGCTCGACTGGGACGAGGGACCCGAGCGACAGAGCGACCGGTCCGCAGGCTACGAGCGCGCGCTCGAGGTGCTGGGCCGCGCGGGCCTCCTCTATCCCTGCGACTGCTCGCGCGCGGAGGTCGCGCGAGTCGCCAGCGCCCCCCACGCCGGCGAGGAGACGGTCTACCCGGGGACCTGCCGCGATCGCGGTTCGTCACGAAGGATGAAGCGGCCGCCCGCGATTCGTGTTCGGGTACCCAGGGCCACACTTGCGTACCGCGACGGCTGCATGGGGGACGTTTCGCAGGACCTGCACGAGCAAGTGGGCGACTTCGTGGTGCGACGCGGCGACGGGGTGTTCGCGTATCACCTGGCCGTCGTGGTCGACGATCTGGACATGGGGATCACGGAGGTCGTTCGCGGCGCAGATCTGGTCCCGTCGACCCCGCGTCAGATATGGCTGGCCCGCGCGCTGGGCCGCTCGACGCCGGTATACACTCACGTGCCGCTGGTCGTCGATCCGCGCGGGTCGCGACTCGAGAAGCGGGCCGCGGGCACGACGGTTCGCGAGCTGCGCGAGGCCGGCCTCGCCCCGGAGCGCGTGGTCGGAGTGCTCGGGCACGCCCTCGGGCTGAGTGCGTCCGACGCGCCCGCGACCGCTGCCCGCCTCGCGGAGGCATGCCGCGACCGACCGATCGTCTGGCGTCGCTCGCCCTGGCCCATCCCCGCCCGCTGGTGACGCGACGACCTTCGACGCACCACGCTTCTTCGCGCTCGCCCTCAAGGAGCGGTGCAGGCGGCCCTCACTTTGGGCGACACGCGCGCGGGGTCGAGGACGGGGTTGGGCTCGTTGGACCTCCAGGCCGCACATGCCGCCGCCGCGGCCGACCGCGCGTCGAGCGCCACGTACGCCTCGAGCAGGGCCCTATGCACCATCGCCAGCTGCGGATGCGTGAGGGCGCCGGCCCCGAGCAATCGGTTCCCTCGGGCGACGGCCTCGGCGTATCGCCCGTACCGCACGTCGGCCAGCAACTGCGGGAGCTCGGCGTCGCCCTTTCGTTGCATCTCGAGGACGCTGCCTCCGCTGTCGCGCTCCACCGCCGACCGCGCCTCGTGCCGACCTGCCTCCGTGAGGTGGACTCCCGCCATGGGGACGAGCACCACGTCGCCCCGCTTCACGTTGACGCCCTCGCGGTCGTTGTAGAGGTTGAGCTCCCACCCGCGGTTGGCGTTGCCCCAGAACCGCTGGGCGATGCCGTTGATCGTCTCCCCGTCTCCGGCCAAGTACGTGACGATCGCCGGGATCTCGATCTCTTGCCCCTCGACTGGCGGCACCCACGTTACCCCCTTGTTCGTGCGCGCGAGCAGATCGGCGCGGGCGACCCGGTCGCTCCCGAGCCACGAGAGCGCGAGGGTCGTCCACGTCTCGCCAGCGAGAACGGTGTGGTGGCCGGGCGCCGGCACCTCCAAGCGCATGCCCGGTGCGATGATGGTGCCCCCTTGGACGTCGAGGGCGTTGGCCCCGACGAGGACCACTTCGAGCTTCGGATCCCCGTACATTCGCTCGGCGATTTGAGCGAGCGTCTCGCCCGGCCGCACGATGTGGGTGAAGGCGGACGCATCGCGAACGCCGAGGAGCAGGCCGAGCGCCACCGAGCCCGTCAGAATCGCCTCGCGCCTCATCACTTTCGCTCCGCGTCGGCCTTGCTCTCGCGGGGGGCCGCGACTTCGCTTGGGGTAAGCTCCGGGATGGCCATCACGACGTCCAGCGTCCGGGTGTCCCCGGTCGCGACGTTGACGACTCGCTTTTCGACCGGCGCGCTCGGGTGCACGAGGGTCACGTAGTGCGTTCCCGGCGGCAACGGGATGGCTCGGGCGAACGGCGTGACGTCGACGGGCTGGCCGTCGACCCACACCTCCGCCCAAGGCGCGGCGAGGACGCGCAGGAAGCCCGGGGCCGGGGGCATCAGCTCGAGCGGACGCGCGCCGGCGGCCTCGCCCTCGCGGCGCGTGGAGGCCTGGAGAAAGACCGCGGCCCCCACGGCACACGCACCGACCAGCGCCAGACCCGCGACGGCCCGCCGGACCGGCGCCTCGGCTCGAAGGAGCGGACCTTGGGCCCCGCCGGCTTCCGTGGAGGCGACGAGCCCCGCGTCGACGAGGGCGCCCACGACGAGCTGCTCCGCGCGCGCTCCGGAGCGCGCCATGACATCTTCGAGGAGGTCCGCCATGGCCTCCGCCGATTGGAAGCGGTCGGCAGGCAGCTTCTCGATCGCCCGCATGATGATCCGCTCGAGCGCCACGGGCACGTCAGGGGCGCGTCGGTGGAGGGGGATCGGGGGCTCGCGACGTATGCGATGACCGGCGCCACGGCGCTCCGTCTCGTCACCTCGCTCGAACGGACGAGCGCCGCAGACGAGCTGATACAGCACCACTCCGAGCGAGAAGACGTCGCTCCGCGGGTCGACGCGCTCGCCGAGGATCTGCTCGGGCGACATGTACGCCGGGGTCCCGAACGCAGTCGCGTCGTC
>DATGJA010000804.1:0-2093 GCA_035295445.1 Polyangiaceae bacterium | reverse complement strand
CAGCCCCGAGGAGCTGTTCGACCCGTGCATCAACGTCTCGATCGGCACGGCGATGCTCTCGGAGTTCGACTACGGATGCGCGAGGGTCAAGCCGGGCGGGAGGGGGGCAGGCCAGCCTAGCGTCGGTGGGCTCGTTGCCCGGCGGACGTGCGCTCTGCACCGGTACGCAGACGCCATCCGCTTGCCCGATCTCGTGACCGTGACGCTGGACCTTCGCTACCAAAGCGGCTCGCAGCCGTGCCCGGCGGACGCGCCCATCTTCCCGGCCGCGAGCGAGCGCCGGCTCTGGGGCTCGGACCACCTTCTTATGGCCGCCAGCACCATCGCCGGCGTGGCTCAGGCCGCGAGTCGGGGGCCTTGAGGTCGCGCATGCCGCCTGAGTTCTTGACGATCTCTGAGACGGCGGAGCTGCTGCGCACGACGCCGAAGGCGGTCTACGCGATGGTCGGGCGCGGGCAGCTCGCGGGCGTCACGCGGCTCGGACGACGGGTGCTCGTGCGGCGGGACGTGCTACTACGGGCCCTGGACGAGAAAGCAGCGGCGTCGCCGGGAAGGTGACGCATGAGTGCACGTGTAATCGGCAAGTCGGGCCCGCCCTGGCGGTACGACGTCCGCTTCCGTTGGCCGGACCGGACCGTGTACCGCGAGCGAAGGCTGGCGACGGCGACGTCCAAGACGGCGGCGCAGCGCGAAGCGGAGGCGCGGGAAGCGTACCTGCGCGAGCAGGGCAAGGAGGCTGTCCTGGGGGTGAAGACGGGGACGCTTGTCGCCCCGACCCCTGCCGTCGCAGCGGTACCGACGGTGCGGGCGTTCGCGCCCGACTACGTCGCCAAGCACCACGAGGCGAACCTGCGCAAGCGCAGCACGGTCGTCACCGTCGAGATGATCCTGCGCATGCACCTGACCCCGCTCATCGGTCACCTGCGGCTCGACCAAGTAACCGACGAGGTGGTGGCGGGCCTGCGCGAGCGGTGGATCAAGGGCGGCTACGTCGTCGATGGACACAAGGTCGCGCCGACGGCTTCCAAGAAGACGATCAACAACCGGCTGAGCATCCTTTCCTCCATGCTGCACGTCGCGATCGAGTGGCGGAAAATTGCGGCGATGCCTTGCACGATCCGGCTGCTGAAGGTGGACGATCAGGCGGAAGCTGCTTTCTACGAGCTCGACGTGTACGAGCAGATCGTCGAGGGGGCCCGGCAGTGCGATCCGAGGATTTACGCGGTGGTGCTCCTCGCGGGCGACGGAGGCTTGCGACGCGGCGAGATCATCGGCCTCGAGCTCGCCGACGTGGACTTCAAGGGGGGCCGGATGGTCGTGCGGCGCAACGCGTTCATTCAGAACGGGCGCGAGTACCTCGACTCGGTGAAGGGGGGGAAGACGAAGGCGATCCCGCTCACGACGCGCCTGCTCGAGGCCCTGAAGGCGATCCGTCACCTTCGCGGGCCACGGGCGCTCTACACCGACGAGGGGCACACGCTGACGCCGAAAGTCATGGAGATGTGGATCAAGCGCGCCGAGCGGAGGGCCGGGTTGCCGGAGACGGGGCGCAAGCACGTGCTCCGTCACACGTTCGCGTCGCACCTGGCGATGGCCGGGGTCCCGGCGCGCACGATCCAGGATCTCGCGCGACATTCGTCGCTGACGGTGACCGCGCGGTACCTGCACCTGAGCCCGAGTGCGACCGCCGAGGGCATTGCCCTGCTCGACCGGGCGCGACGCGAAAGTCGTGGCAAGGGTGTGGCAAGCCTTGACCCCGGCGACAAAAAGTGCCACTTTTCTCGATGAAAATGGGTGGAGGCGCCGGGAATCGAACCCGGGTCCGAAAACGCCTCGCTCGCGCCTCTACGTACGTAGCCGGCTCTTTGCTTCGCTCCGGGGGTCGCCAGCCGGCAGGCTCTCCCCGGACCTAGTCACCTGTTTGATCTCGCCTCCCGTCCGGTGACCCGGCGCTTGGCTATCCAGCTCGGTTACGCCCTTCGGGGGGTGCTGGAGGACCCTTCCGTCGGACGGCGTTCAGTGCTGTTTAGGCAGCGAGCGCGATCGCGTTATCGTTCGCAATCATGTCGTGCGCGGGTTTTTACGTGGGCCTG
>DATGJA010000803.1:0-12973 GCA_035295445.1 Polyangiaceae bacterium | reverse complement strand
GGTACGGCCGATACATTCGCGCGTCCGCGATGGCCATCGCGCTCCGCCCGCCGCCCTTGGGGCCGACGCGCATCCCCGTCGGGTGCGCGCCGTGGATGCCGAATGGGCTCGTGCCCCCGGTGCCGATCCAGCGGTTGCCCCCGTCGTGGCGCTCTTTCTGCTCCTTGAGGCGCTCCTCGAACAGGCGGCGGAGCTCCTCCGGCGACAGCTGCTCGAGCATCGCCAGCTCGTCGGCGGAGAGCTCCTTGCGTAGCGTCGGGTCGCGCAGCCACTCTTCGAGCTCCTTGACCAGGTCGCGCGAGTGCTTCTCGATCCCCCGGAACGTCGAGAGGAACGCCTCGTCGAACGCGTCGAGGTCCGTCTCGGTATGCACGCAAAGCGCACGCGCCACGTGGTAGAAGCCGTCGAGCGAGCTGTCGTGCAGGCCGGCCGTCAGCGCCCTCGCCAGGGCCGTCGCCTCCTGCAGACCGACCTTGACCTTGCGCTTGCGCAGCTCGAAGAGAAACGGCACGAACATGGCCCGGAGGCGAGCCTAGCAAAACGGCGCCGGCGCGCTCTCGGTCGGCGCTTTTACGCAGCCAGGCCGGGCGAGGCGACCTTCGGCGCGACGGGCAGGCGCACGAAGAACGTCGTGCCCACGCCCACGCGAGACTCGAACGTCACCGCCCCGCCGTGCCGCAGGACGACCCTGCGCGCGATCGCGAGCCCCTGCCCCGTTCCACGCCCCACCTCCTTGGTCGTGAAGAAGGGCTCGAAGATGCGACCCTCGATGTCCTTGGCGATCCCGCCGCCCGTGTCCTCCACGGCGACGACGACGTCGTCCCCCTCGGCGCGGGTGCGGATCGTGATCTTCCCCCTCGGCCGGCCGGCCTTGACCTGGTCGGCGATCGCATGTGCCGCGTTGATGATGATGTTGAGAAGCACCTGGTTTACCTCTCCTGGGTGGCACCCCACCAGCGGGATGTCGCCCGCGTCGAGCTCGACGTCGGCTACCAGCTTGTACTCGTGGCGAGCGATGACCAGGGTGCTCTCGAGGGCGCGGTTGAGATCGACGCTCGTCATCTCCTTCCGATCGGGGTGCGCGAACTCCTTCATGCTGCGGACGATCGTCGCGACGCGCTCGACGCCGTCGAGGGACCGGCTGATGGCCCTCGGGATCTCCTCCGTCAGGAAGGGCAGGTCGGCCTCCTCCTCGGCGGCGCGGGCCACCGCCAGGATCTCGCGGGCCTCGTCGCCGAGCCGCGGTCTCAGCGCGCGCCACTTGTCGATGAGCGTGAAGAGCTCCGTCGCGGCGCTCTGCAGGAAGCGGATGCTGTCTCCCACGAACTGGACCGGCGTGTTGATCTCGTGCGCGATGCCGGCCGCCAGTTGCCCCACCGCTTCGAGCTTCTGGGCCTGGCGGAGCTCGAGCTCCGCGGCCTGGCGCGCCGCCACCTCGAGGCGCAAGACCTCGTGGGCGTGCTTGGTGGCGTCGTGAGCGAGCTCGAGCTCGTGACGCTGCCCGTCGCTCCGCTCCACGATCTCCCACAAGGCCTGGAAACGCGCCTTGGAGCTCTGCGCGCAGAGCATGGCGAACACGGTGAACGACACCGGATAGATCCATGCCACGTGCTCGATCAACGCGAAGACGTCGAGGGCCCCGCACATGGCGACCACGACGGCCACCGAAACCCGGCTGGACCAGTCGAACGTCAGGGCCACGAACGGAAGCCAGAGCCACGAAGTGACGGGCCAGCACGTGGCATGGGCGATGAAGAGCATGGACGCCCCGTTGACGAGCGCCCTCAGCGCCTCGGCCGCGACGACTCCGAGTCTCTGCAGCAATCGAAGGTTGATCCACGTGTTGAAGCAGACGACGGCCGCCTGGGTCCCTGCGACGACCGCCATGCGTCGCCAGTCACCCCACACGGCGAGGATGCCGAGAAGGCTGACGACGCCGGCGCCGGTCGAGGCCGAACGCGTGATGCCACGCGTCAGGTCGATGTAACGCTCGTCGCTCGTGCGCGCGACCATGGGGGCTGACGCGTGGAACGGCACGCCGGCGAAACGCTGTAGGCGAGCAAGACCTACCCCGAGCACCTAAAGGGGGGGCGACATCGAGCCGCTGTTCTTTGGAGGGGGCAGCGTGTTTCGAGGGGTCGGCGCGTGAAGCGGATTCTGTTCGTGGACGACGAGATGCAGGTCCTCGACGGTCTGCGGGTGTCGCTGCGCAAGCAGCGTCACCTGTGGGACATGGTCTTTGCCCAGGGCGGCGAGGGAGCCCTCGCGCAGCTGCGCGCGGCGCCGTTCGACGTCGTCGTGTCCGACATGCGCATGCCGGGCTTGGACGGCGCGACGCTCCTCGGCAGGGTCAAGGAGGAGTTCCCGGGCGTCATCCGCATCATCCTGTCGGGGCATTCCGAGCGCGAGTCGATCATGCGCGCGCTGCCGGTTTGCCACCAGTTTCTGGCCAAGCCGTGCGACGGCGACACGCTGAAGAGCGTCATCGAGCGGGCGTGCGGCCTCCACGCCCTGCTGGAGAGCGACGCCTTGCGTCGGGTGGTCGGCGGCACCGACCGGCTGCCGTCGCTGCCGCGGGTCTACTGGGAGCTCACGCGAACGATGTCCGACCCCGAGGTATCGGCGAAGCAGGTCGCGACCGTCGTCGAACAGGACCCGGCGATGTGCGCGAAGCTCCTGCAGCTCGTGAACTCTTCGTACTTCGGTCTGGCGCGCCGGATCGTCGGCGTGGAGTCGGCCGTCGCGTACCTGGGGCTCGAGCTCGTGCGCAGTCTCGCGCTGACCGCCCACGTCTTTCGCGCCGCCGACGCGATCCCGGCCATCCCGGGCTTCTCGCTCACGCGAATCCAGGAGACGTCGCTGCTCGTCGGGGCCGTGGCCAAGCGGATGGCTTCGGAGCCCAAACGGGCGGAGGAAGCGTTCACGGCAGCGCTCCTGCACGACGTCGGACGGATCGTCCTGGCGCTGTCGGTCCCGTCGCGCGTGGGCGCGTTGATCGGCGCCGCCAAGACCGACCCGCGGCCTGAGCACGAGCGGGAGCTCGACGAGCTCGGGGTGACGCACGCCGAGGTGGGCGCCTACCTGCTCGGGCTCTGGGGCCTGCCCGTGCCCATCGTCGAGGCCGCCGCCTTCCACCACGCGCCCGCGAGCGTCCCCCAGAGGACGTTCGAAACGCTGGGGATCGTCCACGTCGCGGACGCGCTCGTACGCCAGCACCTGCCGGGCGCCGGGGACCCTTCGCCGGGCCCCGACCTCGCGTACCTCGAGCGGCTGGGCGTCGCCGGCGAGCTTCCGAAGTGGTCCGCCATCACGACGGAAGAAGTAGGACGGCGGGCCAGCCGTCCAGCGAGAGGATAGCGACCGAATGGACCCCAAGATGCGCGTCCCCGTTTTGTGCGTCGACGACGAACCCCAGGTGCTCGAGGGGATCTCGCTCAACCTGCGGCGGCGTTACGACGTCACGACCGCCACGAGCGGCGCCGCCGGCCTCGAGGCGCTCCAGAAGACGCCGACCATCGTCGTCGTCCTCTCGGACATGCGGATGCCCGGGATGGATGGGGCGGCCTTCCTCGCGCAGGCGCGGCAGACGGCGCCCGACGCCGTACGCATGCTGCTCACGGGCCAGGCGGACATGGCGTCCGCGATCGCCGCGATCAACGAGGGCCAGATCTTTCGCTTCCTCACCAAGCCTTGCCCTCCGGACGTCCTCGTGGCGGCGTTCGACGCCGCCGTCGAGCAGCACCGCCTCGTCACCTCCGAGCGGGTGCTGCTCGAGCAGACGCTCCGGGGCAGCATCCAGATGCTGAGCGACGTGCTTTCGCTGGCGAACCCCACGGCGTTCGGGCGGGCCACGCGGATCAAAGAGCACGCGGCGGACCTCGCGCGCGCCGCGGGTCACGCCGCGGTGTGGCCCATCGAGGTGGCGGCGATCGTCTCGCAGCTGGGCTGCATCACGCTGCCGCCAGCCACGGTGGAGAAGCTTTACCTCGGGGCGTCGCTCTCGACCGAAGAGCAAGCGGCGGTCGACCGTCTCCCCGCGCTCGCAGACGGCCTGCTCGCGAAGATTCCACGCCTCGACGAAGTGCGGGCGTGCCTGGTCCACCAGTGCCGCCGCTTCGACGGAACGGGGCCGGCCGCCAACGGAATGTCGGGCGACAAGATCCCGTTCGGCGCCCGCGTGCTCCGGATCGTCCACGACTTCGAGGCGCTCGACGCCCAAGCGGGCAAGACGTCCTTCGCGCTCGACACGATGCGCGGGCGCACCGGCACATACGACCCCCAGCTCCTCGAGCAGTTCGCCACGCTCATGGGCAGCGCGGTCCAGCGCCACGAGGTGCGCGAGATCCCGATCCGCATGGTGCAAGCGGGGATGACGTTCGCGGACGACGTGCGCAACGCCTCGGGAGGGCTGCTCCTGCCGCGAGGCTACGAGGTCACCGAGGCGCTCCTCGACAAAGTGCGTCACTTTGCCGTCAAGGGGAACGTGAGGGTGATCGTGCGGCGCCTCGGCCGAGCGGCCTGAGAGGCGGCCCCTTGCGGGGCGGCGGGGCCGTCCGCAACATGCGATCGCATGACCGATCGCGATTCACGGATGCCCGTCGTCTACATCCCTCACGGGGGCGGCCCGTGGCCGTTCGTCGACATGGGACTCGACGAGGGTGAAGTCGCGAAGCTCGCCGGCTACCTGCGCTCGCTGGGGTCTCTGACGAAGGAGCCGCCGAGGGCGGTGCTCTCGGTCTCCGCGCACTGGGAAGAGCGCGTCCCGACGGTGATGACCTCCGCGCGCCCCCCGATGCTCTACGACTACTACGGGTTTCCTCCCGCCTCGTACGAGATCACCTGGCCCGCCCCCGGACACCCGCAGGTCGCGCGGCGCGTCGTCGAGCTCCTGCGGAGCGCGGGGTTCGAGACCGCCACCAACGACGCGCGCGGCTTCGACCACGGGACCTTCGTCCCGCTCAAGCTCGCGTACCCCGACGCGGACGTGCCGACGCTCCAGCTCTCGCTCTTGAGCTCCCTCGATCCCACGGCGCACCTTCGCCTCGGCGCGGCGCTCGAGCCTCTGCGGGACGAGGGGGTGCTCATCGTCGGCAGCGGCATGTCGTTCCACAACCTTCACGTCCTGCGCGGGGGGGGCGGGCGCGGCGTCTCGGAGACGTTCGACGCGTGGCTGCGCGAGGTCGCCGTCCTCGAGCGGGGCGAGCGGGCCGAGCGGCTCGTGGCATGGGCCAAGGCTCCCGCCGCGCGGGAAGCTCATCCACGCGAGGAACACCTGCTGCCGCTGATGGTCACCGCGGGCGCGGCCGGAGCCGATCGCGGCAAGATCGCCTTCGGCGACCTCTACATGGGCGTGCACATTTCGGCGGTCCAGTACGGCTGAGGACGCGACGAACGACGCTCGCCGGACCTTGCGAGCCGCTTCGTCCGTTGTAAGACTGCCGTGCCTCAAGCGGCGCGTGCGATGCATTCTTCCGAGTCCTCGGCGCGGCCTCGCCGCCGATCGCCTCCCACGGCCACGCTCGTGTTGCCGACACGGCCGGGCCTCCTCGTCGGCGGGCGCTACGAGCTGATCCGACGCTTGGGCGCCGGCTCGATGGGCGAGGTGTGGGTCGCCCGCCATCGGACGCTCGACGAACGGGTGGCGGTGAAGCTCCTGGCGCGATCGCCCGAGCACGTGGAGTTCGAGGACGCGGCCACAGCGGCGGCGCGCTTCCGGTTCGAGGCGCAGGTCGCCGCCCGCCTCTCGCGCCGAACCCGTCACATCGTGCAGGTGACCGACCACGGAGAGGAGGGGGTCGTTGCGTATCTCGTGATGGAGCTCCTCGAGGGTGAGACTCTCGACACGCTGGTCACGCGGCGCGGGTGCCTCTCGCCGAGCGACACCGCGGAGCTTCTCCGGCAGGTGGCGCGAGGCCTCGCGCACGCCCACGCCGAAGGGGTCGTCCATCGCGATCTGAAGCCGGCGAACGTCTTCGTCACCTGCGACGAGGACGGAACCCGCCTCGTCAAGCTGCTCGACTTCGGCATCGCGCGCATGATGAGGGCCCATCGCCCTCTCTCCCCCCACGCGACGGGCGCGAACGTCGTCCTCGGCACTGCTGGCTACATGAGCCCCGAGCAGATCGAAGGCGAGACGCCGCCCGACCGCTCCGTCGACCTCTGGGCCCTGGCGACGGTGGCCTATGAAGCGCTGACGGGCGAGCTTCCCCTACCCGGCTTCTCCTCGGACGAGCTCATCGAGAGTCTGCGCGAGCGCCGGTTCGTCCCGGTGCACGAACGGGATGCCGCCCTCCCCGCCGGACTCGCTGCGTTCTTCGAGAGGGCCTTCGCCGAGGACGTCGCCGCGCGCCACCAAAGCGCGCTGGAGCTCGCCGGCGCGTTCGCTTCTGCCGTGGCCTCGGGCCCCGATTCCGCCGTTTCGCCCTATGCGCCGACCGAGCGGGCGGTGCTCGGGCCTTCTTCCGGAGCCGCCGTCGGGGACGCCCTCGCGCGACGCCCGTGGGGCCGCCGATGGGCCATCGGCGCCGCCGTCCTGACGACGTTGGTCGCCGCGGCCGCAGCCCTGGGTGCAGCATGGATCCCGGCGTTCGCCCACGGACGCGTGCGGACACTGACGGCCAAGGCCGGCGAGAGCACGCGAGCCGTGGACACCTCCCCTTCGGTCGAGGCGCTCGCCCCGCTCGACGCGCTCGCGCCGACAGATCGGCCCGCGGATCGGGTCGCTCGCGGACAATACACACCTGAGCCCACGACGCCGACCGCCGCGCCCGCGGCGGGCTCAGCCTCGGCAGTCGGAGCCAGGACCTCGCGGTGCGATCCCCCCTTCGAAGTCGTCGGCGGCTTCAAGCGCTGGAAACGCGAGTGCCTCTGACGCGGGCGCCGCGGCTGGAGCTTGCCCCCGCGTCGGCGTTGTAGGACCCTTTGAGTCTCACCTTTTGGGGGGACCGACCGGATGCCGGACAGTGCGCGGAGGCCGCGAGCGTGAACGCTAGCGACCGGATGCCCGACACGCCCCTGCGTGTCCTTGTCGTCGACGACTCCGAGACGGACGCGAAGCTCATCGCGCTCGAGCTTCGACGATCGCTCGGGAACGTCCGGGTGCGCAGGGTCGACGACCTGTCGTCCGTGCGAAACGCGCTGCAGAAGGAGACGTGGGACGTCGTCACCTGCGACTGGTCGATGCCCCGCGCAAGCGCGCTCGGCGTCCTCGAGCTCGTCCGCGAAGCCGGGCTCGACGTGCCCTTCATCATCATCTCCGGCACGGTGAGCGAGGAGACCGCGGTCGCGGCGATGCGCGCGGGAGCGCACGACTACGTTCTCAAGGACAAGCTCACGCGCCTCGTCCCGTCGGTGGAGCGCGAGCTGCGCGAGAGCAAGGTCCGCGAGGCCCACAGACAGTCGGAGAACCGACTTCGCGCGAGCGAGGAGCGATACCGGCGCATCGTCGAGACGACCAGCGAAGGCGTCTGGACCGTGGACCGGGACCTCAAGACCACCTTCATGAACGCGCGGATGCTGGCGCTCACCGACTGCGACGCGTCCGACATCGAGGGGACGGAGGTCGGCGCGTTCGTCGAGGAGGGCTGGCGCACCGTCGTGCGCGACATCCTTCGAGGAACCGGCGCGCTCGCCCAACGGCAAGACATCAAGCTGAGGCGGCAGGACGGAGGGCGCCGCTGGGTCCGCATCGAATCGACGCCCGTGTTCGACGAACGGGGGCAGTTCGAGGGCGCCCTCGCGATGGTGCGCGACGAGACGGACCGACGAGGACTCGAGGAACGCCTGAGCCAGGCCCAGAAGATGGAGGCCATCGGGCGCCTCGCCGGGGGAGTGGCGCACGACTTCAACAACCTGCTGACCGTCGTCCTCAGCTGCGCGAGCTTGGTGCTCGCGACGGCGCAACCCGACGATCCGATCGTCCCCACGGTCGACGAGATCCGGCGAGCGGGAGAGCGCGCCGCGGAGCTGACCCGCCAGCTCCTCGCCTTCAGCCGCCAGCAGATCCTGCAGCCACGCATCCTGCGGCTCGATCAGGTCGTCCTGGGCTCGCAGACGATGCTCCGTCGCCTGCTCGGGGAAGACGTCGTCCTCGAGTTGGCGACGCATCGGAGCCTGAGCCCCGTGCGCGCCGATCCCGGCCAGATCGAGCAGGTCCTCCTTAACCTGGTCGTGAACGCGCGAGACGCCATGCCGAACGGCGGCAAGGTGACGATCGAGACCGCGGACGTGATCCTCGACTCGGAGACCGCCGCGCAGCAGCAGGACGCCCACCCGGGCGAGTACGTTCGCCTCGCGGTCACCGACACCGGGACGGGGATGGACAGCCACACGCAGATCCGGATCTTCGACCCCTTCTTCACCACCAAGGAGGTCGGCAAGGGCACGGGCCTCGGCCTGTCGACGGTCTACGGAATCGTCAAGCAGAGTGGGGGCCACGTGACGGTCCTCAGCGAGCGCGGCAAGGGGTCCACCTTCAGCGTGTATTTGCCGCAGGCCGATGGCGGGGACGAGGGGGCGAGCTCGGCGCCGCCTCCAGCCCGATTGGCCTCGGGCGGCTCGGAGACCGTCCTCTTGGTCGAGGACGAAGACGTGGTCCGCAAGGTCGTCTGCGAGATCCTCCGTCGGAGCGGATACAAGGTGATCGAGGCGCCGGGAGCCGCCGAGGCGCTCGCCAAGATAGACGCCGGCGACGTCACGGTCGATCTGCTGCTCACGGACGTCGTCATGCCGCGGATGAACGGGCGCGAGCTCGCCGAGAAGGTGGTAGGGGTGCGACCGGCCACGCGCGTCCTCTTCATGTCCGGGTACACGGCGGACACGGTCGTACGCAACGGCGTCCTGGCCGAAGGGGTCGCCTTCGTTCAAAAGCCCATCACACCGGACACGCTCCTCGCCAAGGTGCGCGACGTCCTCGACGGCGTCGCGCTCACGTTCAGCGCCTCGCCCCCAAGCGTGTGACGAGCGCGCAGCCTGTGGGAGGTAAGATCGCCCCGTGACGAGCGTCGCCGGTGCGTCGCCAAGGCCCCCCGCGTAAGATGATCGTGGGAGGTCATCGGGTGAGCGTGGCTCGACTTGGTCGCATCGCGCTGGGCGCGACGCTGGGCGTGCTCTGCGCGTGCGGCGGCTCGTCGAACGACCATGGCGACGACGGCTCCGCCGAGGGGGCCGGCAACAGCTCGTTCTTCACGCCCGACGCGCCTTCGAGCGGCTCGAGCTCCGCCGGCGGCACCGGGACCGGTTCTTCCGGCATGGGCGTCATGTGCGGCGCCGACCTCCCCTGCCCGAGCGGCTGCTGTACCCCGTCGGGGCAATGCGAGGGGACCCTCGACACCGCCTGCGGCAACTCGGGAGCATGCCGCGATTGCACGCTCATCGGAGAGACGTGCGCCAGCGGCGCGTGCGTCGCCGGCACCGGCGGCAGCGGCGCCTCTGCGGGCGCGTCCTCCGGCGTTTCCTCCGGGAGGTCGTCCGGATCGGCCTCCGGCGCTTCCACGGGGACCGCGTCGGGATCGGGCTCCGGCTCGAGCGGCTCGGGGCGCGACGCAGGGTTCTCCCGCGACGCGGGGGGCAGCGGGCGCGACTCCGGGTCGAGGCCCGACGCGGGCCCGATGGACGCCGGGCCGGCCGACGCCACGGTCGAAGCGGGGGCCGACGGCGCCGCGGACGCGACACCGGGCGACGCGACGACGACCGAGAGCGGCGCCGACGGATCGACCGAAGCCGCCGCGATGGACGCCGCGGGCGGTTGAGTCCGCACGCTCGAGCGAAGCGAGAGTTCGGACGATACACCCAACGCGTCCGCACGCTCGAGCGAAGCGAGAGTACCAGTCACGCGCTACGCTCCTCGCGTGCTCCTGCCCGCGCCGCAGGTCCCCCTGCCTTCTCGCGCCGCCGTCGACCGCGCCCGGGCCGAGCTGACGCGCCGCCTCGGCCCGTCCAAGGTTCTGACCGAGGCTCAGGCGTGCGCCGCTTACGAGTCGGACGAGAGCGACGTCGGGGGCAGGCCGGTCGACGCGGTCGTGCTGGCGTCGTCGACCGAAGACGTGGCGACGACGCTCGCAATCGCCGAAGCGTGCGAGGTCCCCGTCACGCCGCGCGCGGCCGGGACGGGCCGAACCGGCGGCGCCGTCCCCGTCGCGGGCGGCATCGTCCTTTCGACCCAACGCCTCGCGCGCATCAAGGACATCGACCGGGCGAACCTCGTGGCGGTCGTCGAGCCGGGCGTCGTCACGGGCGACCTGCACGCGGCGGTCGAGCGCGAGGGCCTCTTCTACCCCCCCGACCCCAACTCGCTCGGCAGCTGCATGCTCGGGGGCAACCTCGCCGAGAACGCGGGCGGCCCCCGCGCGTTCAAGTACGGCGTCACGCGCGACTGGGTCCTCGGGGTGGAGGGGTGCCTCATGGGCGGGCGCATCGTGCGCGCCGGCCGACGTACCCCCAAGGGCGTCACCGGATACGACGTCACCGGCCTGCTCGTCGGGAGCGAGGGGACGCTCGCCGTCTTCACCGAGGCCACCGTCCGACTGGTGCACGCCCCGCCGCAAGTGGCGACCGCGCTCGCGCTCTTCTCGGACGTCCGGGCCGCGGCGCTCGCCGTGGGCGCCGTGGTGGAAGCCGGCGTCGTTCCCCGCTGCTTGGAGATGCTGGACGCGGCGACGCTGGCCGCCGTTCGGGCCGCGGGCGTCGCCGTCGATCCCCGCGCGGGGGCGATGCTCCTCGTGGAAGTGGACGGCGCCGGGGCCGAAGAGGACCTGCTGCGCGTCGGCGAGGCGGCGATCGGATGCGCCGGCTGCATCGACGTCGTCGTGGCGCAAGACGCCGGACAGCGCGGTCGGCTCTGGGCGGCTCGTCGCGAGCTCTCCCACGCGACGCGGAGGCTCGCTCGTCACAAGCTGAGCGAGGACGTCGTCGTGCCGCGCACGCGTATGGCCGACCTCTTGGCCCGCGCCGACGAGATCGGCGAGGCCACGGCGGTCCGGCACCTGTCGTACGGGCACGCGGGGGACGGCAACCTGCACGTGAACTTCTTGTGGGACGACGACTCCGAGCGGCCGAGGGTGGACCGAGCGATCGAGCTCCTGATGCGCGCCACCGTCGAGATGGGCGGAACGCTCAGCGGCGAGCACGGGATCGGCGTCTCCAAGGCGCCGTACCTGCCGCTCGAGCAGAGCGAAGCCCTCATCGAGCTGCAGCGCGACATCAAGCGCACGTTCGACCCGAAGGGCCTTCTCAACCCCGGAAAGATCTTCCCCGCACGCGGCCACCCGGCCTGCTAATCGGCCGGGCGGCCCCTGCCCCACAGCTCGACGACGCCCGTGCGGGCCCGCGCCGCGACTTGCCATGCGTGCGCGACCCGCGTCGGAAGGGACACGTCGACGCCGGCTCCCTCGCTCGGGAACAAGGCCTCGCACATCGCATCGAACGCGCGGCCGACCGGCGGATCGTCGGGCCAGTCGGGGAACTCGGCGCGGATCATCCCCTCGATGTCGCGCTGCTTGCGAAAGGCCAGCCCCAGCATGCTCCGCGGGTCGACCCCCAGCGCCAGAAGGTCGTTCTCGATCGTCTTGAGGCTGATGAGCGTGGTCGCCAAGAGATCGAGCTGGAACAGGCCGACGCCCACGAGGCGCGGCACCGAGGCGCCCTTCATCATCTGCGGGACGAGCTGGACGCCGAGGCCGACGTGGCGCGCCTCGTCGCGCTCGTAATACCCGAGGAGCTCGCTGAGCACGGGCTCGGCCTCGATCTCCCGCACGCGCTGGAAGATCACGAGCGCGATCGTCTCGACCGTGAGCTGCATCCCGATGAGCTTCTTCAGCAGGTCCTCGGTGCCGAGGGTCTTTCGAATCACGCGGCGCGACCAGTACTCGAGACGGGGCGGCGTCTCGTCGAGCGCCGCCAAGTAGTCGTGCATCACGTAGAAGTGGCGCGCTTCGTCGTGCACCTGACTCGCCGCGGCGAGCTTCGCCTCGAGCGGCTCGAGGCGGTCGGCGAGCTGGGCGCTGATCTTCCACGCGGCGAGCTCGCCCCACATGATGATCGAAAAGACGCGGGCCAGCGCGCGGCGCACGTGGGGCGCGAGATCCGGCTTGCCGTACTTGGAGACGAGGGCGGCGAGCACCTCCCGACCGTCCCAGATCTTGGCCTGACCGACGTGGTAGATGCTCTCCATCCGGCGGGCGCGGCGCGCCTCCGAGTCCGAGTAGTGCGTGTCGAACATGTCGAACGGCAGCGTTTCCCCCCCCAACGCCGAACGCCGCAGAGCTTCGAGGACCATGCGGGCGAGTCTGCCACACCGGGGCCGAGTCTCAACCGGTCGGAAGGATCCAGACCTCGTCGCCCACGGAAAGACCAAGTTGGCCCGCGGCGTCCGAGCCGATCACGGCGGCGCCGTCCCCGTCGTCTTGCGCCGGGGCCTCGCGCCAGGGCGCCAGCACGGCGCGAAAGAAGGGCGGCGCGGCCGGCTCGACGGCCAAGAGCGCGCGCGTCTTGGGCAAGTCGGCGTCCGACGCGATCCGCGCGACGCGTGCCTTGTGCGATCGCTGCACGAGCGTGATTTCGTCGATCGGGGCCGTGAAGTGCGGGCCGCCGTCGAACGGATCGACCCGCCACGCGTAGCGGAAGCCGATCCGCCGGAGCATCTTCTCGACTCCCTTGGTCTGGGCGCCCACCTTGCCGATGACGTCCTGCGCGTTCTGCGGGAGCAGGGTCGCGTAGATGGCCCCCTCCGGGAAGAGGCCCTTCACGAACTCCTTGTTCTTCTTCGAGAGCCGATCGGCGTCTGCATATGTCATGTCGGTGAACTTGCGACCGACCGCGTCCCACAGGTGCGACGTGCCGTCCGGCTCGAGCGGCGGCAAGAGCTCGGCGAGCAGCTCGTCCTTGAACAGCTCGCGGTGCAGCTTGATGTACAGAAACCGCACGTACGAGATGAGGAGCCCCAGCCGCTCGGGCTTCTTGCGGTAGTCGGGGCTGA